>JALEWG010000169.1 GCA_022788065.1 Lachnospiraceae bacterium | reverse complement strand
CGGTCAGTTTTATTTTATGGAGATGAATACCAGAATTCAGGTGGAGCATCCGGTCACGGAGGCCGTCACCGATATGGACTTAATTAAGGAACAGATTCGGATCGCGGCAGGACTTCCGCTTTCCGTAAAGCAGGAGGATATCACCATATCCGGTCATGCCATCGAGTGCAGAATCAATGCGGAGAATCCGGAAAAGAATTTCATGCCGTGTCCCGGAACCATAACGGAGCTGCATTTGCCGGGCGGCCGGGGAGTCCGTGTGGATACCGCCGTTTATAACAATTATAAAATACCGGCAAATTATGATTCCATGATCCTCAAACTGATCGTTCATGACAAGGATCGTGCGTCGGCTATCGCGAAGATGCGCAGCGCTCTCGGCGAATTGATTGTTGAAGGAATCACGACCAATCTGGATTTCCAGTATGAGATCGTGAATGATCCGGATTTTGAAGCCGGAAATCTGGATACGGATTTTATTCCCACACATTTTCCGGAGTATTGCAGATAAGGAAGTGCTTTTATGCTGAAAAGTATGTTTAAAAAGACATATACAAAACTGGATACAAAATACCGCACTCCCGAAAATGCTCCGGAGCCGGCGGAGACAGGAAAGACAGAAGAAAGTCCGGCGATTCCTGCCGGACTGTGGAAAAAGTGCAATAAATGCGGCAAGCCGATCTATACAGAGGATGTTCGCGCCAATTTCTATATCTGCCCGAAATGCGGGGGATATTTCCGTGTACATGCGTACCGGAGGATCGAAATGGTGACGGACGCCGGATCCTTTGAAGAATGGGACCGGGAGATGGAGGTTTCCAATCCGTTAAATTTCCCTGGATATGAGAAAAAACTGGCGGCTGCCAGAGAGAAAACGGGACTTGATGAGGCAATCGTCACAGGAAGGGCATTGATCGGGGGGTATCCGGCAGTTCTCGGCGTCTGTGACGCCAGATTCCTCATGAGCAGCATGGGCCACAACGTGGGAGAGAAGATCACCTGCGCAGTCGAGCGGGCAACAGCGGAGAAACTTCCGGTAATTCTGTTCGCCTGCTCCGGGGGAGCCAGAATGCAGGAGGGAATGGTTTCCTTAATGCAGATGGCGAAGACCTCGGCAGCTTTAAAGCGTCACCATGACGCCGGACAGCTGTTTGTCAGTGTGCTGACGGATCCGACAACGGGCGGTGTGACGGCAAGCTTTGCCATGTTGGGTGACATCATCCTCGCGGAGCCGGGGGCTCTCATCGGATTTGCGGGTCCCAGAGTCATTGAACAGACTATCGGGCAGAAGCTGCCAGAGGGCTTTCAGCGTTCCGAATTCCTTCTGGAACACGGATTTATCGATAAGATTGTAAAGCGTGAGGAAATGAAGGAAACACTGGCCCGGATTCTGAGACTGCATTCCGGGAAAGATCTGCGCGGCAAAGAGGCCGTGCCGGTGCAGACAGAATCATCGGAAGTGCCTGAGACGGAACCAGAGTCGATTCCGGTAATAGAAGAAGACAAAGGATCGTTTCGCCCCGGTGCCATGATCCGCAGTGCATGGGATTCTGTGCTTCTTTCCAGAAAAACAGACCGTCTGGTTGCTTCCGACTATATTAATGCACTGTTTGACGGTTTTATGGAATTTCACGGCGACCGCTGTTTTAAGGATGACGGGGCGATCATCGGAGGAATCGCGGAATTCCATGGGATTCCGGTCACCGTGATCGGACAGGAAAAAGGAAAGACTACGAAGGATAATATCCATCGGAATTTCGGCATGCCGTCACCGGATGGGTATCGGAAAGCCCTGCGGCTCATGAAGCAGGCGGAGACTTTCGGGCGCCCGGTCATCTGTTTCGTGGATACGCCCGGCGCGTTCTGTGGTCTGGAGGCCGAGGAGCGCGGTCAGGGAGAGGCCATTGCGAGAAATCTCTTTGAAATGTCAGCGCTAAAGGTGCCGGTTCTCTCGATCGTGATCGGAGAAGGCGGCAGCGGCGGCGCCCTGGCAATGGCGGTAGCCAATGAAGTCTGGATGATGGAACACGCCATTTATTCCGTTCTTTCCCCGGAGGGCTTTGCCTCGATTCTATGGAAGGACAGCAAGAAGGCCGGTGAGGCAGCCAGAGTCATGAAGATTACGGCGCCGGAGCTTCTGGAGCTTGGAATTATCGAAAAAGTTATTCCGGAGGAGGAACCGGCAAGTCCGGAAACTCTGCCGGCGATCCGGGGAATCCTGGATGAGGCTATTCAGGTATTTCTGGGAACATGGAGCAAAGTGGAGCCGGACCGTATAGCGGAATGCCGGTATGAAAGATTCCGCCGGTTCTAAGGAAATCTGCGCAGACAGCTCTGGTATCAGGCGGTCCGCAGGGAACATGGTAAAGGAAGGAAACAGACATGGAGCAGAAAACAATCCGTTTAAAACCGCTGAAAATCGGACCTTTTACGGCAGAACGACCGGTTATCCAGGGTGGAATGGGGGTAGGAATCAGCCTTTCGTCTCTGGCGGGTGCAGTTGCGAAGGCCGGAGGAATCGGAATCATCTCCACGGCCCAGATCGGATTTAAAAGTCCGGATTTCTGGAAGAATCCCATGGACGAAAATCTGAAGGCAATTCACACGGAGCTTGAAAAAGCCAGAGCCATCGCGCCAAAGGGAGTGCTCGGGTTCAACATTATGGTAGCGACAAAGGAATATGCCCGCTATGTGAAGGAGGCTGTGAAGGCAGGCGCAGATGTGATCATTTCCGGTGCGGGCCTTCCCATTGATATGCCGAAATTTGTTGCGGAGGCGGAAGCGGAAAAGAACGGATCAGAAGCAGATCCGGACATGAAGAAAGATATGAACAGACGGCACACCATGCTGGCTCCGATCGTTTCTTCCGTAAAGTCAGCCAATGTGATCTGCCGCATGTGGGACAGAAAATACAAAACGGCGCCTGATTTTGTCGTTGTGGAAGGACCGTGTGCCGGAGGACATCTGGGATTTTCCAGAGAACAGCTCACAGAATACGGCGTTGATACGGAACATGTTTCCGAGACCTATAAAAAAGAGGACTACGAGAAAGAAATCCGCGGTATTATTACGACGGTGAAGGAATTTGCCGAAAAATATAAAAAAGATATTCCGGTCATCACGGCCGGAGGAATCTTTGACCATGAAGATGTTTTGCGGCAGATGGAGCTGGGTGCAGACGGCGTTCAGGTTGCCACAAGGTTTGTGACGACCGAGGAATGTGACGCGCCGCAGGCGTATAAGCAGGCGTATCTTGATGCGGAGGAAGAGGACATTGTGATCGTTAAGAGCCCGGTGGGAATGCCGGGACGCGCGATCAGGAATGAATTTCTGAACCGTGTACAGAACGGGAAAATACCGGTTACGCATTGCTTTCGCTGTCTGGAACACTGCAACCCGGCGGACACTCCGTACTGCATTACCCGGGCGCTGATCTGCGCGGCGGAGGGAAAGCTTCAGGATGCGCTGCTGTTCTGCGGAAGCAATGCCTGCCGATGTAAAAAAATAGAAACCGTACCGCAGGTGATGCGGGAACTTTGCGGGGAATAAAAGGCATAGATCCCACCTCTCTGTCATAAAACATTGACAGAAAGGTGGGATCTTTATGCTTAATTATCTGTGGGCCGGCATGATGGCAGTGGGGATTCTGTGGGGAGCATTCCATGGAAATATGGCCGCTGTGACGGACGGCGCTCTGGAATCGACGAAAGACGCCGTCACACTCTGCATCACCATGCTCGGAATTATGTCCTTCTGGTGCGGAATCCTGAAAATCGGAGAAGAAGCCGGGCTGATCGAAGCGATGACAGCAAAAATGAAGCCGGTAATCCGGTTTCTGTTTCCGAAACTTCCGGAGGATCATCCGGCCGCCGCATATATTTCCACCAATATGATCGCAAATATGCTGGGACTTGGCTGGGCAGCGACGCCGGCCGGGCTTGCGGCAATGGAAGAACTGGAAAAACTGGAGGTTGAGAGGAGAAACGGAGGATTCGGAGGAAAACCGGTTCCGAGAGGAACAGCGAACGATGAAATGTGTACGTTTCTGATTGTTAATATCTCCTCACTGCAGCTGATTCCCATCAATATGATCGCCTATCGCAGTCAGTATGGAAGTACGGACCCGGCGGCGATCGTGGGGCCGGCCATCGCAGCCACAGCAATCAGCACGGCGGCCGGGATCCTTTTCTGCCGGATTCTGATGAAATCGGAACGATACCGGTGAAAAGTCAGGTAAAATCGAGGCCGCACTTGCAAAAGTGCGCATTTTTCATTATACTGGTATGAGGATATAAGTGTGCAGGGGGAACAAAAATGCCGTCAGGTTCTGGAAAATATCTGACAAAATGGTTTGGAATCGCTGTGGGGATCGCCATTGCCTTTTTATGCCTGCTATGTTTGAATCTTCACACGGATCGGGTTCCGTGGGGACATTCTGTTGAGCCGCTTGCGGTGTCAGAAAAAAATGCAGGTGATCGCTGTGTTTATGAAGCATATCTTCCGAATGCATTCGATAAGAAGCAGACCATTCTATTTAAAACGACCCATACACGTGTGAGTGTGAAAATTTCCGGGATGGAAATATACCGGTACGGGTTTGACGAGAGTTCTCCCTCATTTTTGAAATCTCCGGGTACATACTGGCACCTGGTTCAAATACCGAAGCAAAGTGCGGGAGATGTGCTCACACTGGAAATCTCGTCTGTGTACCGGAATTTCTACGGAAATCTGCCGTTGATCAGCTATGGAAACCGCGAGGGCTGTATTCTGAATCTGATTTTGCAGACGTTTCCGATCATCATGATCGATGTCATCATTCTCTTTACAGGCATAGTCTGCCTGATTTTACATATCATCGTCCGGATCCGTGAGGACTGGGCTTCCGCGGAAAACTTCCTGTATGTGGGTGCATTTTCCCTTCTGATCGCCATATGGTCCGTCTGTCAGAGCGGATTTTTACAGGGGATATTGCCGAACGGAAAAATTCTTTACTTTCTTGACTTTTTCAGCTTTTACCTGTTTCCGGTTCCTTTTAACCTGTATCTGTATTCTCTGTTTAACGGACCGTATAAAAAGGGGTTTTTCCGATTTGGTACCGCCTACCTGATCAATATGTCGATGACTCTGTTAATCCAGCTTTCCGGCTGGAAAGATATGTTCGAACTGATATCGGTGACTCATCTTCTGATGCTTGGCAACAGTATGTATATTTTCCATGCTGTTTCAGCGGAAAGTAGGCAGGACCAAATGATGCGCCGTCTGAAATATCCGATCTATGTGGTGATGCTGTTTGCTGTGATGGAACTGACAATGTATTATATCCGGGGACTCAGAGAAACTTCGATCTTCCTCCCTTTCGGCACGCTGGTTTTTATTCTGACTCTGATTCTGCTTCAGGTGGAGAAGTATTACCAGAGCCGCTATGAGAAGAACCGCCTCAGGGATCTGGAGAAACTGGCCAATGAGGACGTTCTGACAGGAGCGCATAACCGGAATGCTTATGAAAACAGGATCAGTCAGGTCCTTTGCGGAAATGAGAAAACAAGATTTTACGGTTCGGTTATGTTTGATGTCAACGACATGAAGGAAATCAATGACCGGTTTGGCCATGAGATCGGAGATGAAGCGCTGAAAAACTGTTATCGATGTGCGGAGCATGTTTTTGGAGCTTACGGAACCGGCTACCGGATCGGCGGAGATGAATTTATTTTTCTGATCAGTAAAAAGATCGCATTCCCGGAGAAGATGGCGCAGTTTGATAAAAAAGTGGAGGAAACGGCAAGATCCGTGGAATACCCGTTCAGCGTGGCTGCCGGCTACTCCTGCTTTGAACCGGGGACGGACCGGGATATCCGGAACATGACACGCCGCAGCGACACGGTAATGTACGCAAACAAGGCAGAGCGAAAAAGAAAGGCACAGGGGTGATCGTCAGAGTTTGTGAAAACTGACGATTCGCCCCTGTTTTACTTCTGCATTGTGCACAGTTTCAGACTGTGTTTTTTGACAGATCCGGCATGGACTTGTGGGCCCGGACTGTGGTATAGTTATTCACACAAAAGAAGATCTTCTTTCAGGTTCTGAATCCTGATATCTGATAAAATAAACGATCTGAAGACATTTCTTGACAGGAATATCCCCGGCAGGTTCTGCCGGAACGTTCAGGAGGAAATATGAAAAAGAATAAGATATGGAAAATACTGGCGGCAGCCGGTTCCTTTGCGGTGCTTGCAGGCGGGAGAACCATGGGGGATTCCTACGCGGTGACGGCGCCGGAAGCCCCCGGATATGCGAAAATGGCTGTGAGGGATTTTAAGACGTCTGTGCAGGGGGAGTACCTTGTTTCTGGACCGGAAGAATGCAGACGGCTCCTGATGGAGCTGGTCTCTTCGGCCGCTGCCGGAAACCGGGCAGAGTATCTGGTTACCGGAGTAAATTATGAGCCGGAAACACTGGTCATTGCTCAGATGTTTCCGGATGTCTGTAACATTTCCAATACAAAAATGCGGGAATACAGGGAATCCGGAAGTCGCTATGTGGTATGCAGAATCGGTTTTGAGAAGATCCCCGGCGGACAGAGCCCGCCGGACTCCGGCATCCGGAAAGAGGAGACGGAAGGACGCGCATGGAAACCGGGGGATGCCTGCGAGAGAACCCTTGGAGGCAGGAATTACCGGTTCGTGTGCATCGATGATGATTACAGAGATTCTTACAGCTATCAGAAATACGCATTATTCTTGTGCGATACTGTCATTCGTTCTGACATTGACAGTACAGATTCCAAAAGAGAAATCCTGACGTTCGGCAGGACAAACAACTATAAAAATTCCGATGTCCGGGCGTGGTTAAAAAAAGGCGCAGAGGAAGAGGAGGATCTGCCGGACATTGATACGGGTGTGAACACGGCGTTTCTCGGAGCTTCCGTGCCCGGAACCGAAGAAGCCTTGTCGGAGGCCGGCTTCTTTGCCCATGGGCTTCCGTTTCAAACCATGAAAGACCGGGTCTTTCTCCTGTCTCTGGAGGAAGCGCTCCGTTACAGAAGTACACTCTGGAAAACCAACGGAGGGGGAAGTCCGTCAAGCCGCGGTTACTGGCTCCGCACACCGGCATTTTCTGCGGATGAAACGGGGCAGTTTCAGGATGGCAGATGGGAGTATATGGTAGATCTGGAAACAGGCTGTATCCGGCCCGCGGAGGTTTCAGACGGAAGTGTCGGGATCCGTCCGGCCCTCTGTCTGCCGCAGGGATAGAGAAAACAAAGATGCGAGAGGGAGGAAACAGGATGAAAAGTAAATATGGAAAAACACAGAATGATTTCAGAAAAAGGAGCGGGATGGCAGGCCGGGCGGCAATTTTGGGAATCTGGACGCTGGCGGTCATGCTGGTGCCGTGTCAGAGTCTGGCGGGAACAGACGGGAGGCTGCAGATGGTGAGGACTGCCGGGAATGCTGTGGAGGCAACCGGATCCAATGCGGTGTTCTTTGCTGCGCCGCGGTCTGCGGGAACCGGGAATCTCTGGACGGACTGGGTCGGAGACCTGAGCTTCTTAAGCGGAGAAAAGGGAAAGGGAACGAAGGAAGAACCGTACCTGATCTCCACAAAGGCACAGTTGATGGGACTTTCCGAGCTGGCGGCCATGGACATGCGGATCCGCGATGGAGAGGGAACGTATCCCGGTAATTACACGGGGGCGTATTTTATGCTGACAAAAAATATCGATCTGGGAGGGATCGACTGGATGCCGATCGGGTTTTACCGGAATCAGGAGGAGCTTCTGACCGGTGAGATCCATCCGTTCCGGGGGCATTTTGACGGAAACGGAAAGACTGTGTACAATTTCCGTCTGTATGCCCCGGAGTGGGATCAGGCCGGGCTTTTCGGCGCGCTTATGGAGGCGGAAGTCACCGGACTGACAGTTCGGCCGGGATATGTGGTCACGGCCGGAGAGAATGCGGGAATCCTTGCGGGAAGCGCGTCGGATAGTGTGATCCGGAACGTGACTGTTTCAGGAACCCTGAGAACTGCCGGCAATGCGGGAGGAGTCGTCGGAGCGATATCGGAAAATACCATCGTCGAAAATTGCATTGCCGACCATACGGCGATCGATACAGGAACAGAAAAAGAGACATTTGCCGGCGGTATCGCCGGAAGTGCGTCGGAATCCCTGATTCTGGACTGTACGGTCAATACCGGGGACAGCGTGACTGCGAGAATCTGCGGCGGCGGCTATATCGGCGGAATTGTCGGATTTCAGAACTGTACAGACATCTTCAATGTGCATGTACTTGGAACGATCGGCGGAAACGGATCTCAGTCAATTGGCGGCGTGACGGGAAAGTACGCCTCCGGAAAAATGAAGGCGGCGAGATTTGAGGGAAAAATCGCTTCCTCCGGGCTGGGAAGCGCGGCCAGAGAAGGAACTTTTATCGGAACGCATGATACCGGTTTCCATTTCCGGTACGGGACAGAGGCAGGCGCGGATCTTGCGTATCTGTTCGCTGATACAGAGGAAAAGATTGCGGCCGGTGTCTGCGGATCCGGAATTCCGGATGACAATGCATTCGGATATAACGCCCATATCGGTTTCTGGCATGGGAAGGACAACTTCTATACACTGGTTCAGGGGCAGAACACAAAACCGGTGACAGACCGGTACTTTTATGAGGAGCTGGAGGAAGCAGTGCTTCATGTGATCGATACGGAGAATTTTGCCGCAGACGGGACGGCGGCTTTGGATCACTTTGCTCCGAACCGAGTAGGGCGTCCGGCGAGAGGTTATCTTGTTTCGGTCCTTCAGATCGATACCGAGGCAAATGTGGAAAATTATTATGATGTCGCTGTTTTAACGGCGCGGGGAGAGTCTGCTTACAGCAGGGAACTGGACAAATCTCACCGGGGAGCGGTTGCGGCCGGTGACGTGGTTACAGTGACAACTGCGCCCAAAAATACGGGAGAGGAAAAATACCAGATGGAGGGTGTGCCGACCTACACGGATGCGGAAGGAAAACGGACGGATATGTCCTATCAGACAGGAGGATCCTACACATTTGTGATGCCGGAATATGATACGGAAGTTTCGGCTGTCTATAAAAAGGTTGCGGCCGGTATCCGTGTCGCGCCGGAGACATGTACCTTTCGTGTGGTGCAGACGAGAACCGGGGACCGGAAACATCCGTCTGTAGTCACCGAGGTCCGGGATGGAACGGGGAAGCTGATCGCAAAGTATCTTGACGGCGCGCTCGAGGAGAATACGAAAGCGCAGGAAGTAAAGATAAACGCTGTCGTGGATAAAAATAATGACGTGGCGGACAGTCGGGTTCAGTGGAGTGTGGACAACAGTGATCTCCTGATTCTTAAAAAGAACGGAGATGAGGATGAAGAGGGCTATACAGGTCTCAGCGCTTCTGTTGAATTGAATCTGAATGCGGAGTTCTTCCGGAATATTATCCGGGAAGCGGAACAGACGCAGGCAGCAGGCGGATACCGCTATCCGATTCCCGATACGGTTTACGGAAACGGGACAAAAGGAGGTCTGGCAGTCCTCACTGCGAGAACACGTCCGGCAGCAAGCTTTGAGGGAAAACCGGCAGAGGCAAACTGCAGGATTCCTGTGATTTTCCAGATTAAGGATCAGACAGATGCAGCACTGGAAGAGGCTTCATTCAATCAGTCAGAACTGACACTGACCGTAACGAGAAAACTCTCGGGAAACAGGAGAAATCCCATAGAGGAATTTACAGTCAGTGAACCGCAGAAACTGATCGCGTTATTCACGCCGGACTTTTTCCGGAAAAAGTCAGTCTCTTGGTCTGTGAAAGACCCGCGCATTGTGATGGTGAAGCAGGCGGGGTCCGGAGCAGGAGAAACGGTTGAATCTGAATCGGAGTCAGTGATCTGCGCGGTGAAGGAGGCTTTGTGGATCCGGGAGCTTATCGATGCGGATGAGGCCTCCTGTGCCGGAAATATTTACGCGAAGAGAAGCGGAGCGGGGACGAAGGAAACGGAAGTATCCTTGACGGCGGAAGATGTGCTGGGCAACCGGAGAACGGCTGTCTGCAGAGTCCGGGTCCATTTTATCACAGAGGACAAAACGGTCCTCTCATCAGGGAGTGGTTCCTCAGGCGGGAGCTCTTTAAAAAGTGGTACAAATGCCGGGCAGGTTTCCCAGAATCATCCTGCGATTCTGTCCGGAGAATGGAAGAGCCATGAGGACGGAACATGGAGTTATATGGCAGAAGGTCAGAATGTTGCGGACCGGTGGGCATATATCAGGAATCCATATGCGAAAGACGGGCAGGAACCGGTTTCCTGGTTCCTGTTTGATGAGGTGGGAATCATGCGGACGGGCTGGTACCGCGATCCCGGAGACGGAAGCTGGTTTTATCTGCACGATGTGTCGGACGGAAGCAGAGGATCCATGGTGACCGGCTGGCGCCTGATCGACGGAATCTGGTATTTCTTTGGCCCGGATGGACGTCTTTATCAGAATACGGTGACACCGGACGGCTATTCTGTTGATTCTTCGGGAGCCTGGATCAGGGAGAACAGCTAGTTGCCGGAGGGAAGGAGAACACTATGGAAGGATCAGCAAAGCGGAGAAAAACAGTCAAGTGGAAGAAAGCGGTAAAAAGATGGACGGCCGGTATTCTGGCAGTATTATTGGTGATCCCGGCTCTGCCCGGTCCGTCACCTGCGCGAGCATCGGAAATCTGGCCGCAGAAGTCCACAGCGCCGTTTTATTGTCTGGACGGAGGAAAGGGCTGGAAATCCACGGACCGATACGAGATATACCGGTATGACACACTGCCGTCTCCGTTGACAGAGGTACAGGCCAGGCGCCTTTTCTGGGCATATCCTTCGAACTGGAATGCGCTCAAAGAGGCGGCAGCCGGGAGAGATCCGGAGCTTTATGCCAGAATCGCACCGGTCAGTTCGGGTCCCAACATTGTAAAGCGGATCAAGGATGACAGAAATACCGCATTCGCCTGGGTGGCGGATAATCCGGAGATCGAGCAGAGAGCCATCGCGGTTCTGGAGCAGGCGGCAGCAGAATCCATGGCGGCGGGAAAAGAGGCGCCGGAGGCGATCCGGGACGCGACATCAGAAGAAAGGGCAGTATCGTTTACGGTACCGCCTTTCTCGGCTGGCCCGGGAGCGCTGGATACGGAGTTTGTTCTCGGAAAAGAGTTTATCCGGGATATTGCGGCTATTGAAGCCCAGAGCGTCTGGGATAACGGGTCCGGAGGAGGGAGTGAGGGGTGGCTCGACGCCTCTCAGGACCGGAATATCGCAAAATCGGTCCTCGGAGAAAACCTCTACGAACTGACATGGAGCGGAGATTCCATCCGGATCCACAATAACGGATCGGTGACAGCCAATGAGAATGCGGTGGGGAGTACCATGTCAGAGGAGGAGAAGTATAATAAAACCATGGTTCGCTATAAAATAACCATGCGAAAAGACTCCGGCTGGTATACGGAGGGGCAGTGGAGCAGTGATTATCTGAAGGAGTGGATGGATTTTAAAGCCTGCGTCAATGCACCTGGCCAACAGAGGCTTTATAAAGCCGATCTGCGGATCGTACCTTCCGATCAGGTATTTTATCTGGTAATCGGACAGGAAGGGAGCGGGGAGGCCCCGTCATTACCGGAATACGGAACAGAGGCGCCGGAACTAGAATTCAGGGTATTCCGGCATGAAGAAACATTCCGTGCTGATTATAATGTTAAGATGAAAAAGCTTGACGATGAGACCGGCATGCCCCTGAAGGGAAGTCAGTTTTATCTGTATGAGAGATTCGAGGATGAGGGAAAGTTAAGTGAAACAGAAGAAGACGGAGGACTTCTGGCAGAAAACCTGAATTTCCGTCCCTGGGACGGTTTTCGTGTTTTTGCCGAGGGAACCACCGATGAGAACGGGGATCTCTTCCATACCGATACGAGAACATATACCTACTCCAAAACCTATTGTGACGGTCACGGAAGCCCCTCCTGGGCCTGCGTGCCGGACGAAGGGGAAGCGGATGATTCCGGCGGGGAACCCGAAGACGGAGAAGCAGGGGATGGTGATTCGGAATCCGGCGGCGATGCAGCGGAGGAAGCAAAGGACCAAAACCGCAGAGCGGCGGAAAAATGGCTGGAGCTCTATTATGCATGTAAAGAAGAAGCAGATTGCGGAGAGGGTTCACATTTTCACTGGCTGGGAGACCAGACGACGTTAGATGAAGTCCTGGAAGTGGCAGAGAGCGGCATGCCGGGCGACTCAGAAGGAGGATCGTCGGCGGACAGCAGAACAGCGTTTGAATGTTCGGGCTGCCGGAAAGACTGTGAAGAGACATATGATCGGTTCCGGAATCTCAGGTTCACTTATACATGGAAGGAAATACAGGCGAGGACAGGATATATTCGGCATGATGTCCATGAGGATGACATACCGGTGGAGTTTGTCATGACGGTTTCATCGGAAGCCGGAGCCGGATCGGAGATTCTTTCAGGAAGCAGCCGTGATATTACGGAAACCATCTGGTTTGACGGAACCCGTGAAAACCGTAAGGCGGAATCCGGGCTATTCATGAAATCCGGAGAGAGCTTTGGGGTGCGCGATGAAACAGGCCGCAGATTTATTTCGGACTGGCTGACTGACCGGATTACGGATTCCGACGCGGAAATGAATGGCACAGATACGATCTGGTCTTTTAAAAAGAAAGTGCTTTTGCTGCACGCAAAAGAGGAGCGCAGATCCGGTCGGGAAGAGTCTGGAAAGTCAGAGCCGGAAACTGCGTCGGACGCAAAAGAGTCAGAACCGGAAACACCTTCGAATGCGTCATATACCGTTCGATTTCGTTCGGAGACTGCTCCCGGAGCAAAAAGCGGAGATGACAGCGATTGGGATTCTGAAGGAGGGACAGAAGATTTTCGCTCTTATCTGGAAGCGGCAGAGGAGGACGGGATCCGGCATCTTGAAACGGGACCGGATGGCCTGTTTTCCTATCCGGAATCGACGACCGGAAGAGATTTCTGGATTATAAGAGATCACAGAACCGAGGGAAAGATCCATATCAATAAGCGGGATATGGATTTATATAAAGGGGAGTCAGATGAATACTCTTCTTTCGGTGATACAGAGGGAGACGGAACACTGGCCGGAGCCCTGTATGGTCTTTTCGCGGCGGAAGATCTGATCCACCCGGATTCAGACCTTGCAGCAGACGGATCTGTGACAAACACCGGGATTGTGTACAGAAAGCATGATCTTACAGCAGTGGCAGAAACAGACGAAAACGGGGATGCCGTATTTTCCGCGTATACGGCGGCACCCGGAAGTACCTGGAACTATGAAACCGGGAGAGTGGAGCCGTGCGCAGACATGGATTGGACCGGACCGGCCAACCGGTATGAAGAGAATCGGGAACAATACGGAAACTGGTGGATCGGAAGACCATTAATTCTGGGGGAATATTATGTGAAAGAACTATCCCGAAGCGAGGGGTATGAATGCTCGGTCAACGGAAAAAACGATAAGTGGACCGGTTACGGAGCCGGTTTTGAGACACCGGACGAAGGAGCTTTGTATGGAACTGCCGTTCTTTCTGTTCAGGAGCCTGCCGCTTCCATGGAGGGAGAAGATGAGAGCGGAACGGGATACGATCTGCTTCCGTTTACAGTCACATCCACGGGAACCGGTGATACGGAGAGTGAAAACGGAGGATACCGGATTCTTATCAGCGGATTTCCGGAGAATACGGAGTTTTACCGTGTGGATACAGGGGAAGAGAACGTGACAGGGCCTCATGTAACGGGATCAGAGGAAGTCCCGGTTCGGGACGGCGATGGAAATATCCTCTGGAAAACGGCAGTGAGCGATTCCAGTGATCTGTTGTATGCTCCGGAATATGATGAAACCGGAGCGATTACGGGTCAGAGCCCGGTAAGCCGTCTGGAACCGCAGATCCAGCGGACGGAACAGGTCCCGGAGGCTGTGAATATGAAGCTGGACCGGCTGGAAACGGATTTTACGGACCCGTTCTGGAAAGAGACGGTAATGGATTCGAATCTGGAAGATGAGTCCGGTGCCGCTTTCGGATATTTGAAAGCGGAACTGGAAATTGTTCTGGCTCAGAACGGGTATGAGGTGCCGCTTACGGCTGGCGGTGTAAGCTCCCGGCCGGATGCGCCTGTATACAGCCGGGGAGTCAGAAAAGGGGACACGGATTTGTATGGAATTACGACAGAACCGGGACAGCCGGCTGTGAAGACGGTGTACGGGGCAGCGGTCCGGAAGATCCATCTGGAGGATCTGGATCCGGAAACGACCATGTTTGAGCTTTTTGGAGCGATTCTTGGCTGGTACCGGGAGAATCCCCAGTGGAGCTTCGGAGGACTCCATGAGGCAGAAATGACGGAGAACGGTCTTGATGTGACACTGTATGCGGGTGCGTCTGTGAAGGGCAGCAGGAGATTTTTTACGATGAAGCGGGAGAATGGCAGGCTGACGCCGAACCGCGTGTACGCCGTTGTAGAAAATCCCGTTGATCTCCGCTGGACCTTCCAGGAATACGGGACTGACGGAGCATTTCAGTTTGTGACAGACCGGCAGTATTCCATGGGAAGCGGGGCTGATAAACGATACTACCTTGATGTGACGCTGATTCCGGCGGTGGCGGTCGACGCGGATGGAAAACTTCAGCCGCTCTGGCACCGTGTGATGGCATATCATCAGGCCGGTGAGGAGGTTATTGATTATCTGGCGGGGGATCCGGAATACGGATATCGTGTCCCGCTCACAGAGACCGTGGATAAAATCGAAATCACCACGCAGGCAGAGACCGTTGAAAAAGATGTCCGCCTTACAGGCGTCACTTTTGATGAGAAGACGGGAGTTCATACGATCCGGGTAAATCCATCGGGAACCGACAGCTTCGAAAACAGATTTTCAGACAATGAAGGAAGCCTGACTCTGTCATTTATGGCAAAACTCCCTGAAAAAAAGAAGGAGCTTACGGAAGCTGACATATCACTGCCCGGTTTTGGGAATAACTCCGGTTTTCAGGCCGGCGAAACCGTCGGGTACGCCGATTACCTGATCCGCTCCGGAAAAGGAGCAGTCTGTGTGACGGTCGGCGGCGGGAAGGATCCTTCGGATACATTCATTGTATGGAAGCGCCTGTTTTACAGGGGACAGAATCAGGTAACGGAGGACGGCGATACTGAGCGGCTGCCGGTTCAGGTTCTGGAGCGGGCAATCAGGCAGAAAATCAAAGTACTCAAGGAAACGGAAGACAGGAAGGCCGTCGGGAATTTTCGCTTTAAAATCTATCTGAAAGCAAATCTGGAGCGGTTGTTCTGCGATGAACAGGGATTGATCCGGTGGATCGACAGAACCGGGGAAACGGTTGACATAAAGCAATACCGGGAGGTTTTTCCGGAACTGGTGCAAAAGCTGTACACGGAAAAAACGGACCGGCAGATCCTTGAAAAGAAAACAGAGACAGTCATGGATTCCTCCGGAAACCTGACGGAAACGGAAGTGTGGAATTACGAAAAGTTTTTCCAGGCGATCCATACGGCAAATGTGGATAAATGGCATCGGGAAGGTCTTCCCGTGTGGAATACTTCCTGGAAACCGTTTGCGAAAAACCGGATTACAGGCATTCTGAATGAGATCAATACCTCGGAAGCCGCAAAAGAAAACGCGAAGCGGTCCGATGCAGTCCGCCAGTTTGCAGTGACGTGGTATCTGGAGGAGGAAATCGAAAAACGGACAAAGGAGATGGAACGGACGGGGGAGCGCACGGCAAAAGACGGATCGGTGGTGTACTCTGACGAACTTTATGACTATGCGCTCTATGATGCAATACTCAGGGCAGAAGACTATCTGGCGCCGTTTTTTCTCTATGATCTGGATGCAATTTATGAAATTTCCTGGGACAGTGAGGAGGATGGAGGAATTGATAAAGACCGGTCCACACTGTCAGCGGATCGGATAGCGGATGAGGAGAACGGAACTGTATACGGGGTTTCCGAATATCTTCCCTATGGTGATTATGTGATTTCAGAGCAGCAGCCTTACTGTGCCGAATGGCTTGATTTCCGGAATAAGCATTATCGGATCGATGCTCCGCGGGAGATCTCTCTGCCGTTCTGCACGGATAAAAACGGTCAGGTGATGCCTCACGAAAGGGTGCCATGGACCATGACGGAACCGGGGCAGAAAGAAGAGATGTCGGGATATTTCGAGGTTACGGCCAGAAACCGGATCTATAAAGCAGTGCTGCGGGTCGAAAAACTTGATGCAGAAACGGGCGAGCCCATTCTTCATGAGGATGCAATTTTCGGGCTTTACAGGGCGGAAAGAGACGAAAGGGAAGATGGAGACGGCGCTGTCAAACGATATGAGGCTGATACGATGATTTCCGGAAGCCGCCTGTTTCTGGAGGCAATGGGAGCGGAAAACATCACTTCTTTCGCCAGAGGAGGCACAGGGACTTCAGATGGCTCCATGTTTTCGGGAATTGTTCCGGCCGGAACTCCGGTCTGTAAAGAAACTGACGGGCTGATTTTCCGGAACGGAAAAGGACAGATATCCGGCCGGTTCCTGGGACTTACCACAACCTTTGATGAGAAGGAGCCTGCAGTCTTTCAGACTACCGGATATCTGGAGACGCCGGAAGAGGTGGAAGCCGGCGTTTATGTTCTGGTGGAATGGAAGGCCCCGCCCGGATATGTAAGAAGCCGTCCCATACCGGTCGAAATCTACAGCGATGTGATCCGGTATTATCCTGACGGAGCGGAAGAGCCGAAAGCGGCTGTCCTGTTCGGAGAGGCAGACAGTGATGCGGCGGAGGCCGGTGAGTCAGAAACTGCCAGAATTTATGTCGAAAACAGGCCGGTGAGTCTGGAAATATCAAAAAGAAAGACCACGGACTCTCAAAGGAGCATGAAACTGTCAGGACGCGTGGAGGGAACCATCACAGAGCTGAAAGAAACATATGGCCTTGAAAATCTGGAGCTGGCCAGAAACAGCGCCGGGACCTATCTGGGATTCGGCTGGAAAAAGGGAACACTTGAATATCTGGACAGTCGCAAAGCTGCCGGTGAGCGGGTAGAAGCGGTATATGAGAACGGAGTGTTCCAGGGATACGGCTATGTGACGAAACAGCTGAAAACAGCGGATGACGGGAACCGGTACGTGTCCGGAGCAGAAATGGCTTTGTATGAGGCGATTGAGATCCGTCCGACCGGCGATCAGGAGGATTACCGGTTCGAAGGAGTCGATGTGAGAAGAGACCGCACGGGCACAGTGACAGACATTACAGTGCGGGAAGGCTTCGCGGGAGAAAAGACGGAGCTTATCTGTACCGAGGACGGAGTCTGGGCGGCTGGAACCGTAAAGCGGGGAGATACTCCGGTGCTGTTTTTTAATCTGGATAATCTGAAAGTGACAGAGAGAGACAATAGTGGCATACTGTACGGATATGACCGGTCCGGAGAAAGAATAAAAATTACTTCGGATACGGATTCTGTTTACGCGATCCGAAACGGACGGGTTGAATTTGAACTGTCAGGCGGGGATTTTTCCAGGCTGGTTTATGACTGTACGGATAAGGCGTTCACGGAAATGGATCCGAACACAGTTCTCTATCATCTCGGATCAGATTTAAGCCGTGACGCACAGGTTGACGGCTATACCGGGCTTGCCTATGTGGAGCGATCGGGAACCGATTCATTGGGACGGGAGGAACCGCACTATTACGTGTGGCCGGTCACTCTGCTGAAAAGTCAGGATGGAACTGTGATACGAAGAGAAAAGATCCTCACCGGAAGGCCGGAAGAAAGAAATCCGGGAACATCTACAGCGTATATTACCGGAACTTGGGAAAATACTTCGGGGGTATTAGAAAAGAAACTGAACCCGGTGTATGACCGGTACGGGCTGGTCCGGTATTATCAGCAGGGGAATTCGGCATATGAAAAAGGAAGTGAAGTCTCAGATCGTGACGGTGAGATGGTGACATTCCGGTATGATGACCTTTTAGAGTCCTGGAATCGGGCCGCTTATCGGATTCTGGATCATGAGCTTTTGTTCTCTCCGGACTGGGAGGAGGATGAGAAAGAGAAGACAGCACTCGTTCACAGACTGGGAGAATCCGAAATCATCCCAAACGTGTGGAAATCGGGGGAGAGTGCGGAGATTCTCAGGAGGATCGTGCCGGGAACTTATATTCTGGAGGAGCGAAAAGCACCGGAGGGATATGCTCGTTCGCTCCCGGTTGCGGTCCCGGTGGAAGAAACCGGGCGGATTCAGAGAATATCCATGACGGATGAAACAATCAAAGCGGAGATCGGGAAGACAGATGGAACAGAGGATTACAGAAAACCCATATGGGAAGACGGGATGCCTGCGTCACAGTGGAATACGGAGGGAACCGGCGCTTACACAGGAACTCTCATACCCGGAATCCGTCTGGCGCTATACAAGGCAAAACGGGTGTATCATTCCGATTATAAGACAGATCCTGCCGGATATTACCTTGAACGGGAGGATCAGGAGCCGATCATCTGGACAACCGGAGAGACGCCGGAATATTTTGAGACGATTGCAGCCGGAGACTATATCCTGGAAGAGCTTGATGCACCGGCGGGATACGTACTTTCATCCATGGAGCTTTGCGTGAAACCTGTGCCGGAACTCCAGAGCTTTATTATGAAAAATGATCATACAAAGCTGGAAATCATCAAGTACGAAACGGATGAGAGAGGGGAACGAAAACCACTTTCTCCGGAAAATGCAGCGGAACTGACGCTGTATCCGGTGATTTCTGATGAAGACGGGAATGCCCGGATGGAAGACGGAGAATACATATATCGGCGGGAAGCTCCCGTGGATTCATGGAAAACCTGCGATCTATCCGAATTTGCGTATGCAGTCTCCGGGGCTTATGAGGCAATGTATGCTGAATACGGGACAGAATTTCAGAAATTTGCATGGAAAGACCCGTATGATCCTGACGGAAGAGTGATGACGGCAGTTCTGACGGAGCGCCATGTGACAGGAAACGGGGAAATTGAAACGCAGATCTGGGTGATGCAGGACGGATCCGCAATTCGCGTGACAGCAGTTCGGACCGGCGGTGATCCGGTATTTGAGTATCAGTATCATTACCGGACCGGAATGTCTGAAGATGCGCCGGATATGATTTCTTATGACACGGGAACCGGAATCCACCGACTGGACCGGATTCCGGACGGCCAGTATGTGCTTGTGGAGACGGAGACTCCGAAAGGATATGAGACTGCAGCTCCCCGCCTTATTACGGTGGGAAAGACCGGAGCAGTCCAGCGATATTTTATGGAAAACCGCAAGAAACCGGAACAGGAGACCGGGAAAATTGTGATTTATAAGCAGGATGCTGCTGAAGGAAAAAAGAAGCTGAAGGGAGCGGGGTTTGAGGCAGAAAATCTCCAGAACGGAAAGGCATATGAAGCGGTGACAGACGCGCAGGGAATCGCTGTGTTTGAAAATCTTCCAGTGAAAGGACCGGATTCAGATGGAACGATCGTAAAATACAGGTACCGGATCCGGGAAATAACCGCTCCTGAGGGATATCAACTGACGCCGGAAACATGGGTGGTATCGTTCGATGGTCTGAAACATGGGGAAGAAGAGGATGAAACGGATCCGACACAGCCGGAAGTCACGTTAGTGGCAGAAGATCGCGAAACCGTATTTTCCTTTTCTAAAAGCGATTTCCATACCGATCACTTTGTACCGGGAGCGGAACTTGCGATTTTCCGGGCAAAGCAGGAAGGAAGCTTTTTTGTACCGGATGGAGAAGCCATTGAGTCATGGGTTTCTGAAGACAGCGCCCATGAGGTAATCGGAAAACTATCATGTGGAGAGACGTATCTTCTGGTGGAAATATCTGTGCCGGCTGGATATTCCGCGGCTCCTCCGGTTCGTTTTACCATATCGGAGGACGGCAGTGCGATCACAGAGATATCACAGAATCTCAGCCGGATCCGGATCCTATGCCGGGAAGACAACAAGGGGATTGCCGCCGTTTGTGTGGCCGGCAGAGAAGCGGTAAAGATGCGGACGACCCGGACAAGCGCAGAAGGTCTCATTTTTGCTGAAGAGATCCTGGAGTTTTCCGACGGATCCGGTTATCCTGTTTTGTCAGAAACGTTCCGGGAAGCTAAGGATTCCGGGTATCAGAAAAAACGGACGGCGAGAAATCCGATCGCGACAGAATATGTGTTAAAGAACGCTGACGGAGTGCGGATTGACAGATGGAGGACCGGATACGGTCAGAC
This sequence comes from Lachnospiraceae bacterium, assembly GCA_022788065.1. Classification (GTDB taxonomy): domain Bacteria; phylum Bacillota; class Clostridia; order Lachnospirales; family Lachnospiraceae; genus SUG393. Next base: position 9,138 of record JALEWG010000169.1, on the reverse strand, counting down.
AGAGCACTGTGTGCTGAATGAGCGGTCGGAGCCGGGGCAGGAGGTGTTCTCGCCGGGGCAGTCCTATGAACTGGAAGAACAGGTACTTCTTTCCGACGGTACATGGCTTGTGACCGGGAAACTGCGATTCCGGTTTGATGAAAACGGGAATGCAGAGGCGGTCTCTCTTTTGAACAGGAAGACAAATCTGCAGCTCATGAAGACCGATCTCGTAAGTGGAGAGGAGATTCCGGGTGCAGAGCTGACGTTAATGACGGCGGAGGGAGAGATCGTCGACCGGTGGATTTCCGATGGGAAAGCCCATGTGACAGAAGGCGCGGTGATTGCAGGAAAGACGTATATTCTTGTGGAAAAATCGGCGCCGGACGGATATGAAACGACAGAGGAGATCCAAATTACGGTATCCGACGACGGAAGAATCGATCGCGTGGTCATGGAAGACCGGAAGAAGGAAGAACCGGATACTCCGAAAGAACCGGAAAAGCCGAAGCCACCCAGGGAACCGGAGGAGCAGGACTCCCCGGAAACTCCGGAAAAGCCGAAGCCGCCGGTACCTGACATACCGAAAAAGAAGTACGGGAAAATCACGGTTCATTATGAGAATTCTATAGAAAACGTGGAATTCGTGTATCTGGATGGTCCGCGGATTCTGGAATTGAACGGGATTCCGAAGACCGGAGATACGAGCAGTCCGGGATTTCTTCTGACGGGCATGTGTGTGTCCCTGGCTCTGATATGCGTAATTCTTCGAAAAAGGAGGAAGAAATGTGAAGAAAAATAGTACCCGGGGGCTTCTGACAAAAATTCTTTGCGGAGCCGCAGTACTGCTGGCGCTTTGCGGCGCCGGCGGTACCCCGCCTGATGCTTCTGAGCCCCCGGGCGGGATGTCAGAACAGGAGAAGCAAACAGCAGGAAACCGGATTTTTTCGACCGGTCCGTTTTTTGTGGATGACAAGGACGCAAAACATCCGGAAAAAGAGATTGTGAGAGATGGGATCATATACCGTCTGGTATCAGAAACATTGGAGGAAACCGTGCAGGAGGGCATTCTCACCTATGTTTCTTCCGATGTTACGTATGAACTGGAGGGGGAGCAGGAGCCGCCGGATACGGCTTCGATCACTCTGACGGATGAGAGCAGCGGAAAAACATATGAGAGGCAGCTTCCGAGACTGGAGGTGAAGGAACAAAACAGCCGGTGGGAGGGTGGATTCTCTTTTGAGATCACCGTCACGGGATACGACGCCGATACCTTTCTTTTGGGGGAGACAGAGATACCGGCGGATGTGCCGTTAGAAACCTATGAAGAGGAATTCCTAAAAGAGCTGGGGCTGCCGGTGGACTGTTATAGGATCGATTCGGTGGAATGGCTGGGAGAGGCATATTCCAAAAACGGGGCAGTGTGCAGGAATGCGCTGGCCATGGGACAGAAACTCGTAAGACAGACGATTGTGAAATACGGGGGTCAGATCAGAACGCCGGAGATCACGGGAAAACAGTACGTAGGAATATATGAGGCATGGGAAATCGGAACAGAGGAAACGGAGGTGAGAATGCCGGAAGAAAAAACGGGCGAAGAGAGAATCCGGGCGATTGAGGAAAAAGACCCGGAAAAAGAGCCGGAATCGGAAGGACTCCGGCTATGGATCAGAGAACACGTGACGGTCGTAACGGTAAGCCTGTTTGTGGCTGCAGGAGTCATTGCGGCTTTGTGGCTTTGTCTGACCGCCGGAAAGAGAAAAGAGCATTGATTACAACAGTTTCTCTTCCCATTCACTTTCTTTAAAACCTGTAAGGACAAAGGAATCTGCCACAATCACCGGGCGCTTTACCAGCATTCCGTCGGTTGCAAGCAGAGCAAGCTGCTCTTCTTCTGACATAGAAGGAAGACGGTCTTTTAGCCCCATGGATTTATAGAGCATTCCGCTTGTGTTGAAAAATTTTTTCAGCGGAAGTCCACTTTGGCGATACCAGGCAGTCAGTTCCTCCTTTGTCGGGTTCTGGTCCTTGATATGCCGGTCAGTATAGGAAATATTGTGGGAATCCAGCCATGCTTTGGCTTTTTTACAGGTTGAACAGGGCGGGTACTCCAGAAACAGAATAGTCATTGAAAAGCCTCCTTTGGACAGTATTTTTCATCAGTATATCTGATTTCGAATCAGAATACAATATTTCAGAAACATACGGGGAGGAGATCGGATGGAGGTTCTGATATTCCTGTCAGAATTTATGGTGCCGCTGGTGATTTTTTATATTGTCGGTTTCGGAATATTATCCGGCAGGCCTGTTTTCGATGATTTTTTAAAAGGTGCGGCTGAAGGTATGAAGACCGTGGCGGGGATTCTTCCGACGCTGATCGGGCTGATGGCTGCCGTGGGTGTACTGCGTGCCTCCGGATTTCTCGATGCAGTGGCCGGCTTCCTGACGGTGCCGGCCGGCTGGCTGCGCATTCCTGTTCCCATCGTTCCAGTTATTCTTGTGCGGCTGATCTCCAGTTCTGCGGCTGTGGGGCTTATTCTGGATATTTTTAAAGAATATGGGCCTGATTCACTGACGGGAAATATGGTATCCATCATGATGGGGTGCACAGAGACGATTTTTTATACAATGAGTATTTATTTTATGACAGCCGGAATCCGAAAAACCAGGTGGACGCTGCCGGGAGCGCTGATCGCCACTGTTTTCGGGATCGGAGCCAGTATTTTTCTGGCAGGAATGATGGGATAATGGTAAGGCTGTCCTTGATTTCCTGAGGCAATATGCGGTATAATGACTGTTATATTGAGAGAAAAGAGAGGATTCCGGTTATTGTGGACAAATATGAAATCTTCAATGAGGTACTGGTGCGTCTGTTCCGGGATATTCTGGATATCGAAGAAAAAGCAATGATCACTTCGGAGTTCAGAGATCTTACGAATAATGATATGCATGTAATCGAGGCTATCGGGATTGGTATGCCTAAAAATATGTCGTCCATCGCAAAAGAATTGTCCGTGACAACGGGAACTCTAACCATATCCATGAACAGTCTGGTGAAAAAAGGATATGTGATCCGGGAACGTGGTCAGGAAGACCGGAGAGTCGTGTATATTTCACTGTCTGAAAAGGGAAAGCAGGCATTTGAGCATCATGCCGAATTTCACCGGGAGATGATCGAGGCCGTTGCCGGAGACCTGACAGACGAAGAAATGAAGCTTTTGGTCAGGGCTCTGACCAGACTGGACCGGTGGTTTCGTGAAAAAGAACGGGAAAACACCGATTAATGCCGTTCAGGGCGTCCGGAAAGTGTCTGAGACAACAGTATTTACTTGAAAAATCAAAGTAAATATCGTATAGTAGTAAAAAAGTGAAATGAGAGAGGTAACGAAAATGAAGGGAAATGTAATTGTTGGACAATCCGGTGGCCCCACAGCCGCGATTAACTCCAGCCTTGCCGGTGTATATCGTACGGCAATTGACAGAGGAGCAAAAAAAGTATATGGCATGCGCCATGGAATCCAGGGATTGATGGATGAGCAGTATATTGATCTCTCCGAGCATATCCGCAACGATCTGGATGTTGAGCTGTTAAAGAGAACACCGGCTGCATACCTTGGATCCTGCCGTTATAAACTGCCGGAAATTCATGAAAACCCGGAAATCTTTGAAAAGATTTTTGGAATTCTTGATAAGCTGGAGATCGAAAGCTTTATTTATATTGGTGGAAACGATTCCATGGATACAATCAAGAAGCTTTCTGATTATGCGATCGTAAAGGGCCATTCCACAAAGTTTATCGGTGTTCCGAAGACCATCGATAATGACCTGGCGCTGACAGACCATACACCCGGCTACGGCAGTGCCGCCAAGTATATCGGTACATCTACAAAAGAGATTATCCGTGACAGCAATGCTCTGGAATACGGAAAAGGTCTTGTAACGATCATTGAGATCATGGGACGAAATGCCGGCTGGCTGACCGGTGCGGCTGCTTTGGCTCAGGGCGAAGACTGTGAGGGACCGGATCTGATCTATCTGCCGGAACTTCCGTTCGATGTTGAAAAATTTGTAGAGAAGGTAAAAGAGCTTCTCACCAAAAAACAGTCCGTAGTTGTTGCAGTTTCCGAGGGTATCCGTCTTGAGGACGGCCGCTATGTATGTGAGCTGACAGACGGCGTGGATTACGTGGATGCGTTTGGTCACAAACAGTTAAGTGGTACAGCAAACTATCTTGCCTGCAGAATTGCCAATGAGATTGGCTGTAAGTCAAGAGGAATCGAACTGTCCACCCTGCAGAGAGCCGCTTCCCATCTGGTTTCCAGAATCGATATTATCGAAGCATTCCAGGTTGGCGGCGCCGCTGTCAAGGCTGCTGATGAGGGAGATACCGGTGAAATGGTAATTCTGGAGAGACTTTCCGATGATCCGTACCAGTGTACAACAAGCCTTCGCAATGTACATAAGGTTTCAAACGTTGAGAAGGTGGTTCCGAGAGAGTGGATCAACGAGACGGGGGATTACGTAACCGAGGAGTTCCTTGACTATGTAAGACCGTTAATTCAGGGAGACGTTCCGCCGATTATGGTGGATGGTATTCCGAGACACTTATATCATAATGATAAGTGGTAATTCAGACAGAAATGCCTGTTAAGGGATCAATCTTCGGATTTGTCCCTTTTTTTGTGCAATGAGAAATGGTTTTCCTGTTACTCCTGTTAAGCGGAAAATAATTTGCAAACAAATTTGACATCTGAGAAAACTTAAGAAAATAAATAAAATACAATTTAAACTTAATATAATTAACAATAATTACAAATCACATAACAATATTAATTCACCGTCTGTAAAAAATTCACAATGAACAGTACGCTTTTGTGGAGAAAACCAAAAAAACACGCTTTCTGAAGAAAATAACTGTGAAATTGTATGAATTGACAAAATTGTCTGTGGAAAGTAGAATGTAACACAATTACAGAGGACGTGAAACGAAAGCATACAATGGTGTATCGACCGAGAGCCATTGTGTGCTTTTTCTGTTTGACAGAAATGTCGGACAGGGGTGACCGGCCAGTCGTCGTGTGACAGGTCTTCTGCAGTTTGAGAAGGGAGATTGGTGATATGAGAAATTTTATTGTTAAACGGGTTCTTTCAATCATACCGGTACTAATAATCGTATCGGTCGTTATTTTTTCGGTCGTTCACCTGACGCCAGGTGATCCGGCAGCTTCGATTCTCGGCGACGAGGCAACAGCCGAAGATATCGCGGCGTTAAGAGAGCGCATGGGGCTGGATAAACCGGTGGTGGAACAGTATTTCGTCTGGATGGGAAATATCCTCCACGGTGATTTCGGAATGAGCGTTGCCGGAAACGAGACAGTGGCGAACCTGTTGAAGAGCCACTGGGAGCCGACCATTTCGCTGGCTCTGTTTTCCACAGTGATCGCCCTCGGAATCGCGATACCGCTTGGAATTCTGGCGGCACGAAACAAGGGGACGGCGATTGATTCCGGGATCTCGGCGCTTTCTCTGATGGGAATTTCCTTTCCCAGTTTTCTTCTCGGACTTTTCCTTATGATGGTATTCGCGGTGAAGTTAAAACTTCTTCCCGTATCCGGATATAAAACATTATCGGATGGGTTCGTTCCCCATATCCGGTCGCTGGTTCTTCCTGGTATCGCACTTGGCTTTATGCATTCCGCACTGCTGATGCGTATGACGAAGGCCTCTATGCTTGAAGTCCTGAACAGTGATTATGTAAAAATGGCGAAAGCCAAAGGCGTGAAAGAATTTTTACTGGTGGCAAAACATGCATTTCGGAATGCACTGATCCCGGTTATTACTACTGTCGGACAGAGTATTGTCGGAGCCCTCGCCGGGGCGGCGGTTGTAGAGAGCATGTTTGCGATACCGGGAATGGGACAGTTAATGGTTAACTCTATCGGACGCCGCGATTATTATGTGATTCAGGCTATTGTTCTGATTATTGCATGCATCAATGTACTGGTCAATCTGCTTGTGGATCTGCTTTACGGCATTGCGGATCCGAGAGTACGGTTAAGCTAGGATGACTTCAATTGGAACAGACTTGAATTTGGGAGGAATATTTATGGCAGCTAACACAAAAGCACTTACACTTGACATCGGACTGACACGGGATAAAGATGAATCCTTAAAAAGCATTCGAAGCCGTCTTTTAAAAGAGCAGAGGGAAATTCAGATGAGAAAGTTCCTCAAAAATAAGATGGCAGTGGCAGGATTTATTATCATAGCTGTCATGTTGACGCTGTCAATTTTTGCACCGGTGATTGCAAAATGTGATCCTCTGGCACTGGATATGAAATCCAGACTGAAAGGACCGAGCGCTGCTCACTGGTTTGGAACGGACAGCATGGGGCGGGATTTATTTGCCCGTGTTCTCTACGGAGCGAGAATTTCAATGTTTGTGGGATTCTCCGTCGGCCTTACCTCCGGAATCGCCGGCATGGTAATCGGCTTATACGCGTGTACGAACCGTTATCTGGATAATATATTGATGCGTGTCTGCGACGGTCTGAAGGCAATCCCTTCAACTCTCCTTGCAATAACGCTGATGACCGTACTCGGTGCAGACACAAAAAATGTAATCATCGCGCTTATTATCGTCAGCACGCCCGGTATGGCCCGACTGGCGAGAGGATCGGCACTGGTTGCCAGAGAGCAGACCTATGTGGAGGCCATGCGGTGTCTGGGAGCCAGCAAGACCCGAATCCTCTGGAGTCATATCGCGCCGAATATATTATCCCCCGTTATTGTCCAGATGACGTTCGTATTCGCCTCTTCTATCATTACAGAGGCGGCACTCAGCTTCCTGGGAGCAGGAGTTCCTGCTCCGGCTCCCAGTTGGGGAAACATTTTAAATGAAGGAAAAAATGTAATCTACAATGCATGGTGGATGATCGTGTTCCCGGGAGCATTTACAGCACTTTCCGTGCTCGGTCTGAATCTTCTCGGCGATGGTATCCGCGATGTGCTGGATCCCCTCAGCAAATAAAAACAGGAGGTGTCACATATGGTGGCTTCAGAAAGAGAAAAAGTACTGGAAGTAAAGGGGCTCTGCACGAAGTTTCATACGGAGCGGGGCGATTTAAAAGCTATAGACGGTGTATCTTTCTGTGTGTATAAGGGAGAGATCCTCGGACTGGTAGGAGAATCCGGATGTGGAAAAAGCGTGACCTCTCAGTCTGTGTTAAGGCTTTATGATGAAAAGCGGACGGCTTCCTATGAGGGAATCGTATCGCTTGAAGGGGAGGATCTTTTAAAACTTTCAGAGAAACAGATGCAGAATATCCGGGGCGAGAAAATCTCCATGGTGTTTCAGGATGCCTTAAGTGCACTGAATCCCGTGTTTACCGTAGGTTCACAGATCATGGAGGCACTTTTGATCCATCAGAAAATATCTAAGAAAGAGGCTATGGATAAGGCCATTGAGATGCTGCGTCTCGTGGGAATCCCGGAGCCGGAAAAACGGTTCGCACAGTATCCTCACCAGCTTTCCGGAGGCATGCGGCAGAGGGTCATGATCGCTATCGCGCTCGCCTGCCACCCGAAGCTTCTGATCGCCGATGAGCCAACGACGGCACTGGATGTGACGATTCAGGCACAGGTCATGGAGCTGATCGTCGAGTTAAACCGTAAGCTCGACATGGGTGTGATTCTGATCACCCACGATCTGGCAGTTGTGGCAGAAACCTGCCAGAGAGTGATCGTCATGTATTTGGGACAGATCGTGGAGGAAGCAGACGTCAATTCCATTTTTGATCATCCGTGTCATCCATATACACAGGGACTGATTCGTTCCATCCCCCAGATCGACGGAGATAAAAGCGAGCGTCTCTTTCAGATCAGTGGATCGGTTCCGCTTTTAAATCAGATCCCCACAGGCTGCCGGTTTGCACCGCGCTGCCCCTACGCGACTAACCGGTGCCGGGAAGAAATGCCGGAGCTTTTGCCGGTCAGCGAAACACAGAGAGTACGGTGCCACAGGGCAGGAATGGGGGATTAGTATGGAAGAAAAGAAAGTGATCTTAAAGGGAACCGGAATCCGTCAGTATTTCCCGGTAAAAGGAGCGACAGGAAAGGCTGTCAAATACGTAAAAGCGGTTGACGGTGTGGATATCTCCATCTATGAGGGAGAGGTTTACGGTCTGGTAGGTGAGACCGGATGTGGAAAAAGTACACTGGGAAGAACACTGATCCGGCTCCTGGATCCGACAGAGGGCAAAGTTGAGATCATGGGAAATGATGTGACAAAGCTCTCAGACAAGGAACTGATTCCGGTTCGGAGACAGGTACAGATGGTCTTTCAGGATCCGTTCACATCGTTAAATCCAAGAAAAAGAGCCGGCGAAATTCTGATAGAAGTTCTGGAGATCCACAAAATCGGAAAGAATCGGGAAGAGCGCATGGATATAGCCATGCAGATGCTGCAGAAGGTCGGTCTTCTGCCGGAGCATTTCTACCGTTTTCCGCATGAGTTTTCCGGCGGTCAGCGGCAGAGAATCGGCATTGCGAGGGCACTGATTCTGGATCCGAAGCTGATCGTCTGTGATGAGCCGGTTTCAGCGCTGGATGTTTCCATTCAGGCACAGATCGTTAATCTCATGCAGGATCTGAGAGAGGATGAAGGAATATCGTATTTGTTTATTGCCCACGATATCAGTATTGTCCGTTATATTTCAGATCGCATCGGAGTTATGTATCTGGGACATCTGGTGGAAGAGGCGGAGACGGCGGAGCTGTTTTCCAATCCGCGCCATCCCTACACACAGGCGCTGCTTTCCGCGGTTCCTCACGCGAACCCGCACATCCACAAAGACAGAATCCATCTGAAAGGCGAGCTTCCGTCGCCGATCGATCCGCCTTCCGGCTGCGTTTTCCATACAAGGTGTCCTTACGCTACTGAATTATGTGCGCAGAGACAGCCGGTATTCGAGGAAATAACACCGGGCCATAAAGCGGCATGCCATTTTGCGGCGGCCGGGACAGGAAATGTATCCTGAGGAGATCCGAATGAGAATTCGGAGATTTTAATATATCCCCACAGGGAGAGGAGGACATAATTATGAGAAAAATCAGTGTGAAAATGACAGCGGCAATTCTGGGCACAGCCCTGACTTTAAC
>JALEWG010000120.1 GCA_022788065.1 Lachnospiraceae bacterium | reverse complement strand
GGCTCACGAGCTTTACTATGAATCGGCGGCTGTTGTGGTGACACTGGTCATGGTCGGAAAATATATGGAAGGCAGGAGCAAGGGAAAGACCTCGGAGGCGATCCGGAAGTTGATGGAGCTGGCGCCTGATACAGCAATTCTTTTGGAAAACGGCTCGGAACACGAGGTGGCTGCGGAGACGGTCGCCGCAGGCCAGCATATTCTGATCCGTCCCGGCAGCCGGGTACCCCTGGATGGTAAAGTTGTCACAGGAATCAGCAGCGTGGACGAGTCCATGCTTACCGGCGAAAGCATTCCGGTGGAGAAGGCGCCGGGCGATGAAGTCATCGGAGGCAGCGTCAATTACAACGGGGCCCTGGAAATCGAGGTGACCCGGGTGGGCGGCGATACCACGCTGTCCAAGATCGTCCGCATGATGGAGGACGCACAGGGAAAGAAGGCGCCGATCTCCAAGCTTGCGGACCGCGTGGCCGGAATTTTCGTTCCGACAGTCATGTGTATTGCGGCTGTGGCAGCATTACTCTGGTGGACTGTCGGGGGACAGGATCTCTCCTTCGTTCTTACGATTTTCGTTTCGGTACTTGTTATCGCCTGCCCGTGCGCTCTGGGTCTTGCGACGCCGACCGCCATCATGGTGGGAACCGGCGTGGGCGCCGGACACGGAATCCTCATAAAGAGCGGAGAGGCGCTGGAGATCGGACAGAAAGTGGATACCGTGGTGCTCGATAAAACAGGAACCATCACGGAGGGGAAGCCGAAGGTGACGGACCTGCTTCCTGCGGATGGCGTGACTGAGGAGGAGCTTTTGAGGACTGCGGCTGCCTGTGAGAAAGCGTCGGAACACCCGCTTGGCGCTGCGATCGTGGAGTGCGCATCAGAACGCGGATCCTCTCTTTCAGCTGTGCCGACAGAGAGCTTCGAGAGTATTACCGGCCAGGGAATTACGGCAGTTCTGGACGGAAAGCGGATTTCGGTCGGAAACCGGAAGCTTATGGAACGGGAAGCCGGGCTTAAGGCGTTCCTCCCTTATCAGGAAACCGCGGACCGGTTTTCTGCAGAAGGAAAAACGCCCATGTATGTGCTGGCTGACGGCAAAGCTCTCGGAATCATCGCGGTTGCGGACACGATCAAGAAGACCAGTGTGGAGGCTGTCGAAGCGCTGAAAGCACAGGGGCTGGAGGTCTATATGTTGACAGGTGATAATAAGAGGACTGCGGAATATATCGGAAAGCAGGCACATGTGGATCATGTGATCGCGGACGTGCTCCCGGATCAGAAACTCGGTGTGATTTCCGGCTTGCAGGCAGAGGGAAAAACTGTTATGATGGTGGGTGACGGAATCAATGACGCCCCCGCTCTGATTCAGGCGAACCTGGGCGCAGCCATCGGATCCGGCAGCGACATTGCGCTGGAGTCCGGAGACATGGTTCTTATGAAATCCGACCTGATGGACGTGAGCCGCGCGATCCGCTTAAGCCGGGCGACGATCCGGAATGTGAAACAGAATCTGTTCTGGGCATTTTTCTACAATTCACTGGGAATCCCGGTGGCAGCAGGCGTCCTGTATCTCTTCGGAGGTCCGCTCTTAAGCCCCATGATCGGAGGATTTGCCATGTCATTAAGTTCGGTGTGTGTTGTCAGCAATGCGCTGAGACTGAGAAAACTGAAGCTCTAAAAATCTGCAGAGGAGGAAGAGACAGTCGTGAAAGAAAATATGCAGGAAACTGTAACGGAGGAGTGCGGCTGCCGTCATAAGCACCGTGACCCGAAAGAAGAGAAGGATCTGATCAACCGTTTGAACCGCATTGAAGGTCAGGTGCGGGGAATCAAGGCAATGGTGCAGGACGAGCGTTACTGTACGGATATCCTGGTTCAGGTTTCCGCTGTCCAGTCGGCGCTCAACGGGTTCTGTAAGACGCTTCTCTCCAACCATATCCGCACGTGTGTGGTTGATGAGATCAAAAAGGGGAATGAAGAAGAAGCCGTTGCCGAGCTGTGCGAAACTATAAAAAAGATGATGTAAAGGAGAATTAACATGAAAACTTATAAGTGCGAAGAAATGATGTGTGAAGGCTGTGTTGCAAGAATTGACAAGGCGC
>JALEWG010000112.1 GCA_022788065.1 Lachnospiraceae bacterium | reverse complement strand
GAAAAAACATATTTGTACGGGGCTGCTGGCCCATGTTGACGCCGGGAAGACGACCCTCTCGGAAGCGATTCTTTATGTGACGGGAAGTATCAGAAAGCTGGGACGCGTCGATAAAAAGGACGCGTTTCTGGATACCTATGCACTGGAGCGGGCGAGGGGGATCACCATTTTCTCCAAGCAGGCTGTCTTTCCCCTGGGAGATCTTACAGTCACTCTTCTGGACACGCCTGGCCATGTGGATTTTTCCTCGGAGATGGAGCGGACACTGCAGGTGCTGGATTACGCGGTCCTGCTGATCAATGGCGCGGACGGCGTGCAGGGCCATACGGAGACGCTCTGGCGGCTGTTAAAACGATACCGGATCCCGGTCTTCCTTTTTGTTAACAAGATGGACCAGCCGGGAACGGACAGAGCCGCGCTTCTTAAAAATCTGAAAACGCGGCTGGACAGTGCAGTGACGGATTTTTCCGATGTCACGGCATCCTCCCGGGGAGAGTTTCTCTATGGCGGGGATCAGGATCCGGATACGTTTCTGGAAGAACTGTCCCTGTGCAGTGAGGAGCTTATGGAGGAATATCTGGAGAACGGCGCAATCGGCACGGATGCGGTCCGGGCTGCCGTAAAAGAGAGAAAACTCTATCCGTGCTACTTCGGCTCCGCGCTGAAACTTACGGGAGTGGAAGAATTTTTAAAAGGGCTGGAAACATGGATCCAATGCCCGGCGTACGGCCCGGAATTCGGTGCGAAGGTGTTCAAGATCTCCAGAGATGAGCAGGGGAACCGTCTGACGCACTTAAAGGTCACGGGCGGCTGCCTGAAAGTAAAGGAGTTTCTGGGGAGCGGCGAGACGGAGAAAGTGAACCAGATCCGGATCTACTCCGGCGTCAGATTTGAATCGGTGGGAGAAGCGGAGGCGGGAACGGTCTGCGCGGTGACCGGACCGGTCCTCACAAAACCGGGTCAGGGACTAGGAATTGAGAAAGAGACGGGGAGCCCGCTCCTTGAGCCGGTCCTCACATACAAAGTAGTGCTGCCGGCGGGATACGACGCCCACACCATGTTAAAGCAGCTGCGGATTCTGGAGGAGGAAGACCCGCAGCTCCATATCGTGTGGAATGAAGCATTGGGAGAGATCCAGGCGCAGGTCATGGGCGACGTGCAGATGGAGATCTTAAAGAGCCAGATCGCAGAGAGGTTTCATGTGGATGTGGAGTTTGGAAACGGAAATATTGTATACAAGGAAACCATAAAAAGGCCGGTGGAGGGCGTGGGCCATTATGAGCCTCTGCGCCATTATGCGGAGGTCCATCTGCTGATGGAGCCGCTGGAAGCCGGAAGCGGTCTGGTCTTTGAGGCGGACTGCAGCGAAGACGTTCTGGACCGGAACTGGCAGCGGCTGATCCTCACGCATCTGGAGGAAAAACGATACCGGGGCGTGTTGACCGGATCGGAGATCACAGACATGAAGATCACGGTTTCCGCCGGAAGAGCCCATCTGAAGCATACGGAGGGCGGCGATTTCCGGCAAGCCACCTACCGGGCGGTGAGACAGGGATTGAAAGAAGCCGGCTGCCGGCTACTGGAGCCTTATTATACATTCCGTCTGGAAGTTCCTTCGGACTCCCTGGGCCGGGCCATGGCTGATGTGGAGCGGATGCAGGGAAAATTTGAGGCGCCCGCGCAGGAAGGCGATATGGCGATCCTTACGGGAAGCGCACCGGTCGTTACCATGCGGGATTACCAGAGGGAAGTCATTTCCTATACGAGGGGCCGGGGACGCCTTTCGGTGAGCCTCAGGGGATATGAGCCGTGTCACAATGAGGAAGAAGTGGCGGAACAGATCGGTTATGATTTTGATGCGGATCTTCAGGATCCGGCAGGCTCCGTATTCTGTTCCCACGGAGCCGGATACACAGTCCCCTGGGACGAGGTGAAGAGCATGATGCATGTGGAGACCCCGCTCGCAAAACGCCGCGCCGCCGGAATCGATCTTCCGGAATCGTCGGGAGGACCGGATGGAGGCGGAAATACGGCCGGGGGATCCGGATCGGCCCAGGGTGCAGGTCGGGAACCGGGATCGCGGTCAGGAGCCGGCACGGCGGGCAGAGCCGGTATGTCAGCGGCAGGCGGTTCAGAAAAGGGAAGCCCGCGGCTCTCTGCTTCTTTTTATGAGGATAAGGAACTGCAGGAAATCTTTATCCGTACCTACGGGGAGCCGAAACGGCAGGCTCCGGGAGGCGCAGGAAGGACCGTGGTCCGCGCAGCCTCTGCTGTGCCGAAGGCCGGAACGGCAAGACAGGAGGAGTACGACGAGGAGTATCTCCTTGTGGACGGCTATAATATTATCCATGCCTGGGAGGAGTTAAGCGAGCTTGCCCGCGTGAATTTTGACGGAGCCCGCTACCGCCTGATGGACATTCTCTGCAATTACCAGGGGTACAAAAAATGTACGCTGATCGTCGTGTTCGATGCGTACAAGGTACCCGGGAACACAGGGGAGACCATGAAATACCACAATATCCATGTGGTCTTCACAAAGGAGGCGGAGACGGCTGACCAGTACATAGAGAAGCTGGCGCATAAGATCGGTTCCCGGTACCGGGTGACCGTAGCCACATCCGACGGTCTGGAGCAGCTCATTATCCGGAGTCAGGGGTGTCTTCTTCTTTCGGCCAGAGATCTGAAAGAAGAGATCGAGTACGTGAACCGGCTGATCGCGGAGGAAAAGGACAGGCGGACGTCTGTCGGAAAATCCGACAAGAATTATCTGCTGTCTCATGCGGACGAAGATATGAGGGCGTATCTGGAACAGGTGCGTCTCGGTAAGGATGGCGAAAAGCCGGAGGGAAGGAAAAAAAGGAAATGAAAAAGAACCAGGATTTTACGGAGGGAAACATTCTTCCGCTTCTGCTGACATTTGCTTTTCCCGTGCTGCTGGCCCTGTTTTTACAGGCCATGTACGGCGCGGTGGATCTTCTGGTGGTTGGACAGTTCAGCACAGCCGAGGACGTCTCGGCCGTTTCCACAGGCAGCCAGATCATGCACAGTATTACGACGATCATCACCGGTCTGGCTATGGGTCTGACTGTTCTGGTGGGACAGCGGATCGGGGAAAAACGGCCGGAGGAGGCAGGCTCCATCATCGGGAGCGGAATCTGTCTGTTCGGATCGGGCGCCGTTCTCATCACAGTGGTCATGGTGGCAGGATCGGAGGCGGCAGCCCGGATCATGCAGGCTCCGCGGGAGGCGTTTTCCCGGACTGTGGATTATATAAGGATATGTTCTGCGGGAACCGTTTTTATTGTGGCATACAACCTGTTGGGCAGCGTTTTCCGCGGAATCGGAGATTCCAAAATGCCGCTTCTGGCGGTGGCCATCGCCTGTGTGTTTAATATGGCGGGAGATATGATCTTCGTGGCGGGGTTCCAGATGGGGGCCGCAGGGGCAGCCTTGGCTACGGTCATGGCGCAGGCTGTCAGCGTGGTCCTTTCGCTCCTCATTATCAGAAAACGGCAGCTTCCGTTCGTGTTCCGGAAGTCGGACCTGCGCTTTCGAAAGGTCCATGTGACGAAGATCCTCCGTCTGGGAACACCGATCGCGCTTCAGGATCTGCTGGTAAGTATTTCATTTCTGGTGATCATCGCCATTGTGAACTCCATGGGCGTCATTGCCTCCGCAGGCGTCGGCGTGGCAGAGAAACTCTGTGCCTTTATCATGCTGGTGCCCTCCGCATTCATGCAGTCCATGTCGGCGTTCGTGGCTCAGAACGTGGGGGCGAGGAAGCCCGGGAGGGCGAAGAAAGCACTTGTTTACGGAATCGGAACCTCACTTTTCGCAGGCTTTCTTCTGTTCTATGTGTCGTTTTTCCATGGAGATCTGCTGTCAGCAGTCTTTGCAAAGGATTCGGCGGTCATCGCCGCCTCGGCAGATTATCTGAAGGCGTATGCCATTGACTGTATGCTGACAGCGTTCCTGTTTTGCTTCATCGGATACTTCAACGGACGCGGCGATACCTTTTTTGTGATGCTCCAGGGAATTGTCGGGGCATTCTGTGTGAGGATTCCGGTGGCATGGCTTATGAGCCGGGTTCCCGGTGTGTCTCTGTTCATGCTGGGACTGGCGACTCCATGTTCAACAGTAGTTCAGATTCTTTTTTGCATCGTGTTCTTCGTTCTGCGTGAACGGCCACGATGTGTCCATGCAGGAAAAACAAGTGGACATATTACACAAACAAAGTGACAGAATAGACAGGAATTAATGGTAAATTACATAAAATGAAGTAGACAGGCAGATGTTTTCAGATAATAGTTGACAGAAAGCATCTGCTGTTTTATACTGACTCTATGGCAGAGCTTTAAAACTTTACCATGTGAGACAAACCTACAAGGAGGGATTATCATGGGACGTTCAAAAGAAGAACTGAAGAAAGCCGCCTGCGAGGCGATTGACAGAAACCGTGACAGAATTATCGAGCTCGGAGACTCAATTTTTTCTGAACCAGAACTTGGTTATAAAGAAGTGAAGACCTCAAAGAAGTTCCAGAAGGTTCTGGATGAGCTTGGTTTTGAATACGAGAGCGGTGTGGCTCTGACGGGTGTTGTTTCAACCCAAAAGGGCAAAGAGAGTAAAATGAAGATCGCCCTGATGGGTGAACTGGATGCAGTTGTTGTTCCGGAACATCCCTGTTGTGACGCTTCGACCGGCGCAGCCCATGCGTGTGGACATCACTGCATGATCGCCGGACTGGCAGGGGCAGCGATCGCGATCAAGGAAGCCGGTCTGATGGAAGACCTGAGCGGCGACATTGCCCTGATGGCAGTTCCCAGCGAGGAATTCGTAGAGCTGGAATACCGCAACAGACTGAGAGAAGAAGGAAAGATATCCTTCCTTGGAGGAAAACAGGAATTCGTGAAATTGGGGGTCATGGACGATGTGGATGTGATGGTGATGCAGCATACCCAGTCCACGCATGGAAGCGAGATCAAGGCCAATGCGGGCAGCAACGCAAACGGCTTTGTCGGAAAACTGGTCCGTTACATAGGTAAGGAGGCACATGCGGGCGGAGCGCCTTTCGATGGAATCAACGCATTGAATGCCGCGGAGATCGGTCTGGCTGCGATCCATGCACAGCGTGAGACATTCCGCGATGAGGATCATATCCGTGTGCATCCGATCATCACCAAGGGCGGTGACCTGGTAAATATCGTTCCCTCCGATGTTCGCATTGAAACGTATGTAAGAGGCGCCAGAGTCGAGGCGATTCTGGATGCAAGCAATAAGGTCAACCGGGCTCTCGAGGCAGGCGCATACGCCGTGGGAGCTCAGTGTAAGATTACGGAGCTTCCGGGATATCTTCCGGTTGTGATCCACCAGCCGTTGGCTGATCTGATGTATGAGAATCTTTGCCAGCTGATCGGAAGAGAAAAGGTTGAATGCATCTCCGGAGCAAGCGGCGGTTCCACAGACGCAGGCGATATTTCCCACCTGCTCCCGACGGTACACGCGTATATCGGCGGTGCAAAGGGCGGAGCCCACTGCGCGGACTATGAGATCGAAGACAAGGAGTTAGCTTATATCACAGCCGGAAAGGCTCTGATTATGACAGCGATCGATCTTCTTGCCGACGGCGCTGAAACCGGACTGGAAGTAAAGAAGAGCTTTACGCCGGTAATGACAAAAGAAGAATACCTGAAAGACTGGGGACATGTAAAATAAGGAGGATATCGCTATGTTAGGAAAGACTGCTGACTGGAAAATTCATTTGCTCTGCTTTGTTCTGACAATGATCGCCGAGGTGATCGGAACGATGAAATTCAACCTCGGATTCATGTCATTCTCACTATTCCCGATGCTGTACGTGTTGATTTTCGGAGCGATCCTCGGTGCGGTGAAAGTGATCCCGCGTGATATGATGGAAGAGGCCTCCCCGTATATCGGAATCAGCGTTATGATGCTGGTTGCGAAGGTGGGCTCTACCATTGGTCCGAACCTCGGCGCAATCGCACAGGCCGGTCCGGCCCTGATCTTACAGGAGTTCGGTAACCTTGGTACTGCTGTTCTGGCTCTCCCGATCGCTGTTTTATGTCTGCATATGGGACGCGCAGCAGTAGGCTGCAGCTTCTCTATTTCCCGTGAAGGCTCGCTTGCGGTAGTCGGTGACAAATACGGCCTCGACTCCGAAGAAGGTACCGGTGTTATGGGCGGTTACATTGTCGGCACAGTCCTCGGTACTCTGTTCTATGGAATTTTATGCTCCCTTCTCTGCTCCACCGGAATTTTCCATCCGTACTCCCTCGCGATGGCGTGCGGTACCGGTTCTGCTTCCATGATGTCCGCCAGCCTTGGCGCTGTCGTTGAGGCATATCCGGAGATGGCGGAACAGCTTACAGCGTATGCAGCTTCCAGCCAGCTGTTAAGTAACGTGGACGGTCTTTACATGAGCCTGTTCATCGCGCTTCCGATGACAAACTGGATGTATAATAAGCTGACCGCAAATAATAAACATTATAAAGACGGTAAGCCGATTCCGAAAAAAGCGAAATAGGAGGAAATCAGAATGAATACAAGCGCATGGTTAAAGAAAGTAAAATGTCTGGCTCTGGTTTCGGCCTTTGCCCTGATCGGTAACTATTTAAGCACAATGAAAGCCGGAAAGCCGGTTACACCTATCCAGGCTCTTCCGGGAATGGCAATGCTCCTCGCGATCACGATCGTCGGCAGCCTGATTACAGAGGTTCTTGACAAAGTTCTTCCAAAGAATCTTCCGGCAATTGCATACATCTCCCTGCTTGCGATTATCGTGACGATTCCGGGCGTTCCGGGTGCTGAATTCGCATCGGCTTCCATGGGCAAGATCGGTCTTCTTCCGTTATGTACTCCGATCCTCGCTTACGCCGGTATCTCCCTCGGTAAAGATCTGGACACCTTCAAGAAACAGGGGGTTTCTATTGTGATCGTAGCGCTTCTCACCTTCGTTGGTACCTATGTAGGTTCTGCGATCATCGCTGAGATCGTGCTCAGAGCGACAGGCGTTATCTAATTGTAATGTAAGCATAACCTGCCGGATTCTTTCAAGAATCCGGCAGGTTTTTTGTACAATAGGAAATTGTTTTCCTATTGCACAAAAATGCTCCGCATGGGCCGCACCCTTCCGGGCGAGTATTTTGCAACCGGAGCCAGCGAGAAGCGGTCGATTAAAGATGGAAAGCAGCCGATCAGAAGTCGAAAAGCAGTCGACTTGAAGGTGAATGGCTGTCAGTAAGAGCCTGGCAGAAGCTGACATGTTGCGTTCGGTATCTATGCGCGGTAACTTTGGTTTTTGATACCCACTGTGATCAAAGTTTGAATTTTATGTCAACTATTTTTGAAATTATGTCAACTGAAAGTATCT
>JALEWG010000095.1 GCA_022788065.1 Lachnospiraceae bacterium | reverse complement strand
CTCCTGCTATCGAATTTTGAGCATAAAAAAAAGACCTATGTTCTTCCATTCGCCCGACCATTGTACCATATAACCATACAGCCGTCAAGCCATTTTTCTCAAAGACACAGGTCTTTTTTTTCTATACCATTAACTGGAAATTATCGATATCCAGAAGTTTCCCGAACTTCTTTCCTACTTGCTTCATGGTGCCGCAGTGTGTGAAGCCGAATTCTCTGTGAAGCCGGATACTGGCCTCATTTACGCCGGTGATCACAGAGATCACCGTGTGGATATCGTCCCGGCTTCGCGCTTCTTCCAGGATTGCTTCCATCATTGCCCGGGCAACGCCGCGTCTCCGGTACCGGTGATCCACATAGACAGATAACTCCACCGTTTCCCGGTATGCCTCTTTTTCCCGGTACCCGGAAAGACTTGCATAGCCGACTGCCCGGCCATCGATCACCGCAACGATCAGCGGATGGTTCTCTACATTATGCGCCTCAAACCATTTCATACGCTCCTCCATGGTCTTCGGTTCAAGGTCAAAGGTAGCCACTCCGTTTAAGACTTCATAATTATATATAGAAAGAAGTGCTTCCATATCTTTCCGTTCTGCCGTGCGAATTTCCATATCTGCCTCCTGACCGGCCCCTGCTTTCCGTGCCTACAGTACCTTCGATAAAAATTCCTTTGTTCTCTCATGCTTCGGATTTGAAAAGAACTCCTGCGGAGGAGCACTCTCCAGTATGATTCCCTGGTCCATGAACAGTACGCGGTTTGCGACCTCACGGGCAAATCCCATCTCGTGGGTCACGATCACCATGGTCATGCCCTCAGAAGCCAGATCTTTCATCAGGTCCAGAACCTCGCCTACCATCTCCGGATCGAGGGCGCTCGTCGGCTCGTCAAACAGGATCACATCCGGATTCATGGCCAGCGCACGAACAATGGCCACCCTCTGCTTCTGTCCGCCGGAGAGTGTGGACGGATACACATCCGCCTTGTCTTCCAGTCCGATTCTCCGAAGCAGCGCCATCGCTTCCTCTCTCGCCTGCGCTCGGATCTGTTCCTTCGTCATCATTGGGGCTTCCCCGGTGTTTTCTCCCGCATTCTTCTTTCCGCCGATGAATTTCTTCCGCTTCGCCGCTTTTAGTTCCTGACACCTTACATGAACCGGCGCCAGCATGATATTTTCTATTACCGTTTTATTATTAAACAGGTTAAAATGCTGGAATACCATTCCCATATGGCGCCTGTGGATGTTGATGTCCACACTCATGTCCGCAATGTCGACGCCGTTGAAGATAATGCTTCCGCTGGTCGGATCCTCCATGCAGTTTAAGCAGCGTAAAAACGTGCTTTTTCCGGAGCCCGACGGGCCGATCACAACGACAATATCGCCTTTATTGATCGTGACATTGATGCCTTTTAAGACTTCCACATCACCAAAACTTTTCTTCAGATCAATTACGTCTATCACTCTTTTTCAGGCTCCTTTCCATCAGTTTGACCATCATGGAGATCACTACCACCAGCACGATATAGATCGCTGCCATTACCAGATAGGGAACCATGAATTCATAGCTGTTGCTTCCGATGAAGCTGAACGCCACATAGAGGTCCGCCGCGCCGACGAAACTCACGACCGAAGTTTCCTTGATCAGGGAGATGAATTCATTGCCCAGCGTCGGCAGAATATTCTTCACTGCCTGCGGAATGACAATGTCGATCATGGAAGTCGCAAAACTCAGTCCCACTGCACGTCCCGCCTCCAGCTGGCCGGGATCCACCGACTGAATTCCGCTTCGCATGATTTCCGAGATATAGGCGCCGCTGTTTAGTCCGAACACCAGCATGGAAACCTGTACGCCGGTGATCCGGATTCCGAGAAGCGGAAGAAGAACATAATAAAAGACCAGAAGCTGCACCACGATCGGTGTGCCGCGGAACAGTCCCACATAAAAGCTGCAGATTCCGTTGAGGATCCGCGGGAGCCTCTTATATTTCGGGATCACCCGCACCGTAGCGATCAGTGTACCGATCACGATTCCCACGATCAGACCTGTGATCGCAATGAGCAGTGTGTTCTGAAGGCCTTCCACCACCTTCACATAACCGTTCTGTTCGATAAAGATTTCAATGAACTTATTCCATTTATTCCCAAAATTTCCCATTTCCACTCCTGTACCATAAGCCGGAAAAAGCGGACGGCGCCAACCGTCCGCATAATTCCTATACCAGTTTCCATCTATGCATTACTGCATCTTATTGATTGCTTCTGTAATACACTTTGCCGGAGCCGCATCGATGATCACGTACTTGATATTTCCGTTGATCAGATCCTGAACCGCAAGAGAACCGTTCTTATACGGTACGCAGATTGCCGGAAGTCCGTCAAAGCCCCAGTCTGCATCACCTTCCACATAATACTGCGCGGTCGTTCCGCCCTGAACGCCGATCTTATCCTTATCTGTCAGCTTGCCGAGAAGCGCTTCCACCTCTGAGGCATCCTTGCAGCCGTCAAATGTGGTATCATCGCCTTTTACGATCAGTCTCTGAGAAGCCTCATAGTAGGCTTCGGAGAAGGTCACATACTCTTCTCTCTCCTCATTTACCGTAAGACCTGCCATTGCAATATCACATTTATGCTGTCCGACAGAAAGGCAGACCGCATCAAAATCCATATTCTGGATCACCAGCTCCTTGCCGAGCTTCTCAGCCAGCATCGCAGCGATCTCCATGTCGATTCCGTAGTAATCCTCGCCGCCCATATACTCAAACGGTTCAAACGCAGCGTTGGTCGCAACGACAAGCTGATCCTTGGATTTATCAAACGCAGCGGATTTTACTGCCACCGGTTCCCCGTCGCCAAAATACTTTTCACAGATCTTATCGAGTGTACCGTCTTCCTTGATCGTTTTAACAAAATCATTTACCTGCTCCAGAAGCTCCGGCTGATCCTTATCCACACCGAACGCATATTCCTCGTTTGTGAGATCCAGTTCAATCATCTTCACAGCCGCTTTTTTCTCAGCAGTCTGTGTCTCTGTGCTCTTGCTCTCTGTCTTGCCAGAGCAGCCTGCCAGCATGGATACCGCCAGCACCATTGTCATACATACTGCAATAATTTTTTTCATAATGCTCCTCCATTTTCTTCCCATGGTTTCTGCCACAGCCCTCAAAAAGTCCGCTTTTCGCAGAATCCGTGACACTCCATAAAGACAAGATTTACTATAACATAGGCCACCGGAAAAAGCAAGCATAAATATTATGCATATTTGTATAAATATTCAGCGTGATATGCAGTTTCTAACGCCCGCCGGTCATGCAGATCACTGCAAAGAATACTTTCTCCGCCCCGGCTTCCAGAAGTGCCCGGGAGCATGCCTCCACCGTACTGCCGGTTGTATAAATATCATCTACGAGAAGGATTCGTTTCCCCGCAGTCAGTTTCCTGTCCGCCCGCACAGCCCCGGAAAGGTTTTTAAGCCGCTCCGCCGCGGTCAGTTCCTTCTGCGGCAGAGTTTTCCGGTGCCGGATCAATGCCGCCGGTTCCACAGGAATCTTTAAGCGCCGTCCCATGACTTCCGCCAGCACCTCCGCCTGATTGAATCCGCGTTTTCTGCGCCTCGACCGGTGCACCGGCACCGGGACCAGAAGATCCACGTTCATACCCCGGATCTTTCTCTCGAAGCGCACCGAAAGCGCTGTCCCGTAGAAATCCAGATATTCCCGCTTATTATTATATTTGATCTGTGCCACGGAATGCTTTGCCGTTTCATCATAATTAAGCAGCGCGATTCCGTACTCAAACGCATGGGAATGTCTCGCGCAGTCCTCGCAGTATTCCATCGTCTCATCCTGCACTTCTTTTCCGCATTTTTTACAAACCGGAGGTTTCACAAAAGAAAGTTTCCGAAAGCAGGACGGGCAGATCAGACTGCCCGCCGGCTTCGTGATCTCCCCGCACACCGGACAGCGGCGGGGAAAAAGAATATCCAGAATTGTTTTCTCAGACATATTAAAAATCGATTTCCTGTATCCGGTCTTTCAGGCCCGAATACCGTTTCTGTTCCGTCTCATTGTCCACCATGGCCTGGAACATTTCCGGAACTCCGACCAGGCAGACACATTTTTTTGCTCTCGTTACTGCTGTGTAGATCAGGTTTCTCGTCATGAGCATCCGCGGTCCCGCATGGATCGGAACCACCACCGCCGGATATTCACTTCCCTGAGATTTGTGGATGGTGATGGCATAGGCAAGCTCCAGCTCCTCCAATTGCCTAAAGCTGTACTCCACCATACGTCTCTCATCGAACTCCACCTCCAGTGTCTCTGCAAACAGATTCACCGAGCGGATCGTGCCCGTATCGCCGTTAAAAATGCCTGCGCCTTTGTCCACCGGAATTCCGTACCGGTTCTGGATCTCCCACTCGATCTGGTAATTGTTCCGGATCTGCATGACCTTATCGCCGACACGGAATATGGTGCCGCCCGTTTCTTTTTCCGACTTATCCGGCGACGGCGGATTGAAATTCTCCTGCAGGATCCTGTTTAACTGCTCCACTCCGAGAGCGCCTTTTCGCATAGGCGTCATGATCTGGATCTCCGAGGGGTCCGCATTCACATAGCCCGGCAGCTTGCTGCGGACAAGCGTCATCATATCCTGAATGATATCCGCCGGGCGTTCCCTCCTGATAAACAGGAAATCACGGCTCCGCTTTTCCAACGGGACTCTTTCCCCCGCATTGATCTTATGGGCGTTGACAATGATATCGCTCTGAGCCGCCTGCCGGAAGATCTTCGTCAGCTTCACAACCGGAAACTTCCCGGAGTCGATCAGATCCCTGAGCACATTTCCGGGGCCGACGCTGGGAAGCTGGTTCACATCGCCCACCAGGATCAGCCTGGTTCCCACATTGACCGCCTTTAGCAGCGCATGCATCAGGCTGATATCCACCATAGACATCTCATCAATAATAATAACGTCCGCGTCCAGCGGATTCTCCTCGTTCCGCTCAAAATGCATCCCCTCCAGGCGTGATTCCGATCCGGCTCCTGTGCTCCCGTCCTTCCCCTCGTTCTGGATCGGGACGCCGGTCAGTTCCAGAAGCCGGTGTATGGTCCTCGCCTCATGTCCGGTCGCCTCCGTCATGCGTTTAGCCGCCCGGCCCGTGGGCGCCGCCAGAAGGATCTCCATATCCTCCTGCTCAAAATAGCGGATGATCGTGTTGATTGTGGTAGTCTTTCCGGTTCCCGGACCGCCGGTGATAATAAGAAGCCCGTTGTTGACCGCCTCGATCACGGCCTCCTCCTGGTGCTCGTCCAGCTCCATCTGCCCGCCTGCGAGGACGACACGGATCCGCTCCCTGATCTTTTCAGCCGGTGTGGTCTCTCTCAGGTTCAGATCATGGAGCATCCTGGCCGTGTTTAATTCCATATAGAAAAACTGGGCCGGATAGATGATCCGCTCACCGTTCTTTTCCTTCACCACCAGTTTCCGTTCCATCTGCAGATCCATCAGGTGCTTTTCCATGTGCTCCGGCTCCACTTTGAGAAGCACAGAAGCGCTTGCCAGGAGTTCTGTCTCCGGCAGATACGTATGACCGTTCCCCACGGCCTGCAAAAGTGCGTAAAAGAGCCCGCTCTTGATCCGGTAGTCGGAATCTGTGAAGATTCCCACTTTCGCCGCGATCTCGTCGGCGATCTTAAACCCGACGCCCTGAATATCATCAGCCAGCTGGTACGGGTTTTCCTGGATGACCGAGTACATCCTCTGTCCGTAATGGCGGTAGATCTTCACCGCCAGATTCATGGAGATCCCATACTGCTGCAAAAACAGCATGGCCTGACGCATATCATGCTTTTCCTCCACCTGGCTGCTGATCTCCATGGCCATCCGCTCACTGATTCCCTTGATCTCCGCCAGCCGTTCCGGTTCTTCTTCCATGACGCGGAAGGTATCCGCCTTGAACTTCTTCACGATCCTTTTAGCCAAAGCAGCTCCGATGCCTTTGATGGCACCGGAGCCGAGATATCGTTCGATTGCCAGCGTATCCTCGGGAGCCTTGATCTCATAGCTCTCCACCGCCAGCTGTTCGCCGTAAACAGAATGTTCCACCATACGTCCCGTCGCCTCGATCCGCTCTCCCTCACTGATGAAAGGAAACGTTCCGACCAGAATATAATCCTCCCGGCCATCCGAAACGCTTAAGACAGAGTATCCATTCTCTTCGTTGCGGTATTTAATTTTCTCCACAAAACCTGTTACAGTCGCCATTTCCTACTTTTCAATGCGTTTTCCGCTGTGGAAGAATTCAATAAACTTGCCTGTACCGATCGCCACTGCCGTTAACGGCTCCTCCGCAATCATGGTCGTAATTCCCGTTTTTTCCTCGATCAGAGCATCCAGTCCGGAAAGCAGGGATCCGCCGCCTGTCAGTACGATTCCGCGGTCAAAAATATCCGCCGCCAGCTCCGGTGGCGTCCGCTCCAGAACATTGTGAACCGCATCCACGATCTGCATTGCAGGCTCCTTTAACGCCTCCAGCGTCTCATCAGAAGTGACGGTAATGGTTTTCGGAAGACCGGTCACCAGATTTCTTCCGCGAACCTCCATGGTAATCAGTTCCGGACGGCGGTAAGCCGCTCCGATATTGATCTTGATCTCCTCAGCGGTTCTCTCGCCGATCAGAAGGTTGTGTTTCTTTCTCATATAGCGGACCAGCGCCTCATCGAAGTCGTCTCCGGCAGTCTTGATGGAAGTGCTCACCACCGTGCCGCCCAGAGAGATCACCGCAATATCCGCGGTACCGCCTCCGATATCGACGATCATGTTTCCGCATGCCTTGCTGATATCGATTCCTGCTCCGATTGCCGCCGCAACCGGCTCCTCGATAATGCAGACTTCACGGGCGCCGGCCTGATAAGTCGCATCCTCTACAGCCTTCTTTTCCACTTCCGTCGCGCCGCTCGGGATGCAGACAGCGATTCTCGGTTTTCTCAAGGTTCTCTTTCCCACCGCTTTGTCGATAAAGTATTTTAACATCTTCTCCGTAACGGTGTAGTCGGAGATAACGCCCTTTCTTAACGGACGCACCGCAACGATATTGCCGGGTGTACGTCCGATCATCAGACGGGCCTCCTCACCAAATGTAATAACCTTATTTGTCTCCCTGTCCAGCGCAACTACGGAAGGCTCCTTTAACACGACGCCTTTTCCTTTAATATATACCAGAATACTGGCTGTACCCAGATCAATTCCAATGTCGTTTGACATCATCATTGGCATGTTCCTCCTGTCAATTCTTCTGATTCTCTTCCCAAAAGCTTCTCTATTTCTATCCCTGCTGACAGCAGAGCACAAAATATCAGTTTCATTATATACAAAAGCTTCCGGTTTTTAAAGAGGTTTTTACAATTTTCCTAAAAAACAGGGGGAAATTGCCGTATTTCCCTGATTTTACCGGATCCATGCGCCATCCGCGCCTACCCGGTAGCCGTCCGGAGTCCATGTATTGGTCCACATGTCCCCGTCGGGGCCGCAGTAATACCAGATTCCGTTGGTCTGTACCCACTTGTTCTGCACACAGTAGCCGGCTCCGTCAAAGTAATACCACCGGTTGTTGATATATTTCCATGCAGAAACCGGGTATGTCTTATCCGGATTGCACCACCACCAGCCGACATTGTCTCTTAACCAGGCGCCTGCCGTCGTACTTGCTCCCGGACTTCCCGCGCTTCCGGAGGAGCTGCTTCCCGAAGAACTGCTGCCGGACGAAGCGTAAGACCGGATAGCCGCAGCCTCCTCGCTGTCCACACTCAGTTCCTCAGACTCATACCAGCTTCCCGTTGTGGAGCTGGAACGGACCACGCGCACCTTGAAGGTATAATTGCCTTTTTTCGTAAAATACTCCGCAAAGTTATAGTCATTGTCCGTCGTTTTGAGCGTCGAAGTTACGGCAGAGCCGTTTCTGTACAGCCGCACTTCATAGCGCTTCGCATATTCGTTCTCTTCCCAGCTGGCTTCTCCTGTCTCATCGTCCCAGTAAAGATCATAGATCTCCAGCGCCTCATCCTCATCGAAGTCCTCGCTGTAATCCAGTTCATCCAATGTCACCTTGACAGTGAGCTTCTTTCTGCTGTTGCTGTCACTGACTGAAGTGACTGTACCGCCATCTCCCTCAAGATATACATCGTTCTTGCTCCATTCGGTATCAAACCGGTATTCGTCCTCGTCCGTCACGTACAAAACGATCGTAAGCTTCGGCTTATCATCCTCATCCCAGTAATTGTCCGGTTCATTGGTAACGCTTACAGAATCCACATAGCAGCCCTCTGTATCGGTGGACACATCCACATCCGATCCGTTTTCTCCGGCATAAATATTGGAGCTGATATCCAGTGTGATCTCATCGATCACCTCATAATTTGTCGCCGCCAGTGCCGGAAACGCGGCGCATGCGGTTATCAGAGCCGTTACAAATATCCGGCTGAGCGTTTTCCATTGTCTCATAATCATTACCTCCTTCGTTCCGTTTCCGATACTGTTATTATACCAGATATCACCACCGGATTTCTGGCTTTTTCCATTAAATTATGGGGCAAAAATGCGGCATCAGTCTTCGCGTTCCGCCATCAGGTGGCTCCGAATCTGATTCAGGATCATTTCCATTGCGACCTGGTTATATCCTCCCTCCGGAACGATCAGACTGGCATTCTTCTTGCTGGGCTCCACGAACTGCTCATGCATGGGTTTTACCGTATTCATGTACTGGCCGATGACCGACTCCAGGCTCCTTGCGCGCTCCATCACATCCCGCTGGATCCGGCGGATGATCCGTACGTCGGCATCCGTGTCCACAAAGATCCGGATGTCCATCAGATCGCACAGCTCCTTGTTTTCGAAGATCAGGATCCCCTCCACGATAATCACCTTTCCCGGAGTGATCGTCAGAGTATTCTTACTGCGGTTATGGATCGTAAAATCATAGACCGGACATTCAATGGTTTCGCCCTGTTTCAGCCGCTTCAGATCCCGGATCATCAGATCTGTGTCAAATGCGTTCGGATGGTCATAGTTGAGCCTGCTTCTCTCCTCATAGCTCATTTCATCATGTTTCTTATAATAATTATCATGCTTGATCACCGTAACTTCTTCCGGGAATTTCGCCGCGATCTGGTTGGTCAGAGTCGTCTTGCCGCTGCCGGAACCGCCTGCAATCCCGATTACCAATACATTGCTCATATTCGTACCTCCGTTTCTCTCATGGTAGTGTCTCTGGTTTCATTGTAAGCCTTCTTTCCCGTTTTCGCCACATTTTTTCATATCATCTTAAGGTTTTTTAGCTTTTTTTAATTTCCTAATCACACTTTGGACACATTTCCCGCATATAATTTAACTATGTTATCCGAAAGGATAACCTGCCTTTGTTTCAAGTGCTACACTTGAACACACAAAGCTTTTTCATACTCATACCTGCCGGGGTCGCGCCCGGCAGGTCCCCCTTT
>JALEWG010000052.1 GCA_022788065.1 Lachnospiraceae bacterium | reverse complement strand
CCTGAAGACCGAGACCGATAAAGGCCAGGAATGATTCCGCAAAAATTGCACCCGGTACCTCTACCATAGCTCTTGTGATAACAGGACCGATGGAATTTGGCAAAATATGGCGGAAGATCAGTTTTCTGTCCCTGACGCCCATGACTCTGGCTGCCAGCACATACTCTCGTCCTTTGAAACGCAGGAACTGGCCTCTCACAAGCTTCGCAGTTCCGATCCAGCCACGGATGATCAATGCCAGGACAATGGCCCGTATGCCCGTTCCAAGAAACAGGATCAGAAGCGTTGCCACGATCACCTGTGGGAACGCACCGATGATTTCCGTGATACGCATCATGATGATATCTACGCGCCCCCCGTAATATCCGGCAATTGCTCCGTAGATCACCCCGGTACAGATGTTCATCATAACCGAGATTACAGCGATCATCAATGAGATTCTGGCGCCTCTCCAGAGTCTGGTCCACAGATCACGGCCCAGGTAATCCGTCCCCATGAGGAAATATTCATCCGCTCTTCCCATGAAGGTATAGTAATTTACTTTCACATCGACCATCGCGACCTTGCGGACCTCATATTCATTGACGATCTCGATGACAGAGCCCTCCGGGAATTTCTCCGGATTGGTCAGATTCTCTTTCCGGGTGTTATAGAGGATCCGCGTTCCATCCGCAATTCCGAACTTTTCCAGGACAGGGATACGCGGCGGCATATTGACCCGGTCCACATCCTGATCATTGTAGCCATACGGCGTCATAGCCGGTCCGGCTACAGCAAAAAATGCAATGATCACAATGATGATAAACGCCAGGAGGGACGCCTTGTTTTTCTTCAGCCTCAGGAATGCATCCTAAAAAAATCCGATGGGTTTGCCCTGAAACACCTCGTCATAAAGCTTTCCGGATTCGTTCAGAAATACAAAATCCTCTTTTAATAATTGTCTGTTTTCAGGATTCATCATTCGTTGTCACCTCCCAGACGTATTCTCGGATCCACGATACCGAGAAGAATATCCACCACAAACGCGGTCAGAACCGATATCAGTGCATAAAAGATCAATGTCGCTACAGTCAGCGAATAGTCTGACTGATTAATGGATTTGATCATCGTTCCGCCGACACCGGGAATGGAGAACATACACTCAATAACCATAGATCCTCCCAGCACATTTGCAAACATGGGGATCACAATATTGATCAGCGGAATAGACGCGTTGCGAAAGCCGTGGCGTACAACTGCCTTTGGATGGCTTAATCCTTTGGTGCACGCCAGTGTCATATATTCAGAATCCAGAACCTCGATCAGTTCTCCTCGCAGGTATCTGGTAATAGTCGCGATCGGGCTCAGAGAAAGTGCGATAATCGGGAGCATCAGGGAATGAAGTTTACCTGAAAAACTGGCCGATGGCTCATAAAGGATCGGGAAAATGCCCCACTTAAATCCCATAAAATACTGCAGAAGGGATGCAAAGACAAAGGAGGGAACGGAAATTCCCAGAATGACAAGGAATGAAATACCATGGTCGATCATGGTATTTTTCTTTACGGCTGCCAGACTTCCTGCAAGGATTCCGATCGGAAGAGCAAGCAAAAGCGCTGCCAGATTGACAAACAGAGAGACCGGGATCTGTCTTGCCAGAATATCAAACGCCGGGATTCCCGGTTCCACCTTTCGCCGCCAGGTCCGGCACTACAATTGCTGCATCCTTTGTCTCATTCGGAACATAACGATACAGGTTGGAGTGGATATAGTCAACGATCTCTGTATTTCCCTCAAACGGGCTGATGTTAGAAGCTGCAGCCGTACTGGACCAGTAGAAGATTTTTTCCGCCGGCTCAGAAGGAGCTGTTTCCTGCGCAGTTGTCTCCGCTTTCTCTGTCTGCGCCGCTGCAGCTGTTGTCGTGGCCGTTTTTCCGGAAGATCCGGAACATCCGCTCAGCGTGCTGGCCGTCATAACAAGCGCCAGACCAAATGCAGTCAATCGTTTTTTCATAATGCATCCTCCTTTAGTGGAATTGTCAGTTTTTAAACTGCCTTTGTGATAATGTTATGATATCACATCGTTCCTCGTTTTGTATAATTACATTTCCGTATGACAATCTCGAAAAAATGTATAACACTTCCGATCTGAAATCAATTAACTTTCTTCTGCAGATTTACTATACTTACATCAATAGTTCCTGATGACAGGCAAAAGGAGTGATATCGCATGGATCAAAAAACACTGGAATCGTTCATTAGTGCCGCATACCACCTGAATTTCAGCAATGCTGCCATTGACTGCCATATTACACAGGCGACCTTAAGCCGCCAGATCGCAGCGCGGGAGGAGGAGATCGGTACTGAATTGTTCGTCCGTCACAAAAGCGGTGTCACCCTTACACCGGCAGGAAGCTACCTGTTCTCCTGTTCCCATAGCCTTCTGGAACAGTATAAAGATATCGTAACCAACTGCAGGCGGGCAGTTTATAATCTGTCCCCGAAGCTTCGCGTCGGTTTCGGACCCTGCGAACACTATCTTTTTTCCGATCCTCTTTCTGTGCTGCATGAACAACGTCCGTTCATGGAAGTCGGCTGTATGTCTTATACCTATAAAATTCTGACTTCCCGTTTCCGCAATCACAGCATCGATATCGGTGTCTGTACAGACCGTTGCGCAAAAGCCGTTGACGGCCTTTCCATGGTCCCGATCTACTGTGAACCATGGCAGGTTGTTGCACGGTCGGATCACCCATTTTGGGACCTGCCCGGAGAGCTGAAGATGACTCTCTCAAATCAGACGCTTCTGATCAGCTACAATAATGAATACGAGGAAACCGTCCTGTACTGTAAGAATCACCACCTAAAACCGGCCAACTATATTGAAAGCAATTTCCTGCAGTCACAAATTCCTTTACTTATGGCCGGAATCGGAATTGCACTGCTTCCTCCCTTTTTAAAACCGTACTTACCATCCTCCCTCCTGATGGAGGATATCCTAGAGACACCTCTCGCTCCGACCTTTGTACTTGCATACTATCCCGACAATTCCCATCCCGCAATTCAGGCTCTTCGAAAGTACTATGCGGAACAGGAAACCGATATTCCCAGGGCATCACGGTAGTTGATGCCCATACAAAAAAACCATCCTCTGAGATACTCATTTTCTTATTCTGAGTACACAGAAGATGGTTTTTTGATATCCGGATCAAAAGTCGCATAACCCGGTATTATACATCTTTTCCGTTCCAGATGCTCTCCGCACTATCCCCGCGTCACCGGCGCGCAGGCTGCTTTCAGCCATGCGGCTTCCTCCGCGTTGAGGCACCCGCCAAGTTCCCTGAGCACCATTTCATGGTACCGGTTCAGCCATGCCAGTTCCTCATCCGATAACAGGTCGAGCTTAAGCGGTCTGGTGTCGATCGGGCAATAAGTGAATGTTTCGAAACCATAGAACTTGCCGTATTCTGTCTCGCACACCGGCACACAGAGCAGTTCGTTTTCGATGCGCACGCCGAGGCGGCCTTCCTCATAGATGCCCGGCTCGTCGGTGACGGTCATTCCCGGTACGAAGGGCGTGCCGTATTTCGGACCGAGCCCCTGAGGACCCTCGTGGATCACTCCCACAAAGCCCACACCG
>JALEWG010000045.1 GCA_022788065.1 Lachnospiraceae bacterium | reverse complement strand
TGGGTATCATATAACCATAAACAGAAAGCCAATTCTGTTGATACTGCTTATAAGATTTTTTTCATAATACTCGGGCTGATAATTATATTATCAGCTCTCCTCCCTTTTTCAAATAATCATTTTGTTGGAAAGAGCACCCGCATGGGTGCTTTTTTCATCCGCTTTTTCAGACTGCTTCATTCCCTCTTCACCCGCCTTGTCCCGGACAGGGCCGCTCCGTCTGTCCCACAAGAAGGTTTAATGCCATAAGGTTCGGCAGCGCCATCAATCCGTTGCAGATATCGGAGATCTCCCACACAGTTTCCATGGATCCGATCGATCCCAGAAATACACAGAGCAGATATCCCGCCAGATAGGCCCGCGTCATGTCGGTTCCTGTCATATCTCCCAGGTACGAAGCCGCCTGCTCCCCCATATAATACCATGCGACGATTGTGGCAAACGCAAACAAAGACACGCACACCGAAACGGTATAGCCGCCGAGGCTCCCCAGGCCGCGCAGAAAACAGAGGTTGATGAGCGCCGCACCGTTTCCCCGGAAAGTATCAAGCTCACCTCCGGCCACGCAGAGAATCACAGCAGCCGTCACCGTACAACTGACGATCGTATCAAAAAAGACTTCAAACATGGCCCACTGACCCTGAAGCTTCGGGTCCCCGTCATCGGCTCCTCCGTTTAAGGCTGCCATGCTTCCAAGACCTGCTTCGTTGGAAAACACACCGCGGGCAACACCGTACCGGACACAGCGGCTGGCAGCGACGCCCAGAATCCCTCCGGAAACCCCGGAAATAGTAAATGCATCCCGAAAAATCATGCCGAATGCCCCGGCGAGGTGGTCCCGGAACACGATGATCACCGCCAGGGATGCGGCCATATAAATTCCGGCCGAGACAGGCACCAGTTTCTCAGCGGTGTATGCGATCTTTTTGGCTCCTCCGGCTATGATCCGGCCTGCCAGCACCGTCAGCAGAATGCCGGTAAAGACATGCCCCGTCGAAAATACCAGCTCAAAAGTTTCGGAGATCGCGTTTGCCTGCACCATACTCCCCATTCCGAAAGAGGCGGTGAGACACAGAACAGCATAGAGCGCCGCTGCCCATCTGCAGTGCAGTCCGTGTTCCAGATAAACCATAGCGCCTGAGATCCAGTTTCCCTCCCGGCCGCGCTTCCGGTAACGGATTCCCAGAAATGTCTCTCCATATGCCGTTGCCATTCCCAGAAAGGCAGAAACCCACATCCAGAAGATCGCTCCGGGACCCCCGGCCAGGATTGCCGTTGCCACCCCTGCGATATTTCCGGTTCCTATGGTCGCAGCCAATGCCGTGCAGGCTGCCTGAGAGTGGGAAATTCCGCCTGCCCGCTCCTCATTGCCCGCATTGCGTTTAAACAGGCTGCCCGCCGTGGCATTCCACCACCGGGAAAAACGCAGAATCTGGAATCCCCTGAGCCTCACCGTATAAAGAACGCCAGTAAACAGGAACAGGGCCAGCATTCCCGGCCCCCACACAAACGCATGCAGTTTCTGGATCATACCGTTTCTGCTCCGTTTATTTTCTCTCTATGTTTTATTCCAATTTGCAGCCGGATATGATATACTGAAGCTGTATACAGGGAATCACTTTTCCGCCAGAAAAGTGTCCCACTGCCTATTTAAAGGAGCTGATGACTGTGCCGGGTTTCACCACACATTATCTGTTCGGTGTGAAGGCATATAATGGCCTTCCGAACAATTATCTTAAACATGTCATATCCAAATATCGATGGCTTTATCAGCTCGGTCTTCAGGGACCGGACATTTTTTTCTATAACCTGCCGATCCTGCGCCACAGAGACTACCGCAACGTCGGATCCTATATGCATGAGCACCATGTGAATCTGTTCTTTTGCTCCTGTCTGAAAGAAATATCAGAAATTCGTTCCAGACAGCAGCGGGAGCAGGCAATCTCCTATTTTGCCGGCTATCTCTGCCATTACGCCGCCGATTCCATCTGTCATCCGTATGTTTACGGGCGAATCCAGAATGAGGCGGAAAGCGAGGGGCTCGGAATCCACGGGCTGCACGCCCAGCTTGAAAATGACATCGATGCGATCCTGCTCCGAAAGTTCAAAAAGAAAAAACCGTCGGAATTCAACCAGACGGCCACCATCTGTCTGAACGGTCAGGAAACTCAGTTTATCTCGCGGTTCCTCAGCCGGTGCATCAATGAGACATACTACAGGATCACAGAGAAAAACAATTTTCAGGTGACGGAGGGGATGGTTCACCGTTCCATATTCGCGATTCGTTTCGGAGGGCGGATTCTGTCCGATCCGGCAGGCCGGAAACGCAACACCATCCGCTTTTTTGAAACCATCTTTATCCGCCATGCTGTGGCGTCACGGAAACTGGTGACCGACGAACGCCCTGAAAATGTACGGAAGGTCCTGAATCTGGACCATGAGGTCTGGGTCAATCCGTGGAATCAGAGTCTTGCTTCCACTGCTTCGTTCATTGACCTGTACCATCTGACACTTCAGAAATGCAGTTATGTTTATTTTTATCTCAACGCGCTGCTCACCGATGAAACTCCGCTTGCGGAGGCGGACTGGGGGCGGTTCCTAGGGGAATTGGGAAACTGTTCCTATCACAGCGGTCTCGACGTTGGATAATTTATTATTATTTTAAGGAAAAGGAGAATCTTATGAAACCATTAATCTTACTGACAGGCGGTACAGGAGCTGCCGCAAACGGTACTCCTACCTGGGCGTTGAACCAGAATTATGCGGAGAATATCCGCAGAGCCGGGGGAATCCCGATTCTCGCGGTAAACAATGACTGCGCAGAGGAATACGCAGATCTGGCAGACGGCCTGCTCTTAAGCGGCGGAAAAGATGTTGTGACGACGCTTTACGGTCAGGAGCAGAAATATGACTTTGTAATTACAGATCCTCAGCGTGATGATCTGGAGTGGAAGTTAATCAAAGCCTTTCTCGACAGGAAGAAACCCATTTTCGGAATCTGCCGCGGAATCCAGGTTCTGAACGTCTACTTCGGCGGAACCCTGATCCAGGATATTCCGGACCAGCTGGGAGGAGATCACGCAAAGGGCGTCTGTCATCCGCTGGAGATCAAAAAAGATTCCATTCTCGGCCGGTTGTTCGGCGAGTCCATGGAAGTGAACAGTTATCACCATCAGGCTCTGGATCAGCTGGGAGACGGCCTCATTGCCACTGCATGGTCTGATTCCAACGGTCACAGGCTGGTGGAAGCCATCGAGCATGAAACCCTTCCCGTATGGTCTGTACAGTGGCATCCGGAGCGCATGACCGGTGAGAAAACCAACCCGGAATCCTGCGTGGATTCTCTTCCTATATTCCGGTATTTTGTAGATCAGTGTAAATAACAATCCAGTCATCGCGAACCATCAGACGATTTGACCGGCAATAAACAAAGGAGACTATCTTTATGGAATACGTTACTCTCGGAAAAACAGGTCTTAAAATTTCAAGACTCGGATTCGGCGGAATCCCGATCCAGCGCGTGGATGCGGAAGTTACCAAAGCACTCGTGAAATCGATGGCCGAAAAAGGAATCAACTACATCGATACCGCAAGAGGCTACACCGTGAGCGAAAGCTATCTGGGTGAGGCGCTGGAGGGCCTCCGCGACAAATTTATTCTGGCTACGAAGAGCATGTCACGCACGAAGGAAGCCATGGAAAAGGATATCGCGATCAGCCTGTCCAACCTCCGTACCGACTACATCGATCTCTATCAGGTCCATAATCCCAGTATGGAACAGCTGGACACTGTGATGGCTCCCGGCGGCGCCCTTGAGGCACTGACTGAAGCCAGAGACGCAGGGAAAATCGGCCATATCGGCCTGACGGCCCATTCTCTTGAGGTCTTTGAAAAGGCTCTCACACTCCCGTGGGTGGAAACGATT
Organism: Lachnospiraceae bacterium; assembly: GCA_022788065.1. Lineage (GTDB taxonomy): Bacteria > Bacillota > Clostridia > Lachnospirales > Lachnospiraceae > SUG393. Next base: position 8,112 of record JALEWG010000045.1, on the reverse strand, counting down.
ATGTTCCCGTACAATCTGGTAGAACAACAGGGCGAAGAACTGATTCATAAATGCGCCGAAAAAGGCATCGGCTTTATCGCGATGAAGCCGCTCGCCGGCGGCGCCATTGAGGACGCAACTCTCGCTCTCCGCTTCATCTGTTCCAATCCCGATGTGACTGTCGTGATCCCTGGTATGTTCGATTTAAAGGAGATTGACCAGAATCTCGCAGCAAGTGAGGATTCCTCCCCGCTCAGCGCCGAGGAGACCGCCAGAATCCGGGAGATCCGGAACCAGCTCGGCAGCAATTTCTGCCGCCGCTGTAATTACTGCGCACCGTGTACGGTCGGAATCAATATCCCCGGTGTTTTCCTGTTCCAGGGATATCTGGATCGCTACGGTCTCGGTGACTGGGCAAAAGACCGCTACTCCTCCATGGCCGTGAAGGCAGGCGCCTGTGTGGAATGCGGCGCATGCGAGACACGTTGTCCTTACCACCTTCCGATTCGCAAAATGCTCAAGAAGGCAGCAGAGGAATTCGGCGAATAAAGGAAATAAAACAGCCGCGAAGGCCGGCTCTCCTGAGCCCGGTTTTCACGGCTGTTCTCTTATCCTATCCTTTTTTCATCAATTCTTTTTCGGGATATTTTCTTCTACAACGGACTGCGGACCGTCATCATTGTACTCCGGGAGCTTGAGATCGATCGCCTCACCGGCCTCGTAGTTCTTATCGATCAGCCACTGTCCATCCTCGGTACCCACCTGAACAGTCAATGCAAATGTATCCCAGAGACTTCCGAAGGACTCCTCGGAAGACGCCTCGATGGAAGTGTCCTGAACCGCTACGATATCATTAAATTTCTGTACCATATCAGCTGCATATTCCATGGCAGTATCTTCATCCGTACCGTTCTTAAGAATCCATGTCAGATTGATCGACATCGCATCCTCATCTGCCGAAAATTCCATCTTTACGGTCTGCGGGTAGGAATCTGTGTCTGTGAACAGTCCATCTAACTCGTCCTGAACCTGTTCCCACTCGTACATCGGACCCGGCTCAGTCTCCTCCTCGATCAAAAAATTCTGCTCTCTCGGGAGCGTTTCTTCCTCTTCCTGGTTCATCTTTGCAGGATCAAACTCTTCGCCTGCCGCAACCGGAGCTTCTGTAGAAATGCTGCTCTTGGTGCAGCCGCCGAGCGCCAGCACGATTAAAGACAGCACAGCCATTCTTTTTAAGTTTCTCATTCTATCTCCTCCTGTCATTTCTGCACCTCATCGGGACACGGACGTATTATAAACGATTCTTTTTTGTTTTTGTACCCCTTTTCGCAAAATATCACAAATTATTCATGAAGTTGTAACAATCTTCCGGTCTATGCCGCAGCTTTGCCGCGAAATATCATCTGGCTTCCTTTTTTTCCAGATTCTCCGTGTTCTTCACAATGTAGATCGGCCGGTCCTTCAGCTCCGCGAACAGAATCGCAATGTATTCCCCGATGATCCCGACGATGACAAACAGCATCGCAAACATAAAAGAGATCAACACGACGATCGTCGCATAGCCGCTTGGCGTTCCGTATTGGAACCAGGTCCAGATCGTGTAGATCATGACGGCAAGTCCGAACAATGCCACCGCGCACCCGGAATAAATCCCCAGCTTCAGCGGAAGATCGGAAAAACACAGGATCGTATTGATGGAAAATTTAAAAAGACTTTTCAGGCTGTACTTGCTCTCACCCGCGAACCGCGGCCGCGCTTCATACTCGATCGTGGTCTTCTCAAAACCGATGCTCTGGACATAACCGCGCAGAAAGCGCACCTTTTCCCGGTAGTTATTCCTGAGCACGTCAGCCGCATCGCGGCTCATGGCAAAAAAGTCGGAGGCGTTGGCCTGAAATTTCACATCCGACATGTAGTTGATCACCTTATAAAAGGCCGCCGATGTAATATTTTTTATCATACCCGCTGTTTTGTTCCGGGTACGGACCATACTGATGACTTCATAGCCTTCTTCCAGTTTTTTTATGATCTCCGGAATATATTCCGGCGGATGCTGCAGGTCTGCGTCCATGCAGATGATACCGTCTCCGTCCGCATAATCGATCCCCGCGATCATGGCCGCCTCATGACCGAAATTTCTGGAAAAATTGACCACCTTCACGTGCCCGTCCACCGCCGCAAGCTCCCTCAGAATAGAAAGAGATTTATCCCTGCTTCCGTCATTGACAAACAGAAGTTCATAATCCCACGGCGCCGGCAGCGCATTCAGAACGTTTCCGGTCTCCTCATAGAATTCCCGCAGCGCAGGTTCCTCGTTGTAAACAGAAACCACGACTGAAAGTAATTTACCCATAGATCTTTATCTCCATATCAGAATGTTCCGGAATCCGCTTTTCCTCCGGAGGCAGCTTCATATAATCGCCGTATACCTGCTCCAGATACGGTTTCCATCCGGCCGGAATGAAGAGCTTCGCATCCTCGAACGGAACCTCCTCCACCTGATCATCCCACTCTTTCTTCATTTCCACGTAGAAATAGTTCGGCGCATAGTTGGTGTAGAAATAGAGCGGCACATCTCTCTTCGCGTCCTTTTTACAGAGCCCCCTCCAGAGACAGTAGGTGACCGGGAACGGTACCAGACGTCCCACAGAGGACAGGACAAACACAAACAGCTTCATGACGCCCTGATAATCCGAATAGTTGATTTTATAGCGATGTCCCAGAGCCAGTCCGTACACGATACAGTGCATAAGCTTCGTGAGGCGTTTGGACACAGCGCCGGACGGCAGTGCATCCACCACGAAAAGATCAACGCAGAGTCTGCTGATCTTATCGTCATAGAAAGCCATTTTTCCGGACTCTTCAAATTTCTGGCTCTTATCATACGTGATGCGGGAAACAAAGTCATAGAATGCCTTTCCCCCGTGGTACTCATTGGGTTCCACAAAGGACATGTTTTCGGGGAGTTCCCGGCGCACCACTTTTGCAAACATCTCATAATTCGTTCTGGTGAACATCACGTCCACATCGTCATCCCACGGGATAAAACCGCCGTGGCGGACCGCTCCCAGAAGCGTTCCCGAATCCAGCGCATATTTAATTTTATATTTCCGGCAGATCCTGTCGATCTCCTTTAACATTTTGAGATTGGTTTCATGGACCCGCGTCAGATCAAAGGTTTTCTCACCGTTCTCTGTACTCACTGTTCAAGCCCCTCTTTAATCACTTTCGCCATATAGTCGATCTTCTCGTCGGTCATACCCGGATACACGCCGACCCAGAACGTATCCCGCATGATCCGCTCGGTATTGTCCAGGGATCCCACGACACGATATCCCTCTCCGGTCTTTCTCATCTCATCAAAGCACGGATGCTTGATCAGATTACCGGCAAACAGCATTCTCGTCTGAACGCCTTTTTTCTCCACATACTGAACGACCTTGTTTCTGTCAATGCCTTCCCGGCAGGTGATCAGGAATCCGAACCAGCTTGGACGGGAACCCGGGGCCGCCTCCGGGAGGATCAGACGATCGCCGCAGTCGGAAAGCGCTTCTCTCAGACGGTCAAAATTATGACGTCTCTTTTCCACAAAGGATGGGAATTTATCCAGCTGCGCACAGCCGATGGCTGCCTGCATGTCCGTTGCCTTCAGATTATATCCGAAATGAGAATATACATATTTATGATCATAGCCCAGCGGAAGCTCGCCGTACTGTCTGTCAAACCGGTGGCCGCACAGGTTGTCGCAGCCGGACGGGCAGACACAGTCGCGTCCCCAGTCGCGGAAGGAGCGGATGATCTTGTTTAACAGCGGATTGTCCGTATAGACGGCGCCGCCCTCACCCATGGTCATGTGGTGCGGCGGATAAAAGCTGGAAGTTCCGATGTCGCCGATGGTGCCCGTAAACTTCTCCACTCCGTTGATCGCATATTTCGATCCCAGCGCATCACAGTTGTCCTCAACCAGCCACAGTCCGTGCCGGTCGCAGAAGTCCTTTACCGCCTGAAGGTCAAAAGGATTTCCTAACGTATGGGCGATCATGACCGCTTTCGTCTTTTCGGAAAGCGCTTCCTCCAGCATGGTCACATCAATGTTGTACTGGGGGATCGTCACATCCACAAACACCGGAACCGCACCGTACTGGATCATCGGGTTCACCGTCGTCGGGAAGCCGGCAGCAACCGTGATGACCTCATCGCCGCGCTTCACCCGACGCTCTCCGAGAAGCGGAGACGTTAACGCCATGAACGCGATCAGGTTGGCGGAGGAACCGGAGTTCACCAGCGAGCAGAATTTCACCTGCAGATACTCTGCCAGCTTCTTTTCAAATTCATCTGTATAGCGGCCCGACGTGAGCCAGAATTCCAGCGCACTGTCCACCAGATTGACCATCTCCTGCTTATCATACACGCGGGACGCGTAAGGGATCCGGTCACCTTCTTTGAATTCCTTTTTCTGGTTGTGAAACCGGTCCGCATATTCGGCTACCATGGCAAGGATCTCTTCTCTTGCCTGCGCCTCTGATTGATTCTCAAACATTTATTCTTCCTCCAGGTTAAACATCTCACTGATCTGCCGGTCCATGATTTCTGCCACGTCTCCTCCGGCCTCATACGTCCGGAACCACTGAACCGTGAGTCCGATCGCCTCGCGGACGCAGTACCGCGGACGCCAGCCGAACGTGCTCCTGATCTTCGAGCAGTCCAGCTTCAGGAAGTTCGCCTCATGGGGACCTCCGTCACTCTGGTTGACCCAGGAGAGCCCGTCTCCCCAGGCCTCGCAGAACATGTCCACCAGAGATCCCGTTGTCACACAGTCTTTATCATCCGGCCCCACGTTGTAATATCCGGCAAAGTCTCCGTTCTCATACTGGGCCTTTGCCACCATGAGATATGCTGCTAACGGCTCCAGTACATGCTGATAAGGTCTTGTGGAATGGGGATTTCTCACGATGATCGCCTCCTTTTTCATGGCTGCGCGCACGCAGTCCGGGACGATCCGGTCGTTGGCAAAGTCACCGCCGCCGATCACATTGCCGGCACGGCAGGTGGAAACCGCACAGCGTCCATCGGCAAAAAACGATTTTTTAAAGCTGTGGGTCACCAGCTCCGAGCAGGATTTACTGTTGGAATACGGGTCGTATCCGTCCAGCCGGTCGTTCTCCCGGTATCCGTACTCCCACTCCATATTTTCATACACCTTGTCTGTCGTCACATTGAGGAACGATCTGACACACGGAAACTGCCGGACACATTCCAGCACATTGACGGTTCCCATCACGTTCGTCTCATACGTGTAAACGGGATTCTTATAGGAATCTCTCACGATCGGCTGTGCTGCAAGATGCAGCACGATCTCCGGGCAGCTCTCAGAAAATACCCGTTTCAATGCAGGCAGATCCCGGATATCCCCGATCACGGAGTTCATCCTGCCCTCCGGTCCGGCCATGGTAAAAAGTGCCGGATCCGTCGGAGGCGTCAGACTGTATCCGGTCACCTCGGCCCCGGCATTGACAAGGATCCGGCAGAGCCATGTCCCCTTAAATCCGGTATGACCGGTCACCAGAACTTTTTTTCCTCTGTAAAAACCGAAAACCTCTTTTAAGTCAAAATTTGTGTTCATGTCTATGCTCCCAGTCTCCGTCCTTTCTATTTCCAGATCTTCCATGGAGCTCGTCCGGACTGCCAGAGTTCCTCCAGCTGCATTTTTTCCCTCTGGGTATCCATGCACTGCCAGAACCCGTCATGACGATAAGCCATCAGCTCACCGTCCTTCGCCAGGTTTCTTAACGGATCCTGCTCAAACACAGTCTCATCGCCCTCGATATAATCAAATACCCCCGGATTCATGACCATATAACCACCGTTGATCAGACTTCCGTCATCGTCATTCTTCTCGCGGAACGAGTTGATCTTTCCGTTTTCTTCCAGATCGAGCACGCCGAATCTCTGACCGATATTGACCGCCGAGATGGTCGCGATCTTTCCGTGGGAACGGTGGAATTTCTCCAGCGCCGTTAAGTCGATATTGGAAAGGCCGTCGCCGTAAGTCAGCATAAACGGTTCATCACCCACATAGTCGCGGATCCGCTTCACACGGCCGCCGGTCATCGTATTGAGTCCCGTATCGATCAGCGTCACCTTCCATGGCTCCGAATAGTTATTGTGGATCTTCATGGTATTGTTGGCCAGATCAAAGGTCACATCTGACGTGTGCAGGAAATAGTCTGCAAAAAACTCCTTTACCACATACTGTTTATATCCAAGGCAGATAATAAACTCATTGTATCCAAACTGGGAATAGTATTTCATGATATGCCACAGGATCGGCTTTTCGCCGATCTCGATCATCGGCTTCGGCTTCAAATGGCTTTCTTCACTGATCCGGGTTCCGTAACCGCCCGCCAGAATTACAACTTTCATAGCCCGTCCTCCAAATTTATTTTTCTTCTCTGAATATGTTCCAGCCGTTTTCCTTCAAAATACAGAGAGCTTCTTTTGTTCCGGGCTTTCTGTATTCCAGAACGGCCTTCAGCTCCTCCTCGTCCATCTCCTCAAAATTCAGGAGTTTTTCTCTTCTCTCGATATTGCTGTTTTTTCTGTGCTTTGCGAAGTTCCACTCCTCCGCGGACGTAGCCAGATTTCCAAGCAGAAACATGGCCGTTACCGCAAACGCAAGCAGCCGGATTCCGGTCTTAGCGGACTTCTTCGCGCCGCGCCCGAATGCCAGCGCAAACGTCAGCAGAATCCCGAGGATTCCGATCTGGTACTGCAGCGCATACCGGGAACTCATGCCGTACATGTCGTTCGGCATGAAGATCCAGCGGCTGACCAGAACCATCAGATGATTCATGCCGCCGCCCGCGAGAAGCATCAGCGGAAATATGGTCTTTTCACAGATCCCGTAATAAAAATTCATCCACAGTGCCAGAAAATAGGACGCCAGAACCATGACGCCGAGTATGCACCAGCACACCCCCGGTATCGCCGCCAGACGTCTTTCAATAAATTCTACCCCAAAAACCATGGATGCGAAAGACTTCAGGAAAAATTTAAGGAAAAATTCCGGTTCCTGAAAGAAAGCCGTAATCATGGACCCCTCCGCAGCCCCGGAATACTCGTAAACTGCCGCCGAATTGCTCAAAAGGTACAGGAAAAACGGACACACGGCACAAAATACAAACCCGGCGATCTGCGCTCCCGTGACGGTACGGGAAGCTTTGCGGCGCTCCAGAAGCCGGTCACTGACCAGAATAAACCCGTACGCAAGTAAAAGGGTCACGGTGTAAATGGCGCAGTAAGGACCTGCGATCCCCAGTGAGATCACCGCCGGAAGTACAGCCAGCCGGATCTTATCCCCCCGGTGCTCCCGTCCTTTATATACGCGGTCTAACACCAGATAATGGTAAAAGAAGCACGCGAATGCCAGAAAATGAGCCCAACCGGTTCCATTATAGAGCATTTCCCATTTATTGAGGCTGAACATGATCACCATCAGGATCACGTACCAGCCTGTTCTGATCCGCTGTTTTCTGCAGTAGCTTCCGATCAGCAGCGCGGAAAGACCGAACCCCAGCACTCCGAGCAGCCGGTCAAAGGACACGCTGTATCCGAACAAACCTACATTGATGATCCGTTCCAGGTAATTGACCGGAATTCTGGTCAGTACATCCGGAACGAAAAATTTATCCGGAGTCCACACGTCCGGCAGATAAGAATTGATCAGCCGGATATAATCGGAATACACGACGTCAATGGCCGCCTTATGAAGATAACAGAGATAAAACAGAATTCCCGCCACGGGAAGTCCCAGATATAGGTACGTTTTACGCGTTTTCATTCCTGCCCTCCGAAAGGGTATTGCCGGATACCCCTTCTGTTTTCTGTGCCGCCGGGTGTCTTCTGCGCCGTCTGCGCCTCTTCGCAGAGGAAGAACTTCCTGCGGTCTGCTCCTTAGCGGATTCCGCTGTGCTCTCCTGAGATTGTTTTTTCTCCTGCGGATGCTTCTTTTCCTGCGGCCGTGTGACTTCCGTCACTGCTGCGCTCTCCGTTTCGTGTACTACCTGTCCGTTTCCCTCAGACGGCTTTTTTGCCGGTCTGCGGCGTCTGCGCCGTTTCTTTGGCTGTTCGCTC
>JALEWG010000013.1 GCA_022788065.1 Lachnospiraceae bacterium | reverse complement strand
AAGATCCACATCGTTGACCGGGTGGGCGGCGGCGACAGCTTCGGCGGCGGCCTGATCTACGCCTGCTTAAACAGCTTTGATTCCCAGTCCGCAATCGAGTTTGCCGCGGCAGCTTCCTGCTTAAAACATTCCATCGAGGGCGACATGAATATGGTTTCCGTGGACGAAGTGAAGAAGCTTGCCGGAGGCGACGGCTCCGGACGCGTCCAGAGATAACGTATTTCACACAGGAACGGCATACGCCGGGCTTCCAGCCATCTCATGTCTAATTGTGACAGATGACCGGGATCCCGGCGTATGCGTGTTCATATACAATTGCAGCTTCCCTGACGGGCATATTGATACAGCCGTGAGAGCCGTTCGTCCTGTAGATCTGCCCGCCGAATTTGCCGCGCCAGCTGGCGTCATGAAGCCCGATCCCGCCGTTAAACGGCATCCAGTAGGATACGGGGCTTTCATATTCATACGTTCCGTCCGGCAGCTTCTTTCCCCGGAGGATCCGGTCTTTTTCCTTATAGTACATGGTGTACAGCCCCTCCGGAGTCGTACAGTCCTTCGCCACATTCCCGGAAACGATCGGACAGTCCACGATGCATGTTCCGTTTTCAAAGAAATACAGATGCTGTCCTGCCAGATCCACCTCGATGTACGTGGTCCCGAAATCATTTCCGGTCCGGCTAACTGCTTTTTTCCTGTAGAACGGCTCTCTTTCACAGCTTTCGCATGTCTGAACAACCCCGATCAATGCCTGTACTTCCTCTTCCCGGCTGATCTGCCATCCATAGCTTCCGCTGATCTCCACCTGACGGCCGTCGGCCGTCTCAAACAGGCGCGTTTTCCCGTATGTGTCATACTGCTCTGCCAGACGGTTCACAAATGCTTCGGCCTTTGACCGGTCCACCTGAATCTCCGTCCCGGCCGTTCCCAGGATCCAGGAAGCGATCTTTGTTCCCTCCAGAATTTCCTCCGAATCTCCGAATCTGTACGTGATCGTCACATCCCGGAACCGGTTCATATTGGAGCAGAGCCGGTTTAATTCGGCGTCATCCGAGGTGACCCGGATCTCCTTATAGCAGCCCGTTTTTTTCAGGTCCAGTATCTTATCCTGCCGGGAGAGCGCAGCTTTTGCAGTCTCTGCAAGACGGTCCGTGTCGATTTCCGTTCCCTGAACCTCCGGGACAATGGAAAATGCTTTTCCTTCCACGTAAGGCGTGATATGGGCATCCTCTGTCGGCGCAGCCGATGTGACACACTCCAGAGTGCCCAATGCCTGTTTCAACATATTTTCATCATATCCAAACGACGCCTCTGTCCGAAACCAGTTGTCCGTCCCCGGTCCGGTCTGTCTTCCGGAGGCATTCTGCGCGGCGAGGATCCCGCTTAAATCTCCTGTCACCTGCATAAAGCAGCCGATATCCGTCCCCCGGATCTCTTCTTTCTTTCCATCTGCGGTCCTGACTGTCAGCGCATATTCACCGGCATAATACTGTTCGATCCGCGATTTTGCCTCCTCCGGCGTCAGCTGCGACACATACACGCCGTTGATGTTCGTTCCGTCGGGATACCGTGTCGTATCCTCCTTCTTTGCAGCATAACACTCGCCCGAAACAAGCAGCAGAATGGCTCCCGCAATCAGACCGGTTTTCAGGATCTTTTTTCTGATCATTTTTTCTCTCCGTTTCTTGTGATCGGAAGCTGCAGATTGATTCCGCCCGGATTTACCACAACGCCCTTTGCCTCCGGGGCCAGGACAGTCGGAATCTTTGTGGCCGGGATCGCCGCGGCACTCATCTTCATTCCTCTGGTGAATTTCTGCATCTCAATCACATCCGTAAAGACCGGCTGGTACGCATCTCCGTTCGGAAGCTTTAACAGCGGCACTTTCTTTTCTTCATTAAATACCGCGAGAAATGTTCCTTTTGCGTAATCCGCCAGAATCTCATTCTGCATTTCCTTTAACTCATCCGGAATTTCCGTAAGCTTCTGCCTGCGAATCTCCTGCATGAAATAGAGCGCAGTCAGATGCAGCTCCGGATTCTCGATCCACGCCTGCCCGGCCGCATTCTGCTTTTCCGGTTTCTTCACCATCTCAGAAAGCTGCACCCGGCATTCCTTCTCCGTAAACGCATTCAAAACGATGCAGTTGACTCCCATGGTGTACAGGTTGGTATAAAACTGGAGCAGCTGATTTTTCTCGACCTTTGCGATCCTGACCGGCTGCTTCTCATCGATGAAGCGCTTACCCTCTCTTTTCACATCCTCCTCGGTTTCATACAGGAAGATCTCATCATCATATGTTTCCGGATCACATTTCACAAACGGCATGCTGGTACACAGCGAGATGATCACGTACAATTCTTTTGACGTGCAGAGCGTACGTACTGCAGCAGCCTGTCTATCATTTTTGTTCTCATTCTTTTCCATCTCATCGGTCTCCTTCTTCGGTTTTCCGGCCCGGCTGCAGAATATACACCGGACAGGTCCAGTCCATTATATCAGAAAACCATTTTCATTGCCATAGCCTCGTAAAACCTTTGACTGTATCTGACAAAAAACATATAATATAAAGAGTGACTTTTATGTGAGGAGGTATCTTATGGATCTGTCCGGACATGACTTTGCGCGGGGAATCCCCGCAGAATTCACTCCTCTGGATACAATCGCCGGCTTTCCGGTCCGCCCGGGACGCTTCGATGTGAACGGCGCGACTCCCTCCGATTCGGGCGTCAATTTTACCATTCATACCCACTTCGGAACCGGCTGTGAACTGCTGCTGTTCCGCCCGGGGGAAGACGAGCCCTATGCCGTACTTCCGTTTCCGGAATCGTATAAAATCGGCGACGTCTATTCCATGTTTGTCTTTTATCTGAATATCAACGACTTTGAATACGCATACCGCATTGACGGCCCAAACAATCCGAAAAAAGGGCTTCTGTTCGATAAAAACAAGATTCTGTTGGATCCCTATGCGCGCGCGGTTGCCGGTCAGCGGGTCTGGGGCCGACCGAAAAAGGGCGCGTACCATGCCCGTGTCGTCCAGAACACTTTCGACTGGGGTGACACGCCTCAGTCTTCCAGGGAACTCAGCGATCTTGTCATCTATGAGCTCCACGTCCGCGGCTTTACGCGCCACGAGTCCTCCGGCGTCCGCCACAAGGGAACTTTCGCGGGACTCATGGAAAAGATTCCCTATCTGAAAGAGCTGGGGATCAATGCGGTGGAGCTGATGCCCGTCTTCGAGTTCGATGAAACGGTACATGCCCGCACCGTGAACGGCAAACGGCTCGTGGAATACTGGGGGTACAACACCGTAAGCTTCTTCTCTCCCAATTCCAGCTACAACGCCTCCGCCGCCGATATCGACGAAGGCCGCGAGCTCAAGGAACTGGTCAGAGCCCTCCATGAAAACGGGATCGAAGTGATCCTCGACGTGGTGTTCAATCACACAGCCGAGGGAAATGAGCACGGCCCCTGCTTCAGCTTTAAGGGAATCGATAATAATATTTATTATATGCTGACTCCGGACGGAAATTACTACAATTTCAGCGGCTGCGGCAATACCTTAAACTGCAACCATCCGATCGTCCAGCAGATGATCCTGGAATGCCTCCGGTACTGGACCGTCCATTACCGGATCGACGGATTCCGGTTCGATCTGGCCAGCATTCTGGGGAGAAATGAAGACGGCTCTCCCATGAACAACCCGCCTCTCCTTAAGACGCTGGCATGTGACCCGCTTCTCCGAAACGTAAAGCTCATCGCAGAGGCGTGGGATGCAGGCGGAATGTACCAGGTCGGCAGCTTCCCAGCCAGCAACCGCTGGGCCGAGTGGAACGGCCGGTACCGTGACGCCATGCGGAGCTTTTTAAAAGGCGGCAACTGGGAATCATGGACAGCGGCCTGGTGTATCGCCGGTTCCGGAGATCTCTACGGAGGATTTTCCTCCGATTACACAGGAAGCTACGACGGGTATAATTCCTGTGTGAACTTCCTGACCTGCCATGACGGCTTCACACTGTATGACCTGTACTCCTATAATGAGAAGCACAACGAGGGGAACGGCTGGGACAACACGGACGGCTCCAATGACAACCGAAGCTGGAACTGCGGATGCGAAGGCGAAACCGATGATCCCGAGGTTCTCGGTCTCCGTTACCGCATGATCCGGAACGCATGCGCCGTCCTGATGTGCAGCCGCGGAACGCCCATGTTCCTGGCCGGAGATGAGTTCGGAAACACGCAGTACGGAAACAACAACAGCTACTGCCAGGACAATGAGATCTCCTGGCTGGACTGGAACCTGCTTAAAAAGAATCATGATCTGTTTGAATTTTTTAAATATATGATCCACTTTCGCCAGGCCCATCAGGTCATAAGCCGAAAGCTCCCGGACGCGGTCTGCGGGATGGCGCCGATCCGCGCCCACGCCGCCAACGCGGAGATCACCGATCTCCCGGAGGGCGCCAGAACCATCGCGATCAGCTTCGCGGGCTATGACAGGGAAAAAGGTCAGGACGATGTGATCTATGTGGCGCTCAACACCTACTGGGAGGAGGTTCCGATCACACTCCCGAAGCTCGCCAACCGCGGAACATGGCATCTGGCCGTCAACACGGCAGGGGATAAAAACGGCCGATACTTCTATGAAGGCAGAAAAATGCCGCGGATCAGTGGCTGCTTCACCATGCCGCCGCGCTCCGTAGCGGTCTTCACCGGGCGCATCCGGTAGCGGTCCGTCTCTGGGGGCATGCTTTTTCAGGAGATATTGCAGTCATGAGATATTTCGATTACAGCAGAAAATATGATTTCAGGAGGATATCATCAATTATGGACGAATCAGCAAAGCAAAAATCCGTGAAGCTGTTTGCCGCCGTACTGATCTTTGTCGCATTGGCAAACGGCCTCGGCGGAAGCATCTTATCCAATTATTTTAACGAAGTATATCATATCACTTCGGTACAGCGAGGTTTTCTCGAGGTCCCCAGAGAGAGTCCCGGCGTTCTCTGCATGGTTCTGGTGGCAGCCCTCGGCTTTATGGGCAACCTCTGGATGTCCGTCGTTTCCAACGTCATGGTCCTGATCGGTCTCTCTGTCATGGGACTGATGTCCCCAAGCTACGGCGTCATGCTGATCTTTCTGTTTATCCAGTCCATGGGCAACCATCTTTTCATGCCGCTCAACGACTCGATCTCCATGTCGTTAGCAGAAAAGGGAAAGGAGGGCGCTACCCTAGGCAAATTTAAGAGCGTGACCACCACCGGCGCCATGGCGGCCGCCTGTATGGTCTTTGTCGGATTCCGCACCGGTATCTTTTCTTTCCAGGCAAAGGTGATCCGCCCGTTCATGCTGGGCTGTGTCTTCAGTATTGTCGCTATCATTCTCCTCTGCGTCATGAGCAGGTATTATAAAGGAGAGGAGACAGTGAAAAACCACCGTCTCCTCTTCCGGAAACAATATATGCCTTATTATATGACCACGCTGGCCTACGGCTGTCAGAAGCGCATCCGCATTGTTTTTGCTCCCTGGGTCGTGATCAACCTGTTGGAACAGGGCGCAGACACCATCGCGCTCTTAACCATTGCCATCCACTTTATCGGCAGCCGTGTATCGCCCATCATCGGCCGTCTTCTGGACCGGCACGGTGTTAAGAAAATGCTCTGGCTGGAGGCCGGTTACATAGCAGTCAGCTTCTCTACCCTGGGACTCATCGCCGGAATGCTGGCAAACGGCTCCCTCGCAAAGACCGGTCCGCAGACATGGATCGTCTTTGCCGCTTACGTGTTCGCTGTTCTCTTTGAGCAGTTCGGCATTGTCCACTCTTATATGATGCGTTCCATCGCATTGGACAAGAGCGAGGTGACCCGCACGCTCTCCGTCGGAATCAGCGTTGACCATATCATGGCCATCATCGCCTCCCCGCTTCTCGGACTCGTCTGGGATCGCCTCGGCGTTCAGTACGTATTTTATCTTGCCGCAGCCTCCGCAGTCCTTCAGCTGGCGGCAGCCGCGATGGTGAAAAAGCAGAAGGTCTAGGACTCCATGCTTTATCGAAGATTCCCATTCCCCAGAAGATAGTATTTTTCCTGCATCAGACTTCTCATGCCCACAGGGCCTCCGCATGGATATTTTTGTGTGCTGATTCCCATCTCTCCGCCAAGCCCGAATTCCATTCCATCGGTCAGCCTTGTGGACGCGTTGTGACAGACTACATTGGCCTCGACTTCTGTCAGAAAGCGTTCCGCATTTTCCCGGTTTTCTGTT
>JALEWG010000242.1 GCA_022788065.1 Lachnospiraceae bacterium | reverse complement strand
CGAAGGTCGTCACATGGGTATCGCCGGCGGTGTCCCGTCTTGAGACATAAACTCCCGGCAGAAGCTTCAGATGATTGACGGTAAAGCTGGCAATTTTTTCCATAAACTCTGCTTCCTTTCTTTACGTTTCTGTAGTCGATTATGATTCTATTATAGCGGGAAACAGATTGCGATACAAGCGGAATCTTGGACCGCAATTATTTTGCTTGTGTCCTGGGAAAACTTGTACTATAATGGAAAACGTATTGAATCTGAAAACAGGTGAATAATCACACAAGTTATTATACAAGGAGATGGAGATATGTTAGACGGAAAGAAAACATTGTTCAGCGGAATGCAGGCGACCGGAAATCTGACTCTGGGAAATTACCTGGGAGCACTGAAAAACTGGGTGCAGATCGCCGATGATTACCAGACCTTTTACAGCGTTGTGGACATGCACTCCATTACCGTCCGCCAGGACCCGGCAGAGCTGAGAAAGCGCGCAAGAAACCTTCTGACGCTCTATATCGCAGCCGGTCTGGATCCCGAGAAAAACTGCATTTACTACCAGTCTCATGTATCCGGACATGCGGAGCTGTCCTGGATCTTAAGCTGTTTCACGTACATGGGCGAGCTGAACCGCATGACACAGTTCAAAGACAAAGCGGCAAAGCACGCGGACAATATCAACGCAGGTCTTTTTACCTACCCGGTACTGATGGCTGCGGATATCCTCTTATATCAGGCGGATGTGGTTCCGGTCGGCATCGATCAGATGCAGCATCTGGAACTGACAAGAGACATTGCGATCCGTTTCAACAACATTTACGGTGACGTATTTACGGTTCCGGAGGCATATATCGGAAAATCCGGCGCGAAGATCATGAGTTTGCAGGATCCGTCCAAGAAGATGTCCAAGTCCGATGAGAATCCCAACGGAAGTATCTATCTGATGGATGATCCGGATACGATTATCCGCAAGTGCAAGCGCGCCGTTACAGACTCCATCGGCTGCGTAAAATACTGCGACGAGCAGCCGGGAATCAAGAATCTGATCGATATTTACTGTGCATGCTGCGGAAAAACGCCTGCAGAGGTGGAAGCGGAATTTGACGGAAAAGGCTACGGCGACTTCAAGATGGCTGTCGGCGAGGCAGTTGTTTCTGTGCTGAAACCGATCCAGGAACGCTATGCGGATCTGACAAAGAACAAGGACTATATTGACCATGTTATCAAAGAAAATGCAGAAAAAGCGTCCTATTACTCCAACAAGACGCTGAGAAAAGTTCAGAAGAAAGTTGGTTTCCCGGAGAAAATCCGCTAAGTGTCACAGGCTGTCAAGGAGGGCATATGAAATTACTGACTTATGAGATCGACGGAAAAGAACGGATTGGTGTACTGAACGATGAAGAGACATGGGTGTATCCCGCTTCCGCCGCGGAGATCGAATACCGGAACATGAAGGAATTCATCCGCGAGGCGGGGGAGTCGGAGATGGAAATGCTGGACTGCATCCGCAGACGGCCGCCCTATGAGGTGCCGGGCGCGGCGCCGATTGGGGACATAAAGATTCTTGCTCCGATTCCTGTCCCGGATCAGGATGTGATCTGCCTCGGGATCAATTACGCGGCCCATGCCGAGGAATCTGCCCGGTTTAAAAAAGAGGCGTTCAGGAAAGATACAGAGCGTCAGGCTGTGTATTTTTCCAAGAGAGTCAATCGTGCAGTCGATCCGGAAGGCGGGATTTCAGCTCATCGCGACCTCACCTCTCAGCTGGATTATGAGGCGGAACTGGTGGTCGTGATCAAAAAGGACGCCGTCAACGTGAAGCGCGAGGAAGTAAAGGACTATATTTTCGGCTATACAATTATGAATGACGTCAGCGCGCGCGAAGTACAGACAGGCCATAAGCAATGGTATTTCGGAAAGAGCCTCGATAACTTTACGCCGCTCGGTCCGTGGATCGCCACGGTGGACTCCATTCCGTTTCCGCCGAAGCAGGCGATCCGGTCCAGAGTCAACGGAGAGCTTCGGCAGAATTCCAACACGGAGCTGTTCTTAAGCAGCATCGAGGATGTGATCGTGGAACTGAGTCAGGGAATGACATTGAAAGCCGGAACACTTATCGCCACCGGAACACCGGCGGGCGTAGGAATGGGCTTTGACCCGCCGAAATTCCTGAACGTGGGCGATGTGGTCGAGTGCGAAATAGAGGGAATTGGCGTACTGAAAAATACAGTTGTAGAATAAATGGCAGGAGTGTGTCGGGAAATAACGATTTTGCCCCTGATATGTAAGTTTCTGCCTTGCATATACTTTGGCTGGCAGCACGATCCTTGCGGACTGCGGAACTGCCTCTGCCGTGAGATCGGTATCCGGACCGCATTCGCCATCTACATTTACGATGATGGACTGTCCGGGCCGGACGGTTTTGACTTCGACACTGCGGGCCGGGAAGTGTTCGACGACGTCACGATATTCCGGAACGATCTGACCGTCCTTAAAATGCCGGCCTGGTAGACGGGAAGGACCTGCGCAATCCTTGCCAGGGACATACTGCGGACGACCATCCCCTCCGGCCGCATAGATATAAACGGATTCTCCGTCTTTTGCTGCCGCACGGGCTGCCTCTGCGGCCAGCTCACGGGCATGCGCCGGGTGATTGGTGAGATGTATGGAATAATCATTTTCGGGAATACCGCAGGCCATTGCTGCGCGGTGAATCTCAGGAATCAGTTCTTTGCTGGAATCCCGGCTTCCGGCTACCGGATTGATAATAAAGCAGCATTTCATTGGTGCCTCTCTGAGAAAATGTCTTGTAATGGAGGAGGAGTTATGTTAATATATAGAAAAGGGAAAGCCGGAGAAGCGGCTTACCCCAATAATAATTAGTTGTTTTTATTAACAGCCGTCATTATTGCGAGTAATGGCGGCTATTTTCTTTTCCCCTGAAAGACTGTATAGCACAGCCCCACAAGGGCAACAATGAATATCCCAATCTGAAATAAATCAGAGTATGTAACATACATTGATATCGCCCTCCTTTCTTTCGTACCAATCGGTATCAGATCTGGAGGGT
>JALEWG010000238.1 GCA_022788065.1 Lachnospiraceae bacterium | reverse complement strand
CAGGCGATCCGGCAGACTGCGGACTGTCTTCGCGTTTCCCGGATCTGTGCCATTGTCATCGGAAAAATGATGCATGCCGCAGAGCTCGGAATCCTGCTGACGGTGAGTCCTGACAGCCGCTGCATGAACCAGGACCTGATTCTCCCGATCGAAGACTATATCACGATCATCGGAAATCTTCTGGAAAATGCCATTGAAGAGCTGGCTGCCAGCGGAAAAGAATTAAAAGAGATCATGCTCGGAATCCATATGTCAGAATCGTGCACGATCATCACATGCGAGGATACCGGGCGAGGAATTCCTGAGGAGCTTCTTCCCGTCATTTTTGAAAAGGGCGTTTCCTCCAAGGGAGAGAACCGGGGAACCGGCCTGTTTTTGATCCACAGTCTGACTGAGCTTCATCACGGGGAGATCGCCATTGACACCGAGGCAGGCGAGGGAACCTGTTTTACCATTACATTTACCAGAAAGGACAATGTCTGATGTATCATGTTATTATTGTAGAGGATGATCCGATGGTAGCTTCCATCAACCGGCAGTACGTGGAAGTGACCTTCTCGTTTCAGGTGGACCGCGTTTTTAAGAGCGGAGGAGACGCTCTGGAATACTTCAAAAAAAATAATGCTGATCTGATCATCCTGGACTACTACACACCGCTCATGAACGGGGCCGAATTCATTGACCGACTTCACTCCATGGGAAAATCTCCATCCATTATCATGGTCACCTCCGCCAACGATACGGATATCGTGCAGTCGCTCTTAAGCCGGGGCGTCATGGACTATCTGGTGAAACCATTTGAGTATAACCGGTTTAAGCTGGCTCTGGATCGTTTCCATGAAAAACGGAAATATCTGGAAAAGGCCAGAGACAATTTGAGCCAGAATGCCATCGACCAACTTTTCACCCGGTCGGAAACGGCGGCAGAGGCCTCACCGCAGCTCTCCAAAGGCCTGAATGAGTCCACACTGAAGCTCATCCGCAGCTTTCTCGCGGAGCATCCGGAGGAATTCTTCACGAGTGAGCAGATCGCTGAACAGATCCATCTTTCCAGGATCACCATCCGCCGGTACATGAATTATCTCGTCGATACGCATGAGATCATCAGCACCATCGACTACAAAACAGGCGGCAGACCTTCCATCAAATACAGCTTAGGAAAGTAATGAAAGCGGATTTCGGGCCTTCCGGTTCTGTTTTTTAGTTACGAAACTTACGAAAGAGTGTTAGATACTTACTAAAATTGACTTTTTATTCCGTCTTTTTTACAATAAATTCATAAAATATTTCTTCTTTTTTAAGCATTCTTAACAAAAGGATTCCGTCCGGGGGAAACGAAATGGGAATGTGAACGGGAAGCAAAAACGAATGTAAAAGGATTGGAGGATGTCATATGGAAAGTATTATCAGTTATTTTGGTAAATATACGCCAGCCGCAGACGGCGCTATTGCCACTTTTAAGTTTGAGTATCTCTGTACACTTGGTTTCGCTGCCATCGTAATCTTCCTCGGGCGCGCCATTGTGGCCCGTTCCGCAACTCTCAGGAAGTACGCGATTCCTGCTCCGGTTGTATCCGGTATTATCTTCTCTCTTTTAATGTCGGCCATCAAAATGACCGGAACCGTGGCGATCTCCTTTGACGCGACCGTAATGAAAGACCTTTGCCAGAACCTGTTCTTCCTTTGCGTAGGCTTCGGCTTCAGCGCAAAGATGTTAAAGCAGGCCGGCGGTAAGCTTTGTGTCATGATCGCATTCGGTGCCTGCCTCTTAATCACATGTCAGGACCTGATCGGCGTAGGCCTCAGCTACCTGATCGGTTTAAATCCCCTTCTCGGCTTACAGTGCTCTTCCGCAGCCATGACAGGCGGCGTTGGTACTGCTTCCGCATTCGGCCCGATCTTTGAGGAGTGGGGCGCAGCGGATGCTACGACCATCGGTGTTGCAGCCGGTACATTAGGCAACGTAATGGGGTCCCTGATCGGCGGCCCGGTAGCTGCATTCTTAATCGCACGCCACGGCTTAAAGGCTGATCCGAACGACAAACCGGAAGCAGTTGCAACCGGAAAAGTTCCGGAACTGGACAACACCAAGATGATCATGATGTTTGCCATGACTCTCCTTCTCGCAGCACTCGGCATGCCAATTTACTGCCTGTTAGACAACATTCCGATGATTGAAATGCCGAAGTTCATCGGCTGCCTGTTCGCAGGTGCGATCGCCCGTAATGTAATGGAAGCCTGCAACATTAAATTCTATGTTCCTGAAGTTGACGCCATTGAGCACATGTTCCTGGAGCTCTACCTGGCACTGGTACTTATGACAACAGACTTTACAAAACTTGCACCGGTTGCAGGACAGATGGGAATTATTCTTGCAGCACAGGCTATCTTTATTGCACTGTTCGGTATCTTCGTATCCTTCAACCTGTTTGGCCGCGACTACGGCGCAGCGGTTATGACAGCCGGCAACATTGGCTGGGGCTGCGGTTCCGGTTCCAACGCGGTGGCAAACGAGAAGGCTCTGATGGATCAGTACGGCTGGCATACTATCGCCTGGGTTCTGTATCCGTCCTTCGCGGTAATCATCGACGATATTTACAACCCGATCTTCCTGTCTGTATTCGGAAGTTTGTTTAAAGCTTAATCTGCCAATTTGTACGCTTTTGAAATAGATTCCCCCTTGATCCGGCTGACGTTGAGACGTCAGCCGGACTTTTTGCTGCCGGAAAAAGCGCTCCTGTAAAGCAGAAACTTTCCGATGCAGAAATCTTGAATTTTTTATTGAATCTACCCCTCAATTTGTGATATAGTTAAGTATCGGGCTTTATGAAAACTACACAGATAGGGCGTATTTAGCATGAAAAAAATGACCGGCATATTATCTGTTCTTTTGGCTTCTGCCTGCCTGTTTGCGGGCGGCTGCTCTCATTCTCCAAAAACCACGGCTGAAAAGACTTCCGCGTCTTCCTCTGATGAGCTGAAGATCCTCACCATCGGAACCGCCGACAGCGGCGGAACCATGTATCCGGTGGGAAAGGCTCTGGCACAGGTGATCAGTGACTCTGATTCCAATATCAAAGTGAACATAAGCGCCTCCAACGGTTCCTATTTTAATGTCCGTTCCCTCGGAAAAGAGGAGATCGATCTCGGTCTGGTAAGCGGAGATGTGGCGTTCGCCGCCGTGAACGGAAAAGGCGAATTTGAGGGGAATCCACAGGAAAATCTGCGCGTGATCGCGGCCGTCTATTCCAGTCTTTCCAACTGGATCGCCCCGTCCTCCCTCGGTATTTCCGACGTCCATGACATAAAGGGAAAGCGGATCGGGATCGGCCCGGAGGATTCCACCACAGAGTCCTCGGCTAAAATCGTCATGGAGACTCTGGGGATCTCGGAGGAAAATTCCCGGTTCAAAAACTGCGGACTGGGCTCGGGAACAGAGGAGATCGTAAACGGAACGCTGGATGCGATCCACGGCTTTGCAGGAATCCCCATTCAGGGGCTCGGGGACCTAGCGGATAAGATTCCCTGCACGGTGCTGCGATATACGGACCAGGAGCTTCGCTCGATTCTCCGCGAAAACTCGTTCTTCTGTCGGGATGTGATCCCCGCCGGAACCTACAAAGGCCAGGAGGAGGATATCCCCACCTTCGGGATCAAATGTCTTCTTTGCGTGAACGCCTCCATGGACGATGATCTAGTGTACGAACTCACAAAAATCCTCGCGGAACATACGGAGTCCCTCTCAGGTATGCATGCCGCCCTCTCTTCCATCACAAGAAACGGTTTCATGTATGAGGATCTCCCCATTGTCCTCCATCCGGGTGCCGAGCGCTATTATCGGGAAAATGGGCTTCTTACGGATTGACCTGCGGCAGTATCGAAATAATCTTCCGCACCTGTAAAAAGAAAAATCGTCTGCGATACCGAAAACAAAACTTTTCGGTATCCAGACGATTTTTTGGAATTATGCTCTCATTTTCATATCTTACATCTCATCTTTTACATATCCCGCAATGTTATAGGCATGATCGGAGATACGTTCCAGATTGCTGAGGATATCCAGGAATACAACACCAGTGGACGGATTGCAGATATTCTTGGAAAGACGGTCGATGTGCTTGTCCCGCATCTCCTCTTCCAGTGTATCCACCTCGTCCTCCAGTTTGCTGACCTTGCGGATATCTTCCATATTTTTATCCTGTCTTGCCGCGATCGCGGAAGTTACAACACTCGTTGTCACACCGGTGATCCAACGCAGATCCTCCAGACCGATATCGGAGAACTGAAGGTTGTGATCCAGCATGTACTGTGCTGATTCCGCCAGATTTTCCGCATGATCGCCGATCCTCTCAATGTCACTGACACTGTAGAACAGGTTGCTGACCTGACGTTTCTGTCTCTCATTTAAGGACAGGTTATTGACCTGTACCAGATACTCGGTAAGCTTCTTGTTCATCACATCGATCGCTTCCTCGTTTTTGCTCACATCTTTGATCCGGTCATGATCGCCGTTAATCAGGATATCAACCGCAAGCCGCAGGTTCTTTTCCGCCATTTTTCCCATATGGACAACTTCCATGACCGCAACCTCGAGAGCCATGGGCGGTGACTGGAATACACGCTGATCTAACTGCAGGCCAACCTCTTCCTCTGTCTTCCTCTGCTCTTCCAGTCTCTCTTCCGGAGTCTCTTTTACAACCATACCGGAAAATTTCACTAACAGCGATGCAAACGGGAACAGAAGCACCGTATTGGTCACATTGAATACCGTGTGGAACATGGAGATTCTCAGCGAATCGATGGAGCCATAAGCGATATCGGGTCTCACGATCGTAACCACATACATGAGGATGCCGAACAGGACCGCGCCGGCCATGTTAAAACTTAAATGGATCACGGAAGCTCTCTTTGCGTTCCGGTTCGCTCCCGTACTGGAGAGCACGGCGGTAAGACAGGTACCGATATTCTGTCCTAGTGTAATGTAGATCGCCGCGCTGGTGTTGACGATTCCGCTCATGGCAAGCGTCTGAAGGATTCCGACGGAAGCCGTGGAGCTCTGGAGCAGCGCGGTCACTCCGGCGCCCACAAGGATACCGAGAATCGGGTTTCCGCCAAGTACGGCAAACGCCTTCGCAAAGATCGGGGAATCCGCATACGGGGTCACCGCACCGGACATGTAGGTAAGTCCCACAAACAGGAAGCCCATACCGATCAGGATCTCACCGACGAGGCTCTTTTTCTTCTTACAGAATGCAAGAAGGAAAGATCCGATTCCCACAAAGAGCGGCGCGAAGAACGAAGGCTGCAGAACCTTCATGGCACCGCCCAGTTCATTCAAAGATACCATCCAGGCTGTGATCGTCGTACCGATGTTGGCGCCCATGATCACACCGACCGCCTGTGTCAGATTCAAAATTCCCGCATTTACAAAACCTACAACCATTACGGTTGTCGCGGCACTGCTATGAAGTACGGCAGTAATCAGTGCGCCCAGCGCAACGCCGAGAAGACGGTTGTTGGTAACCAGACGCAGGAATGAACTCATTTTGCTGCCTGCTGCTTTCTGCATACCGTCCCCCATTACGTTCATACCGTAAAGGAACATACCAAGTCCTCCGATGAACGTAAAAACACTGCCCAGCAAGTCTATTGTCATGATGACTTACCCTCCCCTGTATTTCAAAATTTCACTTTTTCTATCATACCATAGGAAGTGTCGTTTTTTCAATTATATTTCAAATCTTTGTAAAAATTAGGTAAAAGAGTGGAACGGAATTTATGATTTTTGTTGCTTTTCCAGATAAGTCCGTCTATACTCATTTATATCCGCGTTTCCGGCGGATTTTATGCAGGTTCCGCCGGTATTTCATTACAGACCGGGAGGTATTTCATGATATCTGATTTTCACGTACATACATCATTTTCCGGGGATTCCAGGACGCCTCCAGAGGAACAGATCGAAGCTGCGATCCGGCTCGGGATGGAGGAGATCTGCATCACGGATCATCATGACTACGGAACCCGCTCCATGACTTCCGTCGATTACACGCTCGATGTTCCCGCGTATCTGGACTCTGTCAGAGGGCTCTCCGAAACGTATGAAGGACAGATCCGCGTCCGGACCGGAATCGAACTGGGGCTCATGCTGCGGGAAAAGGAGTATCTGACCGCACTTGCCGGAACGCTCCGGGCAGACTATATCATCGGCTCCAGTCATTTCATCGACGGCTACGACGTTTTTGACAGGAATTACTACGCAGGGAGAAGCGAACACGACGCCTATCTTCGCTATTTCGAATCCACACTGGCGCGTATCGAGGCCATGGATTGTTTCGACAGTCTCGGTCATCTGGATTATATTATCCGGTACGGTCCCAATAAAAACATCAATTACCGGCCGGCCGACTATATGGACGTGATCGATGCGATCCTGCATGTGCTGATTCGAAAAGGAAAGGCTCTGGAATGCAATACCGCCGGTTTCAAATATGGCCTTGGCCATCCGCACCCCTACGAGGAGATCCTTTCCCGGTACCGTGAGATCGGAGGCGAGCTCTTAACGGTCGGCTCTGACGGCCACCGTCCCCATGAAGTCGGAGGCTATTTTGCAGAGACACGCGAAATTCTCATTGCAAGCGGGTTCCGGTATTATACGGTTTTCCATGACAGGAAACCGGAATTTATTCCGCTCTGATAAAATATTCTGTGGTTTTTGCAATCCGGAAAAGTTACAGGCCGTGAAAGCATCCCTAACGGGAGTCTTTCATGGCCTGTGCCACATCTTTATGAAATTGTTCCCAGGCGTCCTCGTGCTCCACATAATATTTCGGGCAGATCTTTCCTGTCACATCATAATGGCGGATCACCGCCTCCGGTTTCAGATCGAATTCCCTGCAAAGATAGGCACATAGCTGCACCAGAGAATCATATGTACTGTCATAGAATCTTCCGGTCTCATCCGGATGACAGCATTCAATGGAGATCGTATCGCTGTTCCGGTTGTTGGAAGCGTACGCCACCTCGGAAAGAGGAATACACTGAACCACCTCTCCCTCCAGACCGATGACAAAATGGCTGCTCACCGAAGTCGGACTGCTCCCGGTCTGATCCTTCAGGGACTCAAAATAGTTCCGGTTCTCTCTGGCCGTACTGCACGGATTGGCCACATAGTGAACCACGATCCCGTTGACTTCCTCAAGCGAAAGCTCCGGACGGGAATACGGATTTGGCGTCAGAAGCTTTACTTCCACATATTCCGGCACCTGCACATCCTTCGGATCCGCCTTTTTCTTCCTGAACACGGCCTTATACAGGACGATCACGGAAGCCAGCAGGATCAGGATGGACACACACAGCAGTCCTCCAAACAAAAGCTGCCGGATCCGTTCCTGTTTTTTTCTCTGAATCCGCCTCAGTTCCCTCCTGAGCCTTCTCTCCTCTTCTTCTCTCGACATGTTCTCGTTTCTCCTTGTTATCTGTCACAGATCGTAAATCTGCTCTTTTCGTACCGGATGATCCCGTCCCTCTGCATTCTGGAAAGCTCCGCGGAAAGCGCGCTCCTGTCAACCGCAAGATAATCGGCAAACTGCTGGCGGTTAAACGGAATCTCAAATTCCGCGCTCTTTTTGCTTTCCGCCTGGAAGGAAAGATATGCCATCACCTTTTCCCGGATACTGCGCCTTCCCATATGGTCAATCTTCCTTGTAAGCCGCAGATTCTTTTCTGCGAGAATATACAGAAGATTATGAATCAGACGGCTGTGAAATTCACAGGCGGGGGAACAGACGTTAAGGATCTTTCCCACCTCCAGAAACAGGACTTCACTGTCTGCGGCAGCTGCAGCCATTACCATAAAAGGCTCTCCCGGCATGCAGGCATAGCTTTCCCCGAACAGATCCCCCGGCTCTGAGGTTCCGAGAATCTGGCGGTTTCCCCAGTAATCATCACGGAAAATTTCGATTTTTCCCGAAAGTACAAGCCCCATGGCCCCGGCCCTGTCTCCCATGCCGAAAACGGTCTCTCCTTTTCGATACTGCTTTTTTACCGCGGCCAGACACTTCAGGATACTTAAAACCTCACCCTCTGAAATTCCGCGAAACAACTCTGATTCCGGGACCGGTCTGAT
Source organism: Lachnospiraceae bacterium (assembly GCA_022788065.1). GTDB lineage: Bacteria > Bacillota > Clostridia > Lachnospirales > Lachnospiraceae > SUG393. The sequence goes on along the minus strand of JALEWG010000238.1, from coordinate 1,963 downwards.
TTTTTTTTCCATGCTCCACCTCCGTCAGGTCTGCGCTGTCGCCGTTGTAATTACAACATACATTTTATGTTCATTGTAGTATAATCCACGTGTAAAGTCAATCACTGCGGCAAAATTCACCGGATCTTAACCGCAGTGTTCACGCAATCTTAAATTCATACGGAGGAATCACATGCTCAGAAAAATTGTAAATATTAATGAAGAAAAATGCAACGGCTGCGGTGCGTGCGCGGCGGCCTGTCATGAAGGCGCCATCGCCATGATAAACGGAAAAGCAAAGCTGATCAAAGACGACTATTGTGACGGACTCGGCGACTGCCTGCCCGCCTGCCCGGCCGACGCGATCACTATCGAAGAACGCGAAGCGGCCGCTTACGACCATGAGGCCGTGGCAGCGAGAATGTCCACCCGTCTGACCCACTGGCCTGTGCAGATCCGTCTGGCGCCGGTACGCGCGCCGTACTTTAACGGACGCGGATTGCTGATTGCGGCCGACTGCTGCGCTTACACCTATGGAAATTTCCACAGGGATTTCATGGACGGACGCTCGACTCTCATCGGCTGCCCGAAGCTGGATCCTGTTAACTATGCAGAAAAGCTTACGGAAATGATCCGCCAGAATGCCATCACCGATATTACGGTCACCCGCATGACCGTTCCCTGCTGCGGCGGGATCCAGATGGCCGTTAAGCAGGCGATCGCGGCAAGCGGAAAAATCATTCCGCTGCGCATTGTGACCATAGACACCGATGGTACGATCGCGAATACAGAGGAGGCCTGATGATGAGGGATAAACTGCTGGGGGCTCTGGTCGGACTTGCCAGAGCCTCGGAAGGAAAAGAGCTTCTGCCGGAAGCCCGGGAGGCTATGCTCCTCGGGCTCGCATATTCCCGCATCGATACATGTCCCGCCGCCACAGAAAAATATGACTGCACGGATCTCATCTCGCGGCTCCATGAGGCCAGGCTCCTCATGTCGCCGGACTGTGCAGCCTGTAAATGTCCCTGCGGGAGGACAGACGACTACGATATGGAGGAAGTTTATCATTCCTCCGACAGTCTGAAGGAAGCCAAGCTGCAGCTGTTTGAGCGGCTCGGCGATATCGCAGTCCGCCTTCCGGACCCCAAAAGCGCGCCGGCAGAGTACAGCCCGGAGCTGATCTCCTTCCTCTCCGAAAGCCTGTTTCTCATAGGCTGTACTTTCGAGGCCGGCCAGCTTGCGGGACCGTTAGAGCGCGCAGATAAGTATCTTGCTTAGCAGGCCGCAAACCGTCTCGAAAGCGCTTCGTTTTTCCTGTTTTCATGGTATAATCAAAAGAAAAAACTACTGATGATTTTGAGGGAGGAACGAGATTATGACTGACAGACAGCAGCAGATCGTAAAGAACGTTGATCAGATCCGTCCGATGGTCCTGGAGGCTGAGCGCTGGCTCTGGGCCCATCCGCAGACCGGTTTCACCGAGTGGCAGGCAAACGGATACCTGACCGAACACTTCGAGGCACTGGGTTATTCCCTGACACAGGCCGGAAATATTCCTGGATTCTATACCGATGTGGATACCGGGAAACCGGGTCCGACGCTGGTCATTATGGGTGAACTGGATGCGCTCGATATCGCAAACCATCCGGAATCCGTGAACGGCATGACCCATTGCTGCGGTCACCATGCGCAGGCCGCAACGCTTTTAGGCATTGCAGCTGCCTTAAAGCAGCCGGGCGCACTTGACGGTCTTTGCGGAAAGATCCGCCTGATGGCCGTTCCGGCAGAGGAAATGATCCAGCTGGGATTCCGTGAAAAACTGCGCAAAGAGGGAACGATCACGTTCTTCGCAGGAAAGATCGAGCTTATGAAGCGCGGCTTCTTCGACGATGCGGATATCGCGATCATGGTGCACGGCAACAGCCTGCCGGCTGACTCCAAAATAGATTTTGCATGTACAGCAGGCAACAACGGCTGTATTATG
>JALEWG010000229.1 GCA_022788065.1 Lachnospiraceae bacterium | reverse complement strand
GGAAGCACGGAGAGTAGCTTGTCAATGTCTTCGGAAGCTCTGCTTCAGGAATAATCGTATCGATGAATTTTCCAATCATGGAATGCTCGCTGGTACCGATCAGATACAGGTCTTCACCCTCAATCTTGTACATCATTGCATCCATCTCGGCAAAGCTCATAACGCCGGTCACCACATCGCTGCGGATCATGAACGGCGGTACGCAGTAGGTAAATCCGCGGTTGATCATGAAATCTCTCGCGTAAGAGATCACTGCGGAGTGAAGTCTTGCAATATCTCCCATCAGGTAGTAGAAGCCGTTTCCGGCAACTTTTCTCGCGGAGTCCAGATCAATTCCATTGAATTTTTCCATAATATCCGTATGGTACGGGATCTCGAAATCCGGAACCACCGGCTCGCCGTATTTCTGCACTTCCACATTCTCGGAATCATCCTTGCCGATCGGAACGCTCGGATCAATGATATTCGGGATCGTCATCATGATCTTTTTAATTCTTGCTTCCAGATCCTTTTCCTTTTCCTCCAGAGCCGCAAGGTGATCAGAAGCCTCTGTCACCTGTTTCTTTACCTCCTCGGCCTCCTCCTTCTTTCCCTGTGCCATAAGAGCACCGATCTGTTTGGAGATTTTGTTTCTGTTGGCTCGAAGATCATCGGCTTCTTTCTTTACTTTACGGCTTTCCTCATCCAGTGCAATTACCTCATCCACCAGCGGAAGCTTGCTGTCCTGGAATTTATTCCGGATATTCTGTTTCACGATCTCCGGATTTTCTCTCACAAATCTCAAATCTAACATGACTGCTGTCTCCTCTTAATTTCGTTTCCGCAGCTGCCTGATGCGGCTGTTTCATCGTTTCTTTCATATGGGAATGCGAAAATGTTCCCCATTCCTGCGCTTAGGTAAAAATATATCACATTTTGTCCGGAAAGAAAAGGGGAATTTCCCTACTTTTTCATCAGCTTTCCGAGAAGCATCTCAAAGCAGACGCCGTTGCTGTGAGGAATATCCAGTTCATCGGACTTTTTGATGCAGTCTTTCACGAAAGACGCCGCAAGTCTTGTGGCAGCGCATAACGTCTTTCCGTTCAAAACGGCCCCCGCAAGCACAGACGAGAACACGTCTCCCGTTCCCGGCCTCTGGTTCCCGGCGCTCTTCATCCGGATAAACTCCGCTTCGCTCTTTCCGCGCTCCAGAACCACATTCATATAATAATTTCCCTCTCTCACACCTGTAATCACCACAGATTTCGCACCCATGAGCCGGAGCATCATGGCCATATTAAGAAGCTCTTTTCTCGACCAGCCGTGATCCCGGTACGGTGTGTCCGTGAGGAAGCAGGCTTCCGTCACATTAGGTGTGACCACATCGGCATATCCCACCAGCTGCTTCATTTCATCGCACATCTCTTTCGTGTAGGTCGCATACAGCTTTCCGTGATCGCCCATGACAGGGTCCACAAGAACGAGCGTGCGCTCTGTGCGGAATTGTTCCACAAATTCCAGAACGATCTCGATCTGCTCCGCGGATCCCAGGAAACCGGACGAGATACTGTCAAATTCCAGTCCCAGTTCCTTCCATTTCGCAATATAGGATCGCATCTTATCCGTATAGTCGTCGAAGAAATAGACCGGGAATTCCGTGTGGTTGGATAAGATCGCCGTCGGCACCGGACAGCACTGGATCCCCATTGCCGATAAAACAGGAATAGCCACTGTCAGAGAACAGCGGCCATATCCGGATATGTCATTGATTACTGCAATTTTTTTCTGCGTAGAAATTTCCATTTCGGTGTTTCCTCTTATTTGCCGACCTTAAGAAGGTATCCCGCTTTCTTTAACGCAGGACGGACAGCCATATAAAGAACGACCGCGATCACGGAATTGATCACCGCATTGATGATCGTCGTGTAGGTCGTGACTGCGAGGAGCGCTTTGATGGCGGAAGCCGCTTTATCCGGATTCGGGAACAGCAGCGTGTACCATACATACTTTAAGGACGGTTCAAAAATACAGTTAAATCCGAGACCGCACACCGCGGAGATCGCTGCCCATTTAAAAATGTGGCTCTGCCGGTGATTCTCGGAGATTTTACCGAATCTGTGAGCTACAAAGCCGACGATCAGGCCGATCACAAGCTTTGTAATGAAAGTTCTCGGAGCGGAAGCCACGTAACCGCCTGTAATATCCGCGATGGAAAGTCCCACAGCACCGGCAAGTCCTCCGTATAAACCTCCGAGCAGGTATGCCGCAATTACGACAAACGCGTTTCCGATATGCACCTTGGTTCCGCTTGCAGAAATCGCCGGAAACACGGCATAGCCGACGTAGCATAAGGCGGCCATAAGGCCAGCCTGTATTAACTTTAATAACTGATCATTCTTTCTTTCTGACATAACACTCGTCCCCTTTGTAAAAGCTGCGGAAACGTCGGAAACTGACCGACCATTCTTTCCGTGCCTTCCAATGGTAACACGCATGTGGATTGTCTGAAATATCCAGTTTAATATTTTTTGAGCGATCCAGATGCATCTCTCGATTCAATGCAAAGAAGAATCCCGGCGTTAAACGTCAGAACAGCCTGTTCCGCTTCCACCTCATTACTGACGCAGAGCCCCGGATTCTCCAGAATCGAAATATCCCGTTGATACAGCGGATACTTGAAGCCTGTGAGCGTGATCCCTCTGACCATTTCCGTAATGGGCAGAAACGAAACATATGTTCCATATATCCGGTCCCGGGAAAAAGCGTATTCCCGGTTTACTTTCGCGTCCAGCACAGAGATCCGGTTCTGTGCATCGTAAAGATTTGCAGAAAGTCCCTTTCTCGCTGCATGGACCAGAAGATGAATGTTGGAGATCTCATGATCGATGCGCCCGCCTGTGGCGCCGATCACGTCCACCCGGCTGCAGCCCGCCTTCAGAATATCGGAAAAAGCCAGTTCCGTGTCGGTCTCATCTTTCTCCGGGCGGTGGATATCCATGGTCACCCCCGGTTCAGGACGATACCGCAGAATCTCATCCCTCCCGAAGGTATCAAAGTCACCGACGAGAAGATCCGGTTTTAACCCCAGTTCCATGCAGGAGCGCAGACCGGCATCCACTGCTGCCACCATATCATAGGTCCTGTTTTTCAGGAATTCACGGGCGAACGCCAGGTCCAGAGGACCTCCGGTCACCATAAGACAGCTTTTTCCCATTGCGCCTGCCTCCCCGGTCTTTTACTTCCCCGTTTTATATTCCCGGAAGATCTCCAGGAATTCTCTCGTGTTGGCCGCAGCGTCATTTTTAAACACGGCTGACCCCGCGACGATCACGTTGGCTCCCGCGTCGAGAACACTGCGCACGTTTGAGGCCGACACTCCGCCGTCCACCTCGATGTCCGTGTTCAGTCCGGCATCGTTTAACATAGCTCTCAGCTTTCTGATCTTATCCAGCGTATACGGGATAAACTTCTGACCGCCAAAGCCCGGATTCACTGACATGATCAGGAACATATCCGCCTCGGACAGAATACAGGAAAGAGTCTCCACCGGGGTCGCCGGGTTCAGGGCCACAGCCGCCTTTAACCCGCACTCTTTGATCTGATGGATCGTCCGGTCCAGATGACAGCAGGCTTCCTGATGAACACAGATCAGATCGGCGCCTGCCCTTTTCATATCTGCAATATATCGCCCCGGTTCCTCCACCATCATGTGAACATCAAATACGCGGTCCGTGCAGCCGCGAAGCTTCTCGATCACCGGCATCCCGAAGGAAATGCTCGGCACGAACGCGCCGTCCATCACATCAAGGTGAATGTACTGCGCCCCCGCATCCGCCACCTTCCTCACTTCGTCTCCGAGTTTTGAAAAATCCGCAGCCAGTACAGATGGTGCCAAGATATACATATCAGTATCTCCTTTTACTCTTTAATTCTTCGTAGATCAACCGGTAATTCTCATACCGGACAGATGGAATCTTACCCGCCTTCACCGCGTCCTTGACCCCGCATTCCCGTTCTCCCACATGGGCACAGCCCAGAAACCGGCATTCCGGAACATAGGCTTCAAACTCCGGGAAACAGGAGGAAAGGTCCTCCGGCTTCATATTTTCCACGTAGACCGTGCTGAATCCCGGAGTATCCATGACAAACGTGCCCGGTTCCACAAAAAACAGTTCCGAATGTCTCGTGGTATGGCGGCCGCGCCGGATCTTTTCACTGACCGCGCCGGTCTCCATCGCAGCTTCCGGCTGGATCTCATTGGTGATCGATGATTTTCCCACACCGGACGGTCCTGCGAACGCCGTTGTCTTTCCTTTCAGAAGCCCTCGGATCTCATCGATCCCGATTCCTGCTTTCGCCTGTGTCAGGCGGACTTCATAGCCGGCATTCTCATAAATGGACCGAAGCTTTCCGGCCTGCTCCTCCGGGACCAGATCTGTTTTATTAAAGCAGATCACCACCGGAACACCCTGGGCCTCCATAGTGATCAGAAACCTGTCCAGCAGATTCAGATTCGGATCCGGATCTGCCATGGCAAACACGATCAGGGCCTGATCGATATTTGCCACTGCAGGACGGATCAGTTCATTTTCACGCTGCAGAATATCGATAATGTTTCCTGTCTGCTCTTTCTCATCGAGAATCGAAAATTCCACATTATCTCCCACCAGAGGTTTGATCTTTCTGTTCCGGAAGATTCCCTTGGCTTTGCATTCATAGATACGGGAAATGCCGTCGTGGACATAATAAAATCCTGCAATTCCCTTTATAATTTTTCCAGTCATACGCCTCTTCTTTACCGCTCTATTTACTGCACATCAAATTCCACAAAATTCACATTATAAGATGTCAGCACCACATTGTTCGTCAGATCCACGATCTCCACCTCTCCGGTCAGAACACCGTCAGCACCGCGGATCTTCGAGAACCGGATATCTAACATTGTATCTGTGGAATAGGATTTCGGCTCCGTCAGCTTGGTGTATTTCACTGTGCCGTTGACCGTCTGCTTTAACCGGATCATGATCTGAATTTCCGATGAAGCCGCACCCGGTCCGTAGGAAACCATGAGCGGATAGCTGGCCTCCAGAGAAGCCAGATACTGCTTTTTCGGCTTCTCCGGTCCCAGGCTCACAACAAAGTCCACTGTCGTGCCGACCTCCGCCTGTTCCCCGGCTGCAATGCTCTGGCTGATCACACAGCCCTCCGGGATCGTACTGCTGTTTTCCTTTGTGATTTCTCCCGGGACCAGATCCACGGACTGCAAAAGCTTTGCCGCCCAGTCGGAGGTCTGTCCCTCCAGCTTCGGAACCGGTACGGTCTCCACCGCAGGTCCCTTGCTGACGTACAGAGTGACCGTATCACCGATGGCAGCCTTATCCACCGGTTCAAACCGCATAATAGTACCGGCTGCGATCGTCTCATTGTTTTCCTCCACAACGGCCGCTCTGAGTCCCTTTCCTTCAATCAGGCGGACAGCCGTATCGAGCGTCATGTCTGTCAGCCCCAGGGACGCCAGATCGATCTTATCAGAGCCGCTGCTTATGGTCACGATCACCTTGGAATACCTGGGAACAACCGAGTCCGGCGCATCCTCCTGGGAAATGACAACGCCTTTCTCGAACTCATCAGAGTTTTCCAGAATCACTTTCATCGAAAGATCCAGCGCATCCAGTTTCTGCTCCGCCACCTCCTGTGTATCACCCACAAGATTCGGCATACGTACTTCCTTCTGGCTGATCGAGTCATCACGAGTGGATTCCACGTTCGATGCAGGCTCAGTATCCTTTGTCATGGGGCTCTTTAAGAAGCCTCCTATCTTCGAAAATACCACAACGACGACTGCCACTACAAGAATTGCCGCAATCACTCCGAAGACTGTCAGGATCTTCTCCAGTTCCGTCGTCTCATCCGATTCGGGAGAATTCTTTCCCTTTCTTACTTTCTCCGGTTTCTTCTGCTCCGTCCGTTTTTTCTTTTCCGTATCCAGCTTCTCACTTCGTCCGGCAATGATCTCCAGCTCCTTTTTTCCGATCATGATCGTATCGGAAGAGTGAGAATTTTCATTGTCGGCCGATGCCGCAAGCCCTGCAGTGCTGTCCGGATTCAAAAGTGCTCGTCTTAAATCCGAGATCACCTCTCCCACACTGGAATAGCGGTTCTCCGGCTTCTTTTCCGTACACTTTAATATGATCTTTTCCAGAGCCGGAGTCACCTCCGGGTTCAGTATGCTCGGCAGCACAATGGGATCCTCCAGATGCGCCAGCGCAACCGTCACAGTATTATCGCCCTCAAACGGCACCCGTCCGGTCACCATCTCGAACATCGTGATGCCCAGGGAATAGATATCGCTTCGCTCGTCACTGTATCCGCCGCGCGCCTGCTCCGGAGAAATATAGTGCACAGACCCGACGACCGTCGAATTGAAAGTCTGTGATGTCACGGCCCTGGCGATGCCGAAATCGGCTACCTTGACCTTTCCGTCCTTAGAAATCAGCATATTCTGAGGTTTGATGTCACGGTGAATAATATGCTGATCATGGGCTGCCTCAATGCCCTGCGCCACCTGAACGGCAATACCGATGGCCTCACGGACGCCGAGACAGCCTTTCTTTGTAATATAGCTTTTCAGAGTGATCCCCTCTACCAGTTCCATGACGATAAAATGGATGTCACCCTCATCAACAACATCATAAATATTGACAATATTCGGATGGGATAGACCGGCGGCCGCCTGAGCCTCCAGCTTAAACTTGCTGACAAATCCCGCATCCGATGTAAATTCCGCCTTCAGGACCTTGATGGCCACGAGACGGTTTAATTTGTGGCACCTGGCCTTATATACATCTGACATGCCGCCGGAACCGATCTTTTCCAGAATCTCATACCGGTCCTGCAGCATGGTTCCCGCCTGCAGCATCATAGGCTCACCTCACTTATCTGAGGTTTGAGAAGGACAACGGCAATGTTGTCTTTTCCGCCGTTTTCATTGGCCCTCCGAATCAGTACGTCCGCCTTCTCCTCCAGTGTTCCGTCCGCCTTTAAAATCGTACAGATTTCTTCATCCCCGACCATGTTAGTGAGTCCGTCAGAGCACAGAAGGATAAGATCCCCGCATTTTAATGGTATCTCAAACAGATCAGGCTCCACCACCGGTCCGATCCCGACCGCACGCGTGATAATGTTTTTCTGGCTCCTGTAAGCTTCACTTCCCCGCTCGATCTTCCCGAGGGAAACCATTTCCTCCACATAGGAATGATCCCTTGTGATCTGTTCGAGACGGTCGCGAAGCAGATAAAGGCGGCTGTCTCCCACGTTCGCCACATACAGAATCTGATTCTCTACGAAAGCCGCGACCAGAGTCGTTCCCATCCCCTCCAACTCCGGGGAACGGATCGACTGCTCAAACAGCAGGGTGTTTGTCTGTTCGATGATCGTCCGTAGTGCGGCAACCGCTGACTTTTCACGGGTCTCTCCCGCCAGACTGACCATATATCTCACAGCGAAGCTGGAAGCAAAGTCTCCCGCCTTGTGACCTCCCATACCGTCCGCCACAAGAAACAGATTCGGAAGAATTCCCACGGAATCCTCCGACGCAAACACAGCATCCTGATTGATCTTCCTGACTTTTCCGACATCTGTCTGTGCACAGGAATTCATGGTTTTCACTCTCCTTCCTTCTTGCTGAGATAACTTTTTCTGAGCTGTCCGCATGCTCCGCCGATATCGCGTCCCATCTCCCTGCGGACTGTAACATTGATTCCTTTTTTCTCCAGATAGGTTTTAAAGGCTTCGATTGCCTCGCGGTCCGACTGCCGGTAATCCCGCTCCTTTATTGGATTCACAGGGATCAGATTTACATGACCGTGCATATTGCCCACGAGTCCTGCAAGCTTTTTCGCCTCCTCCAGGTTGTCATTGACGCCCCGGACAAGGCTGTATTCAAACGTCAGCCTTCTCCCGGTCTTCTCATAGTATTCGCGGCATGCCGGGAGCACTTCCGAGAGTGAGTACCGGTTTGCAATGGGCATCAGCGTCTTTCGCACCTCATCATTGGGCGCATGCAGAGATAGTGCAAGCGTCACGGAGAGCCCCTCTTCCGAAAGTCTCCTGATTCCCGGTACGATTCCGCAGGTGGATACCGTGATATTTCTCTGACTGATATTCAGTCCGTTTTCATCACTCAGAAGACGGATAAAACGGACCAGATTGTCATAGTTATCCATTGGTTCTCCGCTTCCCATGACCACAACGTTTGATACCCTCTCTCCGATGGAACTCTGGATCCGGTAGATCTGATCCAGCATTTCGCCTGCAGTCAGATTCCTCGTGAGACCATCTAACGTAGAGGCACAGAACCTGCAGCCCATCCGGCAGCCGACCTGAGAGGAAATACAGACAGAATTTCCATGTCTGTAACGCATCAGAACACTCTCGATAATGTTTCCGTCGCCGAGTCCGAACAGATATTTTCTCGTTCCGTCGATCCCGGATTCAAACATTTGAACAGTCTCTAACGAGGTATAGACCGTACTCTCTGAGAGTTTCGAGCGAAACTCCTTCGGCAGATTTGTCATTTCATCAAAGGATGCAGCCAGCTTCTGATGCATCCACTGATACAGCTGCTTCGCGCGGAACGGCTTTTCCCCCAGTTCCTTCACGTATTCTGTAAGCTCCGAAAGCTCCATTGATTTGATATCTCTGTTTTCCATACCCATTCTCATTCCTGTCACATCATTATGTACCGGCATTTTAAAACACCCGCTTCTTTTCAAACGCCGCGATAAAGAAGCCGTCGCACCCGTGAATGCCGGGAAGCAGCTGGATCCGGTTTCCCTCACAGTCTGCCGCAAGATTCTTCGGAAGTAAAGGCGTGATCTCTTTCTTTATAAAGGGAAGTGTTTCAAGGATCCAGTCCGCATTCTCCTCATTTTCCTTTTTATCAATTGTACAGGTACTGTATATGAGGGTTCCTCCGGGCTTCACATAACCGGAAGCCACCGAGAGGATCTTCCTCTGGAGCTCTGCCAGCCCGTCCAGATCCGTTTCGCGAAGACGCATCTTGATATCCGGCTTTTTCCCGATGATTCCGAGACCGGAACAGGGAAGATCGGCCAGAACGATGTCTGCCTTTCCGGAAAGCTCCGGATCCGGCACCGTCGCGTCCCACACCCGTGTCCTGATATTGGAGAATCCGCAGCGAATAATGTTTTCCTCTATCAGGCCGGTTTTATATTCTGTCAGATCTCTCGCCTCCACCATACCGCTGCCTTCCATCAGGTCTGCCATATGGAGAGCTTTCCCTCCCGGAGCGCTGCAGATATCCAGAACAAAATTCCCTTTTTCGGGCGCTGCCGCGATCCCGACGAGAGCGGAGCTTACGTCCTGAACCGTGATGGCTCCATCCTGAAATGCATGGATCGCCTCCGGATAATCATAATCACGAAGATACAGCACGGTATCAAGAAGCGGGGACCTCTCGGCAGAAATATGCTGCGCTTCCAGGCTTTTTACTGTATCGGACACAGACTGTCTGCTCACATTGCAGCGGACAGAGAGCGGGCGGTCCTCAAGAAAAGAGGCTGCGATCCTTTCAGCCGTTTCTCTCCCGTACGTTTTTTCCCACATCGAAAGCATCCAGGCCGGAATGGAGTACCTCACCGAAGGATCTTCAAAACAGAGGGAATGTTTCTCTCTGGAAACCGTCCGCAGGACTCCGTTCACATAACCGGAAAGTCCCTGAAACTTTCGTTTCTTCGCCAGTTTCACCGCCTCGTTGCAGACTGCGGAATCCGGCACCCGCTCCATATAGAGAATCTGGTACACGGACATGCGCAGGAGTGTCCGGATCAACGGCTTCATTTTCCCGACCGGCGTCTTCGAATAGTTCCCGAGGACCGCGTCGATCCGGATCAGATATTCAAGTGTCCCCTCTGTGATTCTTGTAATAAATGCGCGGTCCTGTTTTTCCAGATACTGGTACTTCATGAGGGCCTGATTTAAAACAAGATGGCTCAGGGTCCCCTTTTCCAGTATCTCCATCAGAATATCCAGTACGATCTCGCGGCTGTTTGTTTCATTAGTCACGTCTGTCTCTTCCTCCGAACAGAATAATCAGTCTCAGAAGCTGCAGAATGGAACCTGCTGCCGCTGCCACATAGGTAAGCGCCGCCGCGCTCAGAACTTTTCTTGTACCGTCCACTTCATCGCCGGACAGAATCCCCTGGGAGTCCAGAAGTCTGATCGCCCGGGAAGAGGCGTTGAACTCCACAGGAAGCGTCACAAGCTGGAATAACACGGCAAGCGTAAACATGAGAATTCCGATCTGCACCAGAGGAGATCCCAGTCCTCCGAAGATCACACCGATCAGAATGAGCGGCCAGGAAAGCTGGGAGCCGAAATTCGCCACCGGAACCAGCGCACTCCGGAACCTGAGCGGCGCGTATCCTTCATTGTGCTGCATGGCATGGCCGCACTCATGTGCCGCAACGCCGATGGCCGCAACTGATGTGGCGTGGTAAACTGACTCGGAAAGATTTACGGTCTTTGTCCGCGGATCAAAATGATCCGTCAGATTTCCGGATACCGGGCGGACTGTCACATCATAGATTCCCTGGGAATTCAGGAGTCTCATGGCTGCCTCCGCCCCGGTCATACCGGTCCGGCTGCGAACCCTCGAATACCTGTTGAACGCGGAATTCACTCGTCCCTGCGCCCACAGGGAAATCATAACACCAATCAGAACCAGGATCATTGTCGGATCCATATAATATCCGAGTCTGTAACCCATACCATAACCGTACATAAGCATGTCTCCTCTCGTTATGCACCAAACCGGCAGCCGTCCTCAACGGAAAAACCGCGTAAGAAAGCAGCCGTATCCATCCGTTTTTTTCCTTCCAGCTGAAGCTCTTTGATGGAAAGGAACTGGTTTCCTGTCTCTACCAGAAGGGAATCCTTTGTGGCTGTGATCCGTCCCGGTTCGCCGGTAACCTCACCCAAAACCACGTCGGCATCCCAGATCTTTACCGTCTTTCCCTTCAGGTAAGAATATGCGCTGGGCCACGGGTTCAGTCCGCGGATCAGACGCTCGATCGTTTTCGCGTCCATGGTCCAGTCGATCTCTCCCATGGATTTATTTAACATTTTCGCGTAATGAGTATCTGTCTCACCCTGCGGAGTCCGGATCGCCGTTCCGTTTTCCAGTTTGTCCAGTGTGGAGAGGATCAATTCCCCGCCAAGACGGCTTAATTTTTCAAACAGACTTCCGCCTGTCTCCTTCTCATCGAGCCCGATCTCAGCCTTTTCCAGCATATCGCCGGTATCCAGTCCTTCGTCCATAAGCATCGTCGTCACGCCGCTCGTCTTCTCCCCGTCGATCACGGCCCACTGGATCGGAGCCGCTCCCCGGTACTTCGGAAGCAGTGACGCGTGAACATTGACGCAGCCGTATTTCGGAATATCGAGGATCGACTTCGGAAGCAGCTGTCCGAACGCCACAACCACGATCGCATCCGGAGCGAGATCTTTCAGCAGACCCACAAATTCCGGATCTCTGGCCTTTACAGGCTGGTAAACCGGAATTCCGTATTCCAGAGCCTTCTCCTTTACCGGAGTCATAAGAACAGACTTTCCGCGCCCCTTCGGCTTATCAGGCTGTGTCACAGCGGCGATCACATCGTGTCCGCCCTTCACCAGCGCCTCCAGCGTGGGAACCGCAAAGTCCGGTGTTCCCATAAAAACAAGCTTCATGTTATTCTTCACCTTCTTCTTCCGCAGCTGTATCGCAGAGTTCTCCCTCTACCAGATCCACGTATAGCTTACCGTCCAGGTGATCACATTCATGGAGAATACATCTGGCCAGAAGGTCATCACCCTCCAGAACGTACTCTTCCATATTTTCATTGAGCGCTTTCACCTTCACATGGCTGGCTCTCGTCACCTGACCGCTTTTTCCGGGAACGCTTAAGCATCCCTCCATACCGGTCTGGCTTCCTTCTGTCTCCAGGATCTCCGGATTGATCAGCACATACTGGTTCCCGTCATCCACATCGATTACAACGATTCGTTTCCGGATTCCCACCTGAGGAGCTGCCAGTCCGCAGCCGTTGCTCTCATACATAGTCTCGAACATGTCCTCGATCAGCTCGCGTGTTCTGTCATTCATTTCCTTTACAGGTTTGCATTCCTTTGTCAGGATTTCATCACCAATGGTTCTTACCTGTCTGATTGCCATGAGTTACTTCCTTTCTTTTATCCGTCATACTGAAAACTGATATTTTTGTATATTTCATGCTCCTCCTCCAGTTTCTGAGCAGACTTTCTGATTTTTAATAGTATATCATAACTTTCATTCTTTATATATAAAATTTTTCTGTAAATATCATTAAGTTTATAGGGGGAGGCCTCCACCGGACCGATGATCAGGACCCCGTCGAGAGCGTACTGTCTGCGTATCTCACGATTGAAAGAATCTGCCGCAAAACACAGTTCGGCCTCGTCTGCGGACGAAAGCATGACGGACAGGATCTTCATGACCGGCGGATATCCCATCATTTTCCGGTACAGGAGCTCCTGCCTGTAGAAGAGTCCGTAATCCTGCTCCGCAGCTGCCGTGACGGCAAAGTGATCCGGCGCGTACGTCTGGATCACTACATCACCGGGGAGATCTCCGCGTCCCGCGCGCCCGGAGGCCTGTGTCAGCAGTTCAAAGGTTCTCTCACCGCTTCTGAAATCCGGCGCATAGAGCGACAGGTCCGCGGCCATAATTCCCACCAGCGTCACATTCGGGAAATCATGTCCCTTCACGATCATCTGCGTTCCGATCAGAATGTCGGCGTCGCCCTCGGCAAAGGACTGCAGGATCTCTTCATGAGCCCCTTTTTTTGCCGTCGTGTCCGCATCCATACGGAGGATCCCCGCTTCCGGGAAAGTCTTTTTCGTCAGTTCCTCCAGTTTCTGCGTTCCGGCGCCGAACGGCGCGATAAACGGAGAACCGCATTCGGGGCACGTCTTCGGAAGGCGCATGTCAAATCCGCAGTAATGGCATTTCAGTCGCCCATCCCTGTGGTAAGTCAGACTCACATCGCAGTGCGGACAGCGGACAGCCTGTCCGCAGGAGCGGCAGGAAACAAAATTCGCGTATCCGCGCCGGTTCATGAACAGCATGATCTGTTCCCGGTTCTTAAGCCGTTCTTCCATCATCTCCCGCAATTTCCGGCTGAACACCGAGCGGTTTCCCTCTGCCATCTCTTCTCTTAGATCTACTACGTGGACATTCGCGAGCCGGCTGTTCTTCTTTGCGCGCGAATGGAGCGTCAGGAGTCTGTATTCCCCATTTTCTGCCATATAATAGCTTTCCACGGAAGGCGTCGCCGACCCCAGCACCAGACTTGCATGGTTCATCTTCGCACGCATGGCTGCCACTTCCCTCGCATGGTATCTGGGTGCTGTCTCACTTTTGTAGGCTCCCTCATGCTCCTCGTCAATGATGATCAGACCCAGATCCGGAAACGGAGTAAAAAGCGCGGATCTGGGACCGATCATGATGTCCACCTCTCCGCGCATGGCACGCTCCAGCTGATCGTACCGTTCACCTGCGGAAAGTCTGGAATTCAGAATGGATACCCGATTTCCGAACCGCCTGTAAAACCGCATAACAGTCTGATAGGTCAGAGATATTTCCGGAATCAGGACGATCACCTGCTTTCCCTCCCTGAGCACATGTCCGATCAGCTCCATATAAACTTCTGTTTTTCCGCTTCCCGTGATTCCGTGAAGCAGATAGGTTTTCCGGATCCCGGCGTCATAATCCCGGATGACCGTCGAGGCAGCTGCCTCCTGCTCGGGATTCAGCCGAATATGGCCGGATTCTCTACCGTAATCACGGATCGGATCCCGGCTTTTTTTCTCCGCACGGATCTCTATGATTTTTTTTTCTTCCAGCGGTTTTAACATCGCAGCCGTGATACCTAACTTCATGGAGGTCAGGCGGTACGGAAGCTCTCCGTTTTCCATAAGAGCCCGGTACAGGCGTATTCTGGCCCGGTGTTTTTTTCTCTCCGCGTCCGCAAGGAGCACTGCGAGCTCCTCCTTTGTTTTTAGAGACACAATGGTTTTTTCTTCCTTCGGAGCTACCCGGTTTTTTACAGGCATCACCGTCTTTAGCGCCTGATTCATGGTGCAGCCGTACCGCTCCTTCATCCACCATGCAAGGACGATCATCTGCTCCTGCACAGAAACAGCGCCGGGCACCACCGCCCGGATGTCCTTGATCTTATCAGGTGCTAAAGACGCCGTGCCTGTCACAGATACCACATACCCGCATTTTGAGGTATTTCCTCTTCCAAAGGGAATCTCCACGCGGCACCCGGCACTGACTGAGTCGGAAAGCTCCGGGGGAATTCGGTACTGAAAGACACGGTCCACATTTTTGACCGAGAGGTCTACGATCACATCGGCATACAATTCCTGTTTTTCCATTCCGGTTCCCCCTTTCCGCCGTGATTTCTGTTTTATATGCCGGCCTTAGCGATAAAATGCGCTGCAACTTCAGAGAGCCCCATGGAGTTGGAGCCTTTAAACAGAATACAGTCTCCGTCTCTCAGGAATGTTTCCAGATAGGAAACCATTGCTTCTTTATTTTCAAATTCCACTGTCGGAACCCGGGACACGGACGATGCTCCCTCACAGAGTGCGTGGCAGGCACTTCCCAGCGTGATGATCTGATCGATTCCGGCCTTCGCCGCGTAAATTCCCACTTCTCTGTGATAATCCAGAACCTTTTCACCTAACTCTTTCATATCCGCCAGAACAGCCACATGGCGATTTCCCTTTTTAAGCTCCATGAACACGTCGATCGAAGCTTTCATGGAAGCGGGGCTTGCATTGTAGGAATCGTCCAGAATCGTCAACCGGCTGCCGTTATAGATCTGCTGTCTGTTTTTAAAGCCGGTGAAGGATAAAAGGCCGGCAGCCGCCTCCTCCATGGTCATTCCGCACCGGTCGCAGACCGCGATTGCCGCCAGTGCATTCATAACATTGTGACGCCCCATGACAGAGAGCACCACGTGCTGACGTTTCCCGTCATGAACAACAGTAAACTCTGCTTTCCCGTCATGGAGTCTGATCTCCTCCGCACGGAAATCACAGTTCTCTCCGGTTCCGTAATATATTGTCGTAACGCTCTCTTTGCCCTTTGTATGGCAGAGCATATCATCGTCTCCGTTTAAGATCAGAACGCCTCCATCCTTTAATCCGTCCTGGATCGTCAGCTTTTCTCTGTAAATATTCTCTCTGGAGCCAAGCTGTTCGATATGTGTGATGCCGATATTGGTGATCACCGCCATGTCGATTTTCGCGATCTGCGCGATGACGGTCAGCTCGCCCGGCTCGCTCATACCAAGCTCGATGACGCCCACCTCATCCTCCTTCGAGATCTCGGAGATCGTGATGGGAACGCCCACCTGGCTGTTGCTGTTGCCGGGAGTCTTATAGACCCGGTATTTCGCAGAGAGCGCTGCCGCGATCATCTCTCTCGTCGTTGTTTTTCCGACGCTTCCTGTCACACCAACGAGCGGAAGTGTCAGCCTCGCACGCAGATAACGCCCGATATCCTGAAGTGCGCCTTTCGTATCGGACACCCGGATCCATGCGACCGCACTCTCGCGGTCCAAAGGCTCGTCATGCTCACTTGTAAGCACAGCCGCCGCTCCCGCCTCTACAACCTGCGGGATAAACAGGTGCCCGTCCACCTTTTCGCCGATGATCGGCACAAACAGGTCCCCGGGCTGAACCTGTCTTGAATCTAGCCTGATATGGGATACAGGACGATCCGGATTTCCGTTAAGCAGGCGGCCGCCTGTCGCGATCAAAAGATCTTCCACTGTTACCTGTTCCATGCTTCCATCTCCTTCACTGCTTCCTCCACCACTTCACGATCCAGGAAATGATGTCTCACGCCCTCGATCTCCTGATAATCCTCGTGGCCTTTTCCGATAATGGCGATCATGTCACCCTCAGCCGCGTTGTGAACGGCAGAAAAGATCGCCTCCCGCCGGTCCGGGATCACCACATATTTTCCGTCTGTCTTTGCCATACCGGTTTCGATGTCGCGAATAATATCCTCATTCTTTTCAAATCTTGGATTATCTGCTGTCAGAATGCAGAAATCCGCCATCCGGCCTCCGATCTCGCCCATGGAGTATCTCCGCTCCTTCGCGCGATTTCCGCCGCAGCCGAACACGCATACCAGACGCTTTGGATTATAATCCCGGAGTGTGGAAAGAAGGCTCTCCATGCTGACCGCATTGTGCGCATAGTCGATGATCACACTGCATGTTTTCGACACATGTGCTATTTCCATGCGGCCATCCACACGGATATTCGTAAGAGCTGTGAGCATCTTCTTTCTTCCGTCTTCATCTGTTTTCCCGTCGAGCGCCAGCGCACACACGGAAAGTGCAGCCAGCGCGTTGTCCGCATTGAATTTCCCCGGCATTCCCACACGGATTCTGCCGGAAAGCCCCCCGTGAATGTCGAACTCAATACCGACAAATTCATGGTCATTGGCATAGTGGAGCGCATCGCCGGAGAAATCCGCTTCCCGCTCCAGTCCGTATGTATAGATCCTGCAGGACGAATCCTTTATTATTTCATCATAATGATCCGCATTCCGGTTGACCACTCCGGTCCGGCATACAGAAAGAAGACGGGATTTGTAATAAAGGTATTCTTCAAAGCTCTCATGTTCCTTCGGTCCGATATGATCCGGTGAAATATTGGTAAACAGGCCAAAGTCGAACAGGATCCCACCGACCCGGTGAAGCATCAGCGCCTGAGAGGAAACCTCCATCACCACATATTCGCATCCTGCCTCCACCATCTTTGCAAAGAATTCCTGAACCACATAGGACTCCGGCGTCGTGTTGGCCGTCGGATACTTCTCATCTCCGATCAGCGCGCCGTTGGTTCCGATCAGGCCTGTCTTCTTCCCCGCAGCCTCAAGAATGGCCTTTACCATGTAGCTTGTCGTCGTCTTTCCCTTCGTACCTGTTATTCCTATGGTCGTAAGCTTTTCCGCCGGATAACCGAATCTGGCCGCAGAGAGTTCCGCCAACGCCAGACGGCCGTTTTCTGCCTGGATCACAGTCACTGTCTCAGGGACCACGACGGGTCTTTCCACCACCAGCACACGGCAGCCTTTCTCAAGTACCTCCGGAATAAAATCATGTGAATCTCTTACGCTGCCTCTGATACATACAAATACCGTACGGGGTCCGGCCTTTCTGGAATCATAAACGACCTCATCGACGGTCTCCTCCAGATTTCCCTGTATCAGACGGTATGGAAGCCGGGTCAGCCAATCTCCAATCTTCATTCTGTCTCTCCTCTGAACTATCCAAAATCATTGAAACCGCAGCCGTTTATCGTTTCTGAATCCACAGCTGCACGCAACAAGAGACAGACAGGCGGTCTCTGTCTCTTAGACATCCGCCGCCCGCCTGTATTTTTGAAAAAGCAGACAAGTCCGCTTTCCTTTTCTTTAGAATAATCCTGTGATTTTTCCGTTTTCATCGACGTCGATATTGTCAGCCGCCGGTTTTTTCGGAAGGCCCGGCATCGTCATGATCGCGCCTGTCAAAGCTACCACAAAGCCTGCTCCGGCACTCACATAGACGTCACGCACAGTCAGATCAAAGCCCTCCGGCCTGCCAAGCTTTGTCTGGTCGTCAGACAGGGAGTACTGTGTCTTTGCCATACATACCGGACAGTTTCCGAATCCCATCTCCGTGATCTTGGCGATGGCTTTCTTTGCAGCCGGAGAATAGCTGACTTTTCCGGCGCCGTAGATCTCTTTTGCGATCGTCTCGATCTTTTCGGCAATGCCCATCTCGTCCGGATACAGCGGAGCAAAATGGCTCTCCTTTGTCTCCAGAGTGTGGATCACCTTCTCGGCTAACTCCATACCGCCGTCGCCGCCCTTTGCCCATACTTCGGACAAAGCGAACTCACAGCCCCTCTCCTCACAGAAATTGCGGATAAATTCATATTCTGCCTGTGTATCGGTGAGGAAGGAGTTTAAGGTAACAACAACCGGAACATGGTATTTCTGAATGTTCTCGATGTGCTTCTCCAGGTTTACGATTCCTTTTTTGAGCGCCTCCAGATTTTCAGTTCCCAGCTGGTCCTTCGGAACTCCGCCGTTGTATTTCAGCGCTCTTACGGTTGCGACAAGAACGACCGCATCCGGCTTCAGGCCGGCCTTTCTGCACTTGATATCAAAGAATTTCTCAGCGCCCAGATCCGCGCCGAATCCGGCCTCGGTAACAGCAATATCCGCTAACTTTAACGCCGTTCTCGTAGCCATGACACTGTTGCATCCATGGGCAATATTTGCAAACGGTCCGCCGTGCACGAGTGCACCGGTGTGTTCGAGAGTCTGGATCAGGTTCGGTTTTAACGCATCCTTAAGCAGCGCCGCCATGGAGCCGACCGCATTTAACTGCTTTGCCGTTACAGGCTCTCCGGCAAAATTATATGCAACGATAATATTTCCGAGACGCTCCTTTAAATCCTTCATGTCAGTCGCAAGACAGAGGATCGCCATGATCTCGGAAGCAACGGTAATAACAAAATGATCTTCCCTGACAACGCCGTCAGCCTTCGCTCCAAGGCCGATGACAATATTTCTGAGGGCTCTGTCGTTCATATCCAGGCAGCGTTTCCAGAGGATCTGTCTGGTGTCAATGCCCAGCGCGTTGCCCTGCTGGATATGGTTGTCTAAAAGTGCCGCAAGGAGGTTATTAGCTGTCGTGATCGCGTGGAAGTCACCTGTGAAATGCAGGTTTAAATCTTCCATCGGAACAACCTGGGCGTATCCGCCGCCCGCAGCTCCTCCTTTAATACCAAAGCACGGTCCGAGAGACGGTTCGCGGAGTGCCAGCATCGTCTTTTTTCCTGCCTTTGTGAGGGCCTGTGCGAGTCCGATGCTTGTTGTGGTCTTCCCTTCTCCTGCCGGAGTCGGGTTTATGGCAGTGACAAGAACCAGTTTGCCGTCCGGTCTGTCCTTTACCTCTTCCCAGAGCTCATTACTGATCTTTGCCTTATACTTTCCGTAAAGTTCAAGATCATCCTCAGAAATGCCGTACTGTGCGGCCACTTCCTTAATCGGAAGCATTTTTGTTTCCTGAGCGATTTGGATATCTGTTTTCATAGTCTCTCTCCTCTTTTCTTTTGATATGATATCGGGGCAGACGGGTTTTATCTGCTTCCGTTATATCCTGCGGCAATCCGGGCTAATATCCGGACTCCAGAAATGCCTCGAACTCCTCCATGGACATGAGGATTTTCCTTGGCTTGGTGCCTTCCTCTTCACCGACGACACCGGCTTCCGCCAGCTGATCCATAATTCTCGCTGCCCGGTTGAACCCGATCTTAAATACACGCTGAAGCATACCGATGGATGCCTTGTCCTTCTCAATAATAAATTTTCCGGCATCCGTAAACAGGGAATCCCGTTCGCTTCCTCCTGATGATCCGTTATTCATGGAGGGCTGGCTCATCTTCATCTCGATTTCCGTATTATAACCGCTGTTTTCATTCTGCTCTTTTAAGAAATCTGTCACTCTGGATACCTCAGAATCCGATACGAACGCGCCCTGAACACGCAGAGGCTTCGGATATCCGGAGGGATAAAAAAGCATATCACCGTTTCCGAGAAGCTTTTCGGCTCCGTTCATGTCCAGAATCGTCCTGGAGTCCACACCGGAAGCCACGGAAAACGCGATCCTGGACGGAACATTGGCCTTGATCACGCCGGTGATGACATTTACGGAAGGCCTCTGTGTCGCAATAACCAGATGGATTCCCGCCGCACGGGCAAGCTGGGCAAGGCGGCAGATGGC
Source organism: Lachnospiraceae bacterium (assembly GCA_022788065.1). Taxonomy (GTDB): domain Bacteria; phylum Bacillota; class Clostridia; order Lachnospirales; family Lachnospiraceae; genus SUG393. The sequence continues at coordinate 2,149 of JALEWG010000229.1, read as the reverse complement.
ATCCTCCACTTCTCCGGACGCAACCATCATGAGATCCGCAAGCTCATCGATAATGATGACAAGCTGCGGAAGCTTTGCCGGAATTTCCTCTTCCGGAACATCTCCGCTTTCGATCAGAGACTGCACTCTCGCATTGTATCCCTTGATATCCCTCACATTGCTCTGAGCAAATTTGTTGTACCGCTCCATCATCTCCGAAACAGCCCAGTTTAATGCTCCTGCGGCCTTCTTCGGATCCGTTACTACCGGAATCAGAAGATGCGGGATTCCATTATAGACAGAGAGCTCAACCACCTTCGGGTCAATCATGATCAGCTTCACGTCGTCCGGTGAGGACCGGTAGATCAGACTCATGATCATCGTGTTGATTCCCACGGACTTACCGGATCCGGTCTGTCCGGCGATCAGAAGATGCGGCATCTTGGCCAGATCGGCCACGATCACCTGACCTCCGATATCTTTTCCAACCGCAAACGCCAGTTTTGACGGGTGCTTTCTGAACTCACTGCTCTCAAGAAGCTCTCTGAGGTAAACCATACTGTTGACCTTGTTCGGTACCTCAATTCCGACTGCTGCTTTTCCGGGGATCGGGGCCTCGATACGGATATCAGTAGCCGCCAGATTCAGTTTGATATCGTCTGCCAGTGCCTGGATCTTGCTGACTTTTACACCCTGTTCCGGGTGCAGCTCATATCTCGTCACGGTGGGACCGCAGCTGATATTTGTTACAGTCACGCCAACGCCGAAATTTCTCAGGGTCTGCTGGAGTTTGATCGCTGTCTCACGGAATTCCTGATCCGACTGTCCGACGGAATTTCCGTTCCCCTTTTTCAGAAGATCGATCGGCGGGATCACATACGGTTTCTTCGGTTTCTCCTCGGTCTTTTTGATCTCCTGAAGAACCGCCTTGTCCGCCTCCTCCTTCTCCGCCTGTTCCAGCTTTCGCTTTTCTGCCTTCTTTCGGATGATCTCTTCCGCATCGGTATCGATCACCTTGCCGGTAGCGGTGACGACCTGTTTCCTGTCTTTCGCCGTATCGGCGGTTACCGGAGCCTGATCCATAGCCGGAACCGATACCGGAATCTCCACCGGCTCCCAGTCCGTATCATCATCAAACTCAGGAACTCGTGCCTGTTCCGGCTTCCAGACAGAAACCACCGGTTCGCTTTCCGTTTTCTCGCTATGATCTCCATCAAAAATCGTGCCCCCGGAAGAACCGGTTTGCGTTCTCACAGCAGCTTCTCCAAAAAGCCCCATCTCACGCAGTGCTTCCCTGTCATGACTTACAAATACGTCTTCATCTTTCCGAACAGGCGCCGCTTTCTTATCCTCTTCAAACGGCACCTCATCCTTTTCTTCTTCCGCGGCTCCGCCTGCCCGGGTAATCTTTCCCTTAAAGACGCGGTCACCGGGATTTGCAGAATATTCCTCCTGCTTTTCAGGTTCCGCAGCCTGAGCCGCCTTTTTCTGTACCGCACGCTTCAGTGCCTTCTCCTCCGCAGCATAAGCCTCTTTGTATGCAGGATGCGGAGTCTCATTCGCCAAATCCCCGTCAGATGCAGCCATTTTGTTTATAACGCCCTCTCGCAGGAGATCTGTAGAGTTCAGATTGACGCCCTGAACCCTCTGTTCTTCCCGCAGTAGCCGCTTCTCTTCCTTCTTTTCCTCTCTCTGTTCCTTCCGTCTTCCATAATCTTCCTTCGCATACCGGTAAGCCCGGTCGCTTCCGTGTTTCACCGCAGTTACAAAGGATTTCTCCGTGATGCATACGAATGAGAGGATCATGCCGAGGAGCAGCACCAGGTAAGCGCCGATCGTTCCGATGGCATTATGGAGCACCAGAACCAGAGCGCCCCCGATCACGCCTCCGCCGAGACCGCTTTCGCCTGCCGCATCATAAATTTCCTTTAACGTCTGTCCCTCTTTGTATCCTCCTCCGAGCGTCAGCTGCGCGAGACCGCAGAGCACCAGAAGAAGGACTTCCACCGCCAGCATCTTATATACCGCCCGGATGTTTCCCCTGTTGGATGCGTAGAAAATAATCCCCGAAAAAAGAAGGACCGGCGCCACATAACCGATACTTCCAAACACTCCGAGCATTACACTGCTTAGCACATTTCCGATAAAACCGCAGATATGAAAATTGCAT
>JALEWG010000220.1 GCA_022788065.1 Lachnospiraceae bacterium | reverse complement strand
CTCCGAATTCAAGCGTCACAAGACACTGAGAAAAATAAATTGACATTTTATTCACATATATGTATAATCGGGGAAATATAAGAAAGGAGCTGACAGCCATTGAGCAGCCTTGATGTAATCTACAAAGAAATTCCCTCTCCTGAGAAAGACTGTGCACTTCCCGTTGCGCTTACCGACAATACCATGAGCGGGAGAAAGAAAAAAATACTGGACCGTATGCACAGAAAACACCTGGATAAACTTCTTGTCTACTGTGACGTGGAGCACAGCGGCAACTTCTCCTACCTGATCGGGTTTTATACCCGTTTTGAGGAGGCTGTTCTGATTCTTGATAAAGGCGGGGAAATGGTTCTGATGCTGGGAAATGAGAATCTGAATAAGTGCTCCAAAGCCCGCTTTCCGTGCAGGCCGATCCATGTTTCCCTGTTTTCTCTCCCCAATCAGCCAAACCGAACGGATAAAAGCTTCGCAGAGCTTTTATCGGAGGCCGGACTTAGAAAAGGACAGCGTATCGGAATCGTCGGCTGGAAGCTTTTTACCTGCACAGCTGACGACGCTGAGACGATGTTTGACGTTCCCGGCTTTATTCTGGACGCCGTGAGGCATCTTGTCGGCGATCCCCATCTTATTTCCAACGAAACGGCTCTTTTTATCGGAAAAGACGGTGCCAGAATCACCAACACGGTCAATGAGATCGCCCACTATGAATTCGGCGCATCCCTCGCCTCAGACTGCATTCTGGATGCAATGGACGCGGTTGAAGCCGGCGTATCCGAGCTGACATTGGGCGATAAGCTGACCCGGTTCGGGCAGCACACGAGTGTCACCACCATTGCTTCCACCGGGGAACGCTTCGTAAAAGGGAATCTGTTTCCTGCTGACCGGGTCGTCCGGATCGGAGATCCCATTTCCCTGACAGTCGGTTATTCCGGAGGATTGTCCAGCAGAGCCGGATATGCAGTTCACAGCCGCAGCGAGCTTCCCAATTCCGCGAAAACATACCTCGAAGAACTGGCCGTTCCTTATTTTCGCGCCTATGCCAAATGGCTTGAAACCGTCCGAATCGGCATGACCGGAGGCGAGCTGTACCGGACGATCGAGACTGTGCTTCCGAAGGCTGAATACAATTGGAGTCTCTGTCCGGGGCATCTGACTGCAGAGGAAGAATGGCTGTCCTCTCCCATATATGAAAATTCCTGTGAGATTTTGCAGAGCGGCATGATCTTTCAGATCGATATCATTCCATCCCGGCCCGGTATGTCCGGAGTTTCCGCCGAAAGTACCATCGTGCTGGCCGACGACGAACTGAAAAGGCAGATCCGGCGCGAATATCCGGATCTCTGGAATCGTATGCAAAACCGTATCCGTTACATAAAAGAGAGATTGACCATTGATCTTTCCGGCGACATCCTTCCCATGTGCAGTACAGTCGGATATCTCCGACCGTATCTGCTTAACAGGAAGAGAGCGCTCGTAATCTCTTCCTCCACGCAATCTGAGACATAAACTCCTGTATGATGCCGGCAGCCGCGATGGATGTGATCCCCGCCGGGTCGAACGCAGGCGCTACCTCGACCACATCGTACCCAACGATGTCCAGATCCTTCAGACCGCGGATCAGCTCCAGCGCTTCCCAGGTGGAAAATCCGCCCGGCACAGGTGTTCCGGTGCCGGGCGCAAAGGCCGGATCCAGAAAATCGATGTCAAACGTCAGAAAAACCTTATTGTTGCCTGTGCGCTCATGGATGATCCGAATGATCTCCTCCGGAGCCATGTGATGCATGTCCGCTGCGGTTATGGATTCATAGCCCAGATTCTTTGAATTCATGGTATCCGCGACGCCATAAAGGCCCTCACGGATCCCGATCTGGATCGAGCGCTCCGGAAGGACCAGTCCCTCCTTTGCCGCATGGTAAAACGGGGTGCCGTGGTTGTACGGCTTTCCGAAATATTCGGAGATCGTGTCATAGTGAGCGTCAAAATGGACGAGGGCCACCGGCCCGCAGACCGCGCTGCACGCCCGCAGCTCCGGCAGCGTGACACTGTGGTCGCCGCCCATAGCGATCGGAATAACGCCGTGGGCAAACAATTCTTTCATCTCCTCCGTGATCAGCGCAAACGAATCTTCAATGTATCCCGGAACCGAATTCAGATCACCGTAGTCCACCCCGGAGCAGTATTCAAAAATGTCCACATCCAGAACCGGATTGTAGGGCTTCGCAGCCAGACAGGACATCTCCCGGATGGACGCCGGGCCAAAGCGCGTCCCGGCCCGGTAGGAGGCGCAGGTGTCAAACGGGATTCCCACGACCGCAAAATCAATATCCTCCGTCGTCCTGACCTGCTGCATCCGCATAAATGTTTTCACTCCCGCAAAGCGCGGAGATTTCAGTGAATTGATCGTACCGTACTTCATTTTCTTCCTGTCCTCCCGTATCGTCAGTTTGCAAGTCTCAGACAGTTTCTCTTTTCCAGAGAAAGCCACACATCGGTGCCGTTTTGAAACAGCATAAAGCTCCTGAACAGTGTGTCGACCCTGAGACTGATGCCATTCACCTGCACGTGATAGCGCAGCACGTTACCGACGGACTGGCTGTCCATGACAGTTCCCCGCACCTCATAGGAATTCTCGTGATTCTGTTTCGCATGGGACATGGAGATCACCTCCGGCCGGATGGCAATCGCTGACTTTTCTTCTGTCCGCTCTCCGAACATATGAGAAAACTGATTCCACTCCAGCACATTATAATGACCGATGAAGCTGGCTGCGAACTTCGTGCGGGGATTGGTATAAATTTCGACCGCATTCCCGATCTGCTCAATCGTTCCTTCATTTAAAAGACAGATCCGATCGGACATCAGCATGGCCTCATCCTGATCATGGGTGACAAAGATCGTTGTGATATTCAGCTCCTTCTGGATCCTGCGGATCTCCACCTGAAGATTTTTCCTCAGTTTTGCGTCGATGGCACTTAAGGGCTCATCGAGGAGAAGCACCTTGGGCTTCGAGACGATGGCACGCGCCAGCGCCACACGCTGCTGCTGACCGCCGGAAAGTCTGGCCGGATACTCCTTTCTCTTGTCCGTGAGACCGACCATCTCCAGCGCTCCCTGGATCTCCGTCCGGATCTGTTCCTTCGGCATTTTTTTGATCTCCAATCCGAAGGCCAGATTCTGCTCAACCGTCATATTGGGAAACAGAGAATACTGCTGAAACACCATGCCGATCTCTCTCTCCTGCGGAGGACGCTCCGTGATGTCCGTCCCGTCCAGAATAAAGGAGCCGCCGCTCACCTGCTCCAGACCTGCGAGGCACCGAAGCAGCGTGGATTTGCCGCAGCCGGACGGCCCCAGGAGACTGATGAATTCTCCTTTTTCCACGGACAGGGAAACGCCTTTCAGCACTTCATTCTCTCCAAACGATTTTCTGATTTCATTAAATTCGATATAACTCATGCATTTTCCTCTTTTCCGCGCTGCACATTACCGGCAGCATTTCTGTGAACGGCTATGTTGATGATCATTGTGATCAGAAGCAGGATCACAACTCCTGCGCTGAAGGACTGGGTATCCGTATTCCTGCTCTTGTACAGATAGGTCTGCACGGTCTCAAACTGGGAAGCCGCGATGATCTTGATGATCGCGAAATCACCGAACAGGCCAGCAAAGTTGATCAGAGCCGTGTTCACGAGCCCAGGCAGGATCGCCGGAACGATGATCCGCACAAAACCGTAAAACTCATCGGCTCCGAGAATGGCGGCCGCCTCCAGAAGCATCTTTGTATTCACCGCGTACAGGCTGTTGCGGATCCCCTGATACGTAAGCGGCAGGCAGAAAATACAGTACGCGCACATGAGCATGACGATGCGGTTGGAAAAGATCGTGCCGGTTCCCGCATAAGAAGAAAGGATCGATGTCGCCAGAATGATTCCGTTGATCGTTGTCGGGATAATGCAGCACACCTGAAGATATTTTTCCGTTTTTGGAAAGTAGATGATGGCGGCGAACAGCGCCAGCAGCATGATAATGTTGGTGGCAATGACAGGAATGGCGGCGGCAGCCATCCCCCGCAGGATGCCGGCCCAGAATCTCCCATCCGACAGACGGGCCTGATAAAATTTCAGCGTCAGGTTTTCCGGCAGAATCGTGATCCAGCGCTCAGAGAATGAATAAGTGGCCGTAACAACGAGAGGTAGAATCAGAAACAGCGCCACTGCCGCCTGCCAGATCGTTCCTGTAATGGTATTCTTTTTCATTTAGTTCTGTCCTTTTTCAAATTTTCTTTTTACCAGATTCGTGATACCGAGCACTGCAAGCATAAGTGCCAGAAGCACAATGGAAAGCGCGCTCCCCAGTCCCGGCCTCTGCTTGATATCTCCCACAAACATGTCCGCGATCTTGATCGGCAGCAGTGCGATGCTGTCGTTGACCAGAAGATACGGAGTGGTGTACGCCGTCAGCGCATTGGCGAACAGCATACCTGTGGTGCCCATGATGGCCGGCATCAGAACCGGGATTCCGATCCGGAACCAGAATCTGAGAGCGCCGCAATTCATGAGGATCGCCGCCTCCCTCCATTCCTTTTTCACCTTCCCGAAAGCCGGAATCAGGAGAAGTGTTCCCGTCGGAATCTGGAAATAGAGGTAGATCGGAAACATACCCTTCAGCGAATACAGGTCATATCCTGCCAGCGGAGAGAATCCGATCTTCTGGCTGATCAGCACGAAAACTCCGGATGTTCCCAGAATGGTGACAAAGGACAGTGTTAAGGGAAGTCCCGCAAACGTGGACGTCAGATTTAAGAGCGAGAGGTACCAGTCCTTCTTCGTCTTCCCTGCGTTTGTCAGCGTGAGCGCCAGGATAAAGTCAACCGCAAGACCTGCCGCCGTCGACCAGACGGAGATCCAGAGGCTGTTTTTTATCGCGGTCAGGTAGACGGTTTTCGAAAAGACCTACACAAAATTTTCCAGACTCAGGGTTCCATCGGTGCCTGTCAGGCTCTTTTTTATCATGCCGAAAAGCGGCACGAGCAAAAACATAGTCACCAGAATGAGGAAGGGGAGGAAGAAGACCAGCTTCTTCCCGTTTTTTCTGATAGCTTCCATTTGATTCACCTGCCCTACTGTATGAGCGGGACGACTTCTTCTTCCCACCGTTCCGCGATCTCAGCGCATGCTTTTGCGATCGCCTCATTATCCGTCAGTGGAATCGTATCTGCATACTCTGCGTCCGGGATCAGGCTGCTCTTTACGTCGTCAGGGAGTTCCACATCCGAGCGGATCGGTCTCGCATACCCTCTCGCGCGGTCAATCTGGCCCTGATCACTCAGGAGATATTCTACCATCAGAGCCGCTGCGTGCGGATGCGGTGCATACTTGTTGATCACCAGGCAGTAGCCGGACTGGATCGCTCCATCCTGCATGACATGGGATCCGATCGTCATATTCGGGTTATTTTCCAGCGTGCGTTCTCTGTACTGAAGGGAGAGAAAATCCCATACCGGGTAAACCTCCACCTCGCCGCGGTTCATGCGCTCCTGGCTGTAGGCGGCCGCATCCAGCCGGCCCGACTGCGCCAGTTCTTTGAAGAACTCAATGGCCGGATCCACATTGTCCACGCCGCCTCCGAACGCATAGGCACAGGACAATACCGCCATCTGGGACGCCGCTCCCCGCACCACGTCGCCGAGCGTGACTTTTGCGCTGCTGTTTTTAAGTGCTTCCCAGGAATCAATGGTCTCAGGAACCTTGTCCTGATTTACCATGCTGCTCATGGTGCCCACATAGGAGAGGGTCCAGTTTCCGTCCGGATCCTTCGCCCAGTCAGGAATGGAATCCCAGGTGGAAACTTTATAGGGCTGTACCACATCCATGTCGATCGCGGTCTGACCGAAGGCCTGTCCCACGTCTCCGATATCCTTGGTCGGGGAGTCTTTTTCCGTTTCAAACATGGACAGCTCCTCCGCGGAGCTTAAATCTGTATCGTCATGCTCAAGTCCGTAGGTCTCTGTAAAGGTTTTCCAGCTGGTCTCCCAGTTGGCCCAGCCTTCCGGCATTCCCACGGAAGAGATTTTTCCTTCTTCTTTTGCTTTCGCTTCAATTTCGTCCAGTGACAGTGTTCTTAAGTCAACGGCTTCTGCGGACGCAGTCTTGGAACCGCATCCGGTCATCAGAACTGCTGCTGCCAGACATACTGCTGAGGTTTTTACAAGTATTGATTTCATATTTTCCTCCTGTTTTCTTTGTCTTTTTCGTTGCTTCGCCATTAATTTACACATTTGTGCCGCACAAACTTCAATATAAAGCCCGCCAAACTTTGTAAACCTCAGGTAAAATATGACTATAAATACTTCCCTTCTATGGGCGCTTCCATCAATAAAAAACTGCCGCTTCACGATTGTTTTATCGTTGAAGCGGCAGCCTCAATAGGAATCAGATACGTTTCACCGGAACCTGGAGTTCCAGAACGGTCTCCTCCCGGTTATTGGTCAGCGTCACATCCAGCTTGTAAACCTGTAAAATCATCCCGTCGATCCGGTACCCCTTTTTCCTGATATAGCTCTTGACCCGCTCAAAAGAGGGATCATATTTTTCCAGTGTCCCGTTTTTGTAATACATGCACACATAATCGCCTTCCGGAATCTCCTTCATGTATTCCCGGTCCGCTCCGGCCCTCGGAGCCAGTATCATGGGAATCGCATCCACCAGCTCCTCGCCAGGCGTCAGAATCGATACATCGGAAAAGACCCCGATCCGATCGCTGGCAAGAATCGGCATGTTCTCATGAAGACAGTTTTCCAGCCTTGTAAAGGCCATGGCGTGTTCCTCCCGGTCTCCGGATGGCTTCCCGAACGTGACCATATACCGCTTCGGAAAATGCTGCTCAAACACAGTCTCCATGGACGGCAGCTCAGAAAGCCGGTCCAGAAAGGAAAGCTTCTGCTTCATGATCTCATTCAGGCGGATCTGGTCGTCAAGCTTCGCTTCAAATCGCTTCTGGTACTTTTTTAAGAGCTCCATGGATTTCTGAAAATTCCGGTTTTCCATGTAATCCTGAATTTCCTTTAACGACAGCCCCATCTGCTTCAGTTCCAGAATCGTTCCCAGCTTCTCATACTGGCGAATCGAATAGGATCTGATTCCGCTCTCCGACACAAAATCCGGCTTGAGAAGCCCGATCCGGTCATAATGCCGGAGAGTTTCACTTGTAATGTTTTTAAGCCTTGCCATCTCCGTGATTGTCAGAATATATTTTGCCATCTTCCCGTCTCTTCCTATCTCAAATAGATCGGATTTGTCCATGCCGTTTTCCCGAACATGTCCACGCACTCTACCCGGATATACGCCTCATTTCCCCTGAGCGGGAATTCCGCCTCTGTGATTCCGCCGTCATGGCCGAGAACCGTGGCTCCTGCGTTGATGTAATTGCCGCAAATGAAATTCACATGATCCACCCGGCTGCACTTCACATACGCAACGTCATCCCGGATCCCCCAGTCGCAGATCTCCGGGCCGGAGGAGGAATAATAATTGCCGTCCAGAATCGACCGGATTATATGTTCATGGTCCAGCTTTTCCGCCATGACCATAATATACCCGCCAAAAGAATCCGGAAGCTTTTCACTGTTGTGGTTGTCGTCAGACGCAAAGGCTGAAATATGCTTTCCTCTGCTCAGCATAACGTCCCAGTGGATCGTGTCGAATCCCGTTCCGCTCTCGATGACCGTTCCGTAATTGTATATCTCCAGAGCAGTGATCCCGTCAAGATCCACAAATTCGTCCTCCCTCACCCGGGACCATACCGGATGATTGTAAGTCGTCACAAAGCCGTGGGCTTTCAGATCGTCCTGCATCTCCTGGGCTACTTTTCCGCCATCCCACGATCCATAGTAAATTCTCCTGGGATACACCTCCAGATGCTTCAGCAGTCCTTTTTCCGCCTGCTTCTGCATGTCCTCCGTGCCAAGCAGAGCCTGCATGTGATGGACGCAGATCCTGTCCCTGCTGCCCTTTTCCTTAAACAGAACGGCCGAAGCTTCCAGAGCCGGTAAAATGATGAATCCGTCGCCGTCAAGCTCCTTCCGGTAATCAGAAAACCGGTCATGGTCGCTGATCGCGAGAAAGCTGTATCCGTGGTCCTTATAGTATGCAGCCACCTGTTCCGGTGATAAATGTCCGTCAGAGTTTGTCGAATGGCAGTGAAGGTTCCCCTTATACCAGTCTCCTCTGTCTGAAAATCCTTTTCTATTCATATGCGCACCTCCACTGCCATCATAACAGACGTCCCGCGGGGATTTCCACCACATTTCTGTAAAAGGATTGTAAGATACAGGTGAATTTTTCGCGTTCTCCTATTTTAGTGCCATGCTGTTGTTCAGCAACAGCGTACTGTATAAAAACAGCACATCCTGTCCCTCGAAGGAGACCAGATCCCCAAGGATCCGACTGTCCACATAGCGGATATCGATCACTGTGATCGTTTCATATCCCTCTGCCAGAAGCGGGATCAGGCTGCTTCCGAAGGAATCACGGAACACGATGAGCTCCCGCCCGTTTTGCAGAAGCGGATTTTCAATGGTGAGGATCGCCCGCGTTCCGGACAGGAACATCTCATAGGGATCCTTTCCGGCAGCCTTCTCCATATCGTACAGGGGAATCTCCACCGGCTCCCCCGAATCATAGCAGGTCACTTTACAGGAATCCAGCACGTCTCCCGTCAGATACCGGATCGTATCCGGCTTCAGAGGCAGCGCGGACTGTCCGCAGTAGACGCCGCAGAACGGAAGCTTAAGTTCTCTCTCCTCGTATTCCGCGTGAAGAGAAACGCCCATGGCCTCTGCGAGGAGCTTCGCCGTCTCCGAAAGCCGCTCCTGCCGCCAGTGGGTGTCCGTCCGGTAATAATCCTCCAGCTCCAGTGTCCCGAAAATATCGACATAGGTCATAAACTCCGTCTTTTCCCGCATGGACCGGACCAGTTCCTCATAATCCAGAGAAAGATACCCGTTCTTTTCCGCAAGAAAACAGTTTTTATCCGGGATCACGGAAAAATAGATGTGCTCCGTCTCTCCCAGATATCTGTCATACAGGTACTGAAACCGGTCCGCCGCATGCTCCAGCATGGCCTCATTGAGAGGATACTCCATTTTTGAGGCGTATCCCTCCGCCACATAGATGCCGTGACTGTCCTTCTGACGGAACAGATCAAACAGCGCTTCTGCCTTCAACCTCCGGAACGTTTCCCTGAACGGAAACTGATCCATGGCATAGACCTCAAACTGTTCCATGAACGAGCCGTCCAGTACCGTCTGTACAGAAAGCTCCGGAAACTTCGCCAATTCTCTCCTCTCACTGTACGAAAACGTGCTGCGGCCGCCGGTCCATACCGCCGCCGAGAGGCCAAATAATACTGCCGCCATCAGAAGGACCGGCAGAATCTGTCTTTTTTTCATTACCGCGCCCTCCTAAAACCTGAAATACAGGAAC
>JALEWG010000206.1 GCA_022788065.1 Lachnospiraceae bacterium | reverse complement strand
AATCAGGTCCTGGTTCATGCAGCGGCTGTCAGGACTCACCGTCAGCAGGATTCCGAGCTCTGCGGCATGCATCATTTTTCCGATGACAATGGCACAGATCCGGGAAACGCGAAGACAGTCCGCAGTCTGCCGGATCGCCTGACTGGATACCAGATTGCTGTTGGTGATGAACTGGATCGCCTGTTCGGTCTGCCCGGTCTGGAGATAGCCCAGGATCACATGAAGCTTGTTCAGGAATTCATGGTTGAAAGAGCGAAGTGTATCCAGCATGGATCTGGCGCCTGAGAGCTCATCGGAAAGATTCTCAATTTCCGAACGGTCTATCAGGATCGTGAGGACGCCCTGAATATCCGGAGGACTGCCGATGGGCAGTTCGCTGTATATGAGCGGATGAGATTCCAGCTGACAGCCTCTGTGGGAAACGGACACTCCGGTTTTCAGAATTTCTCCTGAGGAGGTGAACGGGAAGACCTCCCGGATCAGCCGGCCGGTGACGGGGCCTTCGGAGGAGATCAGGCGGGAAGCCGCCTGGTTGGCGAAGATCACGGCTCCGGAACAGTCGGAGGCGATGATCCCCTCCTCCATGGCGTTTAATACCGTATCCTGTTTTAAATAAAGATCAAGAAGCTCCTGCGGGTGATGTCCCATGAGGGAAGCCCGGAGCAGACGGACGATCATATGAGAGAGGAGGAGGCTTGGAGCCAGCATGATAAGGGCGATGACAAAATATGCCGGAAGCAGCGCCTTTGCCTGATCGGTGATGTAAGTGGTGTACACGGAGGCCATGACAAAGCCGATCCGTTCTCCGCTTTTGTTGGTAATGGCGTGGAACGCACGTCGCTGGGTGCCGCGGGAACCGATTCCTGTGGTGATATAGGGAGCACTTCCGTTCAGGATCGCCGTCTCCTCACCTTCCATCAGCGTTTCCCCGGACTGCCTGCGGTCTGTGTGATAGAAGCGGAGTCCGTTTGTATTATAGATAACGATGACATTAATATCGGTAAAGGTCTCGTAGAGCGTATCCAGTTCCTTTCGGGCCTCCTCAGTGGGATAGCCCAGTTCCAGCATGGCAGTCACCGGGTCCAGGGACGCGATGTAGGCGGCGATGCTGCTGATGGAACGGTCAATTTCATTTCTCCTGCGTGTAAGATTTAAGGAAAGGGTTATACTTAAGGAGAGAAACAGAAGGCATACAGACAGGGAAAGAAAGCTGATAAACAGCTGTTTTTCCAACGATAATTTTCTGAATCTGGATAACATTGTCAATACCTCCCGTATTCATACAAAAAATGTGTGCAAATTTACCATCAGTATAAAGAAAAAGCCCGAAACTTGCAAGAAAAAATACGGGTTAATTTTGTAAAAAGGACTTGCTATTTCCAGAAGAATTATGTACAATACAAACTAAGGTTGATTAGAATTTAACAATCAATATTTTTAGGAGGAATGAAAAATGGCAGTTAAAGTTGCAATTAATGGTTTTGGCCGTATTGGTCGTCTGGCATTCAGACAGATGTTCGGTGCTGAAGGTTTTGAGATCGTTGCAATCAATGATTTAACATCTCCGGAGATGCTTGCTCACTTATTAAAATATGATTCCACACAGGGCAGATATGCTCTTGCTGATACTGTATCCTATGGTGAGGATTCCATCACTGTTGACGGCAAGGAGATCAAGATCTACGCAAAGGCTAACGCAGCAGAGCTTCCGTGGGGCGAGATCGGTGTAGATGTAGTGCTGGAGTGCACAGGCTTCTATACTTCCAAGGCAAAAGCACAGGCTCATATCGATGCAGGCGCTAAGTACGTTATCATCTCCGCTCCGGCAGGCAACGACCTTCCGACAATCGTTTACAATGTAAACCATGAGACATTAACAGGCGAGGAGAGAATCATCTCCGCAGCATCCTGTACAACAAACTGCCTGGCTCCGATGGCAAAGGCTCTGAACGATGCATATCCGATCCAGTCCGGTATTATGTGCACGATCCACGCTTACACAGGCGATCAGATGACTCTGGACGGACCGCAGAGAAAGGGCGACAAGAGAAGAAGCCGCGCAGCAGCGATCAACATCGTTCCGAACAGCACCGGCGCAGCAAAGGCTATCGGTCTTGTTATTCCGGAGTTAAACGGCAAGTTAATCGGTTCCGCACAGCGTGTTCCGACCCCGACCGGTTCCACAACAATCTTAACAGCAGTTGTTAAGGGCCAGCCGACAAAGGAATCCATCAACGCAGCAATGAAGGCAGCTTCCAACGAGTCCTT
>JALEWG010000142.1 GCA_022788065.1 Lachnospiraceae bacterium | reverse complement strand
GCCGCCGAGGGTATAGGTTCCTTCCGTGGGCACGTCGAGCGCACCGATGATATTCATCAGCGTAGATTTTCCGCTGCCCGACTTTCCCACAATGGCCACAAATTCTCCCTCATGTACGGTCAGGCTGATCCCGTCGTTGGCCCGGACCTCCTCATCGCCCATATAGTAGATTTTATAAATGTCTTTCAGTTCGATCAGAGGCGTACGTTCTGTCTGTTCCATGAGAGCGCCTCCTTTCTTACGGTCTCGGGGCGCCGCCGCCCATATTCCCGGAGCCGCCGCGGTTATTCGAGCCGCCGCCCGGAGCCATTCCCGGCATTCCGCCCTGCATACCGGCTCCGCCCATCTGCCACATATTCGTAGTAGTCTGGCCTGCACTCGGATCCACATAGACCTCATCGCCTTCGGAAAGGCCGGACAGAATCTCCACATAGTCGTCATTGACGATTCCGGTCGTCACTTCCACTGCCACAAAGCCGTCCGGGACGCCGCTCTTTTTCACTTGCGCTGTTCCCGCGGCCGCATTCTCCTGACTTCCACCCGCAGCTGCGTTTTCCTGATTTCCGCCGGCGGTCCCCGCAGATGATCCGCTCTTTACATACACGCGGTTGCCGCGCATGAGCGCACCCACCGGAATGCAGAGCGCGTCTTTGGATTCATCCAGAATAATCTGTGCATCCACATTCATACCCGGGAGCAGGTCTCCGGTCTCCTCCATGGTGACGGTTACGGGATAGTTGGTGACGCCGTTGGAATAGCTGCCCTGGAGGCTCACATTGGTGACGGTTCCCCCGAAAGTCACTCCTTCGACGGCGTCTGCCGTGATTTCCACGGTCTGGCCGACCTTCACACTTCTCACATCCAGCTCATCCACCGACATCTCCAACGTCATGGCGGACAGGTCGTAGATGACTGCCATTACCGTGGAGCTTCCCGAGCTTCTAGTGATCTTGTCACCGACCTTGGAATTCTTTGTGATCACAGTCCCGGAGATCGGCGCCGTGATCGTGTAGTCATCGATCGTATCCTGCGTGTTGGAGAGTTTATTTTCCGCGTTTTCCACAGAATCTCCAGCGGACTCGTAGCTGTCCTTAAAGGTTTTGATATATTTTTCAGCCGATTTCGCGGTGACCGCAAACATGGCAGTTCCTTTTCCCACATAGCTTCCCTCATCTGTGATAACAGAAGCCACCTCAAGGCTCACATTGCCTGAAAGCTCCGCAGTCATGGTCCGCTCCGTCTTCGGCACGAACGTGCCCTCACTGCTGCAGACGAAATCTCCGACCTTCACCGTGGCCTGCATGAGAGATGTCAGACCTCCCGGATTCTGTGTCTCGACCGTCACGGCCTTCACGAGACGTCCTCCGGAAAGTACCTCCTCCAGGCTGCTGACGGAGATGACCGTACCCGGAATCTGCTCGCCCGTGTCCTCGATCGTGAGAACAGCCTCACTTCCGACTGTGATCTGCTCCGCCTCTGCAGTCAGAAACGGCACCGTAAGCTTCATGACAGAATCGTCATAGAGATCGGCGATCCTGGTTCCGTTGCTGATCTTGTCGCCTGCCTCCACGTAGAGAGTCTTGATATAACCGGTTCCTGTGGATTTATATGTATTGCCGGAGAGCTTCTGAAGCGCTTCCTCATAGTCCTCTTTTGCGGTCTGCTCGCTTTCCTGCGCGCGCTTTAAGGTGGTCTGCGCGGAGCTCAGATCCGTATCCATGGAGGACGCGTCGATCCGGTAGAGGATCTGTCCTTTCTCCACCACATCGCCCTCCTCAAACAGGGCTTCCAGAACCTCGCCTTCCACCAGAGAAGTGACTTCATACGTGTCCTTCGGGGAGAGGGAACTGGACGCCGTAAGCTCTGAGGAGATATCCATGCGTGTCACTGTAGCTGTCTGTACCGATCCCGTGTTCTGGACAGCCGCTTCTTTTTTCTTATTGCTCCAGAACCAGTATCCGGCCACTGCCGCAACGAGGATCACGGCCAGAATGACAAGGAGCTTTTTTCCTTTTTTTCTCTTTTTCTTATCCATTCCGCGGTTCTCCTTTAATAATCCCCGACGACGTCAATGGCCGTGTAGGTTGCATTTTCACCGGTTCCGTTTTTTTCCCAGACGATCGTCACATCGTCTCCCACCTGAAATTCCCCGTAAATGGAGAACAGATACTGCAGATCCGAAGAAGTCAGTTTGAAGGTGTCGCCGTCCTCCGCATACTCCTGATCATTGGAGTCCAGAACCACGGTCACCGGAGTGAACGGATCCGTCGAATCATAGTAGATGGCTTTGATCTCACCCTCGGAAGCTCCTTTGTTTTCTCCGTCACTGGAATAAGCAAAAATCGTCTTTGTCTGTTCATGGTAGTAAACAACGATGGCGTAATCATTGATATCGCTTTCGTTGGATGCCTCTCCGTCTAAGAACATGGTCGCATTCTTTAAGGAAAACGGAACAATATCTTTCAGATCCCGCCGGTATGGATCGATAAGCTTCGGTCCTTTCAGACTGTCATCGAGAAGTGAGGAGATATTGATCTCTCCGTCAGACGTGTACTGCATTTCGAAAACCTGGCTTCCGTACCTGCTTCCGCTCTTCGTTTTCGCCTTCATGAGATTATAGAAAAGATTGATGCAGTCCTCTCTTGTCAGGACCTCATCCGGATCCCGCTCAATGTTGGTGTCCAGCCCCAGCTCTGAAAATTTCGCCATCCGGTTTTCCTGAATATTTCCGGAAAAATCGGTATTGGAATATCCTAAGAGCGCCATGTCTCCCCGCGCCGCATCCTTATACGTCACGCCCTCGTCCGGTTTGAATTTGCCGCCCAGATAGCCGGTCATCCAGCCGTTGGACGCCGCCGTGCGCACAGCGGACGCATACTCACCGGCTGCGGATACATCCGCAAACACGGACACATTTCCCGCCGTTCCGGTCACATGACGGTACTCGGAAGCACCTGTCAGCATTTTCGCAAACTCCGCTCTGGAAACATTGGAATTTAAATTCCCTGTCGTCATGATCCCGAGCAGGTTTACCGCCTTTTTTCTCATATCAAACGATGCTTCCGCACCGAAAACCGTCATGCACATCCCCGCTGAGACTGCGCAGGAAACCGCAAAAACCACCGCCTTCTTTCCACGAATCATATAGGTTCTCCTTCCATTCTGCCTGAATCACGGCCAAATCTAAAAAAAATATAAACCCGGCCTGAATATAGAATAAACTCTACCAGATGAATGTGATGATTCTGTGAAAATCTGTCAGGTTTTTGTGAAAAAAGTGTGTTCTGAACTGATCTGTAGCTGGACATAAACGGACCAATGCCCGGACAAGCCTGTGTTTTCAAGGCTTCCCGGGCATTGTATCTATCCCTTAGCGGTAATCGAATTTTTTACATAAGCGGCGCGATGAGCCGCAGCGTCCGTCCCAGAAATCTCTGGAGAACGGGGAGTGCCTCGTAGCTCTCCCTTGTCATCCGCACGCATTTTTTCAGTGTCTCGTCGAAATCAGCGCGGATATCCTTCACGACCGAATTTCGGTAAATATAGACGGCGCATTCAAAATTCAGATACTGGCTGCGGAAATCCATATTGATGGACCCCACCACAGCCTTCTCTCCGTCGCTGACAAACGTCTTGGAATGGACGAATCCCGGCAGATATTCATAGATTTTCACGCCGGCGGCGATGAGCTCCGGATAGTAGGTGTGCGCCAGCATAAATGCATACTGTTTGTCGGGAATATGGGGCATGATGATCACCGTGTCCACCCCGCGTTTCGCCGCATAGCAGAGTGCGGTCCTCATATCATCGTCCAGGATCAGGTAGGGCGTCATGATGTACACGTACTCCCTCGCCTGGTAGATGATGTCCAGATAGATCTGATGACTCACAGGCTCATCGTCCAACGGACTGTCAGAGAACGGCACCGTAAAGCCCTCCGTATCAGGGCCGGAAAGCACAGCGTCCCGGTCGATCTTCAGGTATCTGCCGTAATCGCAGTCGTAATCCAGATTTCTTCCGCTCACGTTCCACATCTGAAGGAACATGACCGTAAAGCTTCGCACCGCATCGCCGCGCAAACAGATCGCGTTGTCTTTCCAGTGGCCGAACCGGACTTTCCGGTTGATGTACTCGTCCGCGAGGTTCACGCCGCCGGTGTACGCCACGATTCCGTCAATGACAAGGATCTTTCTGTGGTCCCGGTTGTTCTGGCTGGTGGAGATCGCCGGACGGATCGGATTGACAATGCGGCATTTGATCTTTTTGGCCGCCAGATCCTTCGGATAGTCATGCGGGAGATTGGAGAAGGAGTTCATTCCGTCGTAAAGGATCCGGACCTCCACGCCCTCTGCCGCTTTCTCCTCCAGAATTTCCAGAATGCTGTCCCACATGACGCCGGGCTGGATGATAAAATATTCCAGGAAAATATACCGTTTCGCCTGTTTTAACTCGGGGATCAGCTCCTTAAAAAAGTCATCTCCCAGCGGATAGTACCGGAAGCTGGTGTTCTCATAGACCGGGAATCCGCAGCTGTCATAGAGATACCGGACCAGACTGGCATTGCTCCTGCTCTCTTTCTTTAATTTTTTTAATACCGCCTCATTCTGCGGCAGATAGTGACAGGTTCTGGAATGGATATCTGCGATCCGCTTTGCCTGGATCTTCGTCTCCATCTGGAGCTGGACCATGAGGTAAAACAGTGCTCCGAACACGGGAAAGAGCAGCACCAGGATCAGCCATGTCATTTTGAAGCTGGCGTTCTGCTTCTCATTTAAGATCCGGACCGCCAGGACGAATCCCACGACTGCAAACAAACCGTATCCGTATGCGCTGTACTTTTCGTCCAGCCACAGATATAACCCCACCAGAGCCGCTATCTGCAGCGCAATGAACAGCAGGATGAACATGGTACGGCCGAATACCAGCCTTAACAGTCCCCGCTTGCTCTTTCCCCTTACATCATCCATTCCGATCCTCCATATTCTGTACCGGCAGGCTCCTGACGCTTAGTCTTCCAGAGCCTGTCTGAGATCCTCAATAATATCGTCCACGTTCTCAATGCCCACGCTGAGACGGATCAGGGACGGATCCACGCCTGCCTCCACCAGCTGCTCGTCGCTTAACTGACGGTGGGTGTGGCTCGCCGGGTGCAGGACACACGTTCTCGCGTCGGCCACATGGGTCACGATCGCAGCCATCTTTAACTTGTCCATGAACACTCCCGCTGCCTGTCTTCCGCCTTTTAATCCGAAGGAGATCACGCCGCAGCTTCCGTTCGGCATGTATTTCTCCGCCAGCGCATGGTATTTGTTGTCCTTTAATCCCGGATAGTTGACCCAGGCCACATCTTCTCTCGCAGACAGCCACTCAGCGACTTTCTGCGCGTTCTCGCAGTGTCTCGGCATGCGAAGGTGCAGTGTCTCCAGACCCACATTCAGAAGGAACGCGTTCATCGGGCTCTGGATGGAACCCAGATCACGCATGAGCTGCGCAGTCGCTTTGGTAATGAATGCCTTCTTACCGAACTTCTGTGTGTAGATCACGCCGTGATAGGACATATCCGGAGTTGTCAGGCCCGGGAATTTATCCGCATGGGCCTCCCAGTCAAAGTTTCCGCTGTCCACGATGCAGCCGCCCACGGACATGGCATGGCCGTCCATGTATTTCGTTGTGGAATGGGTCACAATATCCGCGCCGAACTCAAACGGACGGCAGTTGATCGGCGTCGCGAAGGTGTTGTCCACGATCAACGGTACCTCGTGTTTATGGGCAAGGCGCGCAAATTTTTCAATATCCAGCACGACTAACGCCGGATTGGCGATCGTTTCACCGAACACCGCCTTTGTGTTGGGGCGGAACGCCTTCTCGAGTTCCTCCTCGGACGCATCCGGATCCACCAGTGTCACATCGATTCCCTGCTTTTTCATCGTCACGGTAAACAGGTTGGAGGTTCCTCCGTAAATGGTCGCAGCGCTGATAATATGGTCGCCGGCATTGCAGATATTGAATGCCGCGTAGTAATTTGCCGCCTGTCCGGACGATGTCAGCATGGCAGCGACGCCGCCCTCCAGCTCACAGATCTTGGAAGCCACCGCATCGTTGGTAGGATTGGCAAGTCTTGTATAGAAATAGCCGTCCTCCTCCAGATCAAATAAACGGCCCATCTGATCGCTCGTCTCGTATTTGAACGTTGTGCTCTGGTAAATCGGCAGGACTCTCGGCTCTCCGTTCTTCGGCTGCCAGCCGCCCTGTATACAGATCGTTTCCAGATTCTGCTTTTTCTCTTCCATAATCGTTATCCTCCTGTTGCCTGATTGTAAGTTAATTTCCGTCCATCGGACTTTCCGGTCCGCAGGGAATGCAATTTTTATACATTTTATCACAATTATGCTAAGGATACAAGGTTTTCTGACGTACATGAAAACGCGCCCGGAAATTATCTTGAAAGTCAGGCGTCTATCATGTATAATGAACTACGTTTTCCAATATTGTTATTGTTTTTTAATTAAGGAGTATCAGATCAATATGAGATTATTAATTACAATTATTAAAGGAATGATGATCGGCATTGCCAATGTGATTCCGGGCGTTTCCGGCGGCACCATGGCCGTGTCCCTCGGAATCTATGACAAAATGATTGGCAGTGTTTCCGGAATTTTCCGCCACTTAAAGGAGAGCATCGCATTCCTCTTCCCGCTTCTTCTCGGCTGCGGGATCGGGATCGCCGGTTTTTCCTACGCGATCGAGTATCTGTTAAGCAAGCACACGTTTGTCACCTGCATGACCTTCGTTGGACTGATCCTGGGCGGTCTCCCTGTGATTTACGCGGGTCTGAAGGTAAAGAAGTCGGAGTCCGGTTCCGGAATCGGTGTCTCCGCGGTCCTGGCCTTCGTGATCGCGTTTGCTTTCTCCGCAGGTCTTCCCATGTTAAAGGGAGGCGAAAATATGCTGGAGACCATCCCCGCCACCGGCGCCAATATGGCGATCCTCTTTATTCTCGGAATCGTTGCCTCCGCAACCATGGTGATTCCCGGCGTCTCCGGCTCCATGGTACTCATGATCCTCGGCTATTACTATGGGATCATCAACCTGGTGAAAGGCTTCCTGGATGCTCTGAGGGCCATGGACATGGCGGCGATGAAAGAGGGCATTCTGCTGATTATTCCGTTCGGAATCGGCGTAGCGGTCGGCATTATTCTGATCGCAAAACTCATTTCATTCCTGTTTGACCGGTTCGGGGTCCAGACCTACTGCGCGATCCTGGGTCTTGTGATCTCCTCCCCGTTTGCGATCTTCTACAATACGGGACTTTTCGGCTCCCTGTCGTCTCTGTCCGTGTGGGCCGTATTTTTAGGCATTCTGCTGATGATCGCAGGCGCGGTCCTCACAAATTTTGTCGGAGAAAAGTAAGATTTCCTATTGTTACATCCGGCCTGTCTGTGATATGATATTAAATGTCCTTCATTATGAACGGTCATTATAAAATTACACTTATAAACAAAGGAGAATAATCATGGGCGGTATTTTCGGAGTAGCTTCTAAAACAAGCTGTACCATGGATCTGTTTTTCGGTGTTGACTATCACTCCCATCTCGGCACCAGACGCGGCGGCATGGCCGTTTACGGGGAAAACGGATTCCAGCGTTCCATTCACAACATTGAAAATTCCCCGTTCCGCACCAAGTTCGATCATGATCTCGATGAACTGGAAGGAAAGCTGGGAATCGGCTGTATCTCAGATATGGACCCGCAGCCGCTGTTAATCAATTCCCATCTGGGAGCTTACGCGCTCACAACCGTTGGTGTTATCAGGAATGAAAAGGAACTAATCGAAGAAGCGTTTCGGAAAGGCCATGTGCACTTCATGGGCATGAGCGGCGGACGCATCAACCAGACGGAGCTGGTTTCTGCCATCATCAACCAGCGAGATTCGATCGTGGAAGGCCTTCTTTACGCGCAGGAGCGGATCCAGGGTTCCATGTCCATTCTGCTGCTGACTTCCGAGGGTATTTATGCCTCCCGTGACCGCTACGGACGGACGCCGATCACCATCGGCGCCAAGGACGGCGCGTTCTGCGCATCCTTTGAGAATTTCGCTTACCTGAACCTGGGCTACCACCACTATTCCGAGCTGGGACCCGGCGAGATCGATTTCATCACAGCGGAAGGCGTGGAGATCGTGAGTCCTGCCCGCAAAGAGATGAAGATGTGCTCGTTCTTATGGACTTACTACGGATATCCGACTGCAAGCTACGAGGGCGTCAACGTGGAGCAGATGCGCTATAACTGTGGAAAGCTCCTCGCAAAGCGCGATAAGGGCGTCACGGCCGACAGCGTCGCAGGCGTTCCGGATTCCGGTATTGCCCATGCGGTAGGCTATGCAAACGAATCGGGAATCCCGTTCTCCCGTCCGTTTATCAAGTACACGCCGACCTGGCCGCGCTCCTTCATGCCGACGAGCCAGAAACAGAGAAATCTGATTGCGAAAATGAAACTGATTCCGGTCGACACACTGATCCGCGACAAGCGCCTGCTCCTGATCGACGACTCCATCGTCCGCGGA
>JALEWG010000005.1 GCA_022788065.1 Lachnospiraceae bacterium | reverse complement strand
CGGCGGTATCGTTACGATCAAGGATACAAAGAAGAAACGGGAGATCATCGTTACAGATCCGGAAACCGGAAACTCCAAGACCTATCTGATCCCGTACGGTTCCAGAATCAAGGCTCTGGACGGACAGATGCTGGAGGCCGGCGATGTTCTGACCGAAGGCTCCATCAACCCGCATGACCTTCTGAAGGTAAAGGGCGTACGTGCCGTACAGGACTATATGCTCCGCGAGGTACAGCGTGTATACCGGCTGCAGGGTGTAGAGATCAACGATAAGCATATCGAGATGATCGTTCACCAGATGCTAAAGAAGATCCGCGTGGAAGAGAGCGGAGATTCCGAGGTTCTTCCGGGAACCTCCA
The DNA here is from genome assembly GCA_022788065.1 of Lachnospiraceae bacterium. Classification (GTDB taxonomy): domain Bacteria; phylum Bacillota; class Clostridia; order Lachnospirales; family Lachnospiraceae; genus SUG393. Next base: position 8,188 of record JALEWG010000005.1, on the reverse strand, counting down.
TGGACGTTCTAGATTTCAACGAGATGAACGAGAAGCTGATCGCGGAGGGCAAGCAGCCGGCAGAGGGCAAGCAGGTAATGCTCGGCATCACCAAGGCTTCCCTGGCAACCGATTCCTTCTTATCCGCCGCATCCTTCCAGGAGACCACCAAGGTTCTGACCGAGGCTGCCATCAACGGCAAGGTTGACCACCTGATCGGCCTGAAGGAGAACGTGCTGATCGGTAAGCTGATTCCGGCCGGTACCGGTATGAAGCGCTACCGCGGTATCCGTCTTGGCACCGATGAAATTCAGGAAGAGACGCATGAGCCGGAGGAGGAGATCGTGAATGACGCTCCGATGGAAGAAGCAGAAGAAATCATTTTAAACGAAGATGACATGCAGGAATCCTAGATTCCTGCACTGCACAAATAGAATGAAGCTGGACAGCGAGGGATTAATTCCCTCGCTGTTCTGGCATTAATATGAGTTAGAAGAAGGCAACTGAACTATGATTACATTACTGTCTCATATATTTATTAAGAACAGCAGCCAGCTGGAGGACAGCGGCGTCCGCCGGGCATATGGTATGCTCTGCAGCATCGTGGGAATCGCGCTGAACGTCATGCTGTTTGCGGGAAAATATCTGGCCGGCGTCATCAGCGGATCCATCGCGATCACGGCCGACGCATTTAACAACCTGTCCGATGCCGGCTCCTCCATGATCACACTGGTGGGTTTTAAGTTCTCCGGCATGAAAGCGGATAAGGATCACCCGTTCGGCCACGGACGAATCGAGTACCTGTCCGGTTTCGGAGTGTCCATGATCATCATTCTCATGGGTATCGAGCTTTTAAAATCCTCGGTGCTGAAGATCTTCAGCCCGGAGCCGGTGGAGACGGGGCTGCTTCCCGTGATGATTCTGGTCGCATCGATCTGCGTGAAGTTATATATGTCATTCTATAACCGGTCCATCGGAAAGAAGATTGACTCTGAAGCCATGAAAGCCACTGCCATGGACAGCCTCAGTGACTCTGTGGCAACCACGGCGGTCCTCTTTTCCATGGGGATCAACCATGTGACCGGCGTGAATATCGATGGCTGGTGCGGCTGTATTGTAGCCGGCTTTGTACTGTTCGCGGGATACAGCGCGGCAAAGGATACACTGGATCCTCTGCTCGGAAAGCCGCCGACAGAGGAGTTTGTGGGAGAAATCAAAGACATTGTCATGGCACACCCGGAAATCATCGGGATCCATGATCTGATCGTCCATGACTACGGTCCGGGACGCTGCATGATCTCCCTGCATGGCGAGGTCCCGGGAAACGGAGATATCTTCGAACTGCACGACGTGATCGATGTGGTGGAGCGGGAACTGAAGGAGAAACTTGGCTGCGAAGCCGTGATACATATGGATCCTATTGAAGCAGACAACGGGAAAGTGATGGAGATAAGAGAAGAGCTTGCCGGTATGATTAAAGAAAAATTTCCGGGCGTCTCGATCCATGATTTTCGTATGGTACAGGGGCCTTCTCACACCAATCTGATTTTTGATGCAGTTGTTCCGTACGGCTTCGGAATGAACAATGAGGAAGTGAAAAACGGAATTGAGTCACTTGTGAAACAGCGCTGGAACAACTATTTTGCGGTGATTCAGGTGGAGCAGTCCTACGTGTAAGTCCTTGAAATAATACTGCAAAATGGTATAATGAAACCATAAAAATTTAAATACAGGAGGTTGTGGCTATGAAAAAGTGGACAAAAGTGCTTGCGGCAGCGTTTTCGATGGCACTGGCTTTTTCCATCACCTCTTTTGCGGGGGAGTGGAAACCGGACGGATATCTGATCGTAAATGGGGAAGCGGACGGATATAGCTACATGGATATGATGGGTGTGAAGGTGAAACAGCCGATGCCGATGATGGATGCGCTGAACATGGCGACCAGCAATCTGGATCAGACCAACGTAGATACTTCCATGATGCATAACCTGAAAATGAGAAAAGACGGTGACAACACCATCCTTACTTATACGACTGATGTGGAGTATCTGAATGATTATATGAACCAGACAGCGGCTTTAATGGCTGAGGAAGGTTCCGGCATGGCGATTGAATACAATCTGAAATCCAACACCGGTGAAGTGGTGATCGACAAGAACGGATACTATGTAAAGCAGGATCTGTACATGGATCTGGATATGACGATGAAGAATCCCGAAACCGGAGAGCCTCTGACGATCGGATATATTATGGATGTTTATATGTATATCAATAACCCGGGCGATCCGGTGAAGGTAACGATTCCTTCCACGGAGGGTTACACAGATATCAATGAAATGACAGAATAAATTCCGTCCGAAACGGCCGGGCCCGCAGATTTTTACGGGTCCGGCAATTTTATTTCATGCTTTCAGATTTAGAGCATTTCTGATCACATTACATTCTGAGGTGTATGGTTCAGCCATTTCGCAATGTTGTCGAAAACGATCACGGCACGCTTTTCCAGAGCTTCTTTTGTCGCAAAAGCCACATGCGGGGTAGCGACCACGTTCTTTGCGTTTAGAAGCGGGTGGCTTTCCGGTACCGGAGGCTCCATCTCAAAGACGTCAATACCGGCGCCTGCAAGACGGCCCTCATTTAATGCGTCTGCTAACGCCGCACTGTCGACAACAGGACCGCGGGAGGTGTTGATCAGGATTGCGGACGGTTTCATCAGCGCCAACTGCTCTTTTCCAATCAATCCGCGAGTTGTGTCATTTAACGGAGTGTGCAGGGAAACGATATCACAGGTGGAGAGGAGAGTATCCAGATCCACGTAGGTGATACCCGGAATATCCTTTACAGTTCTGCTGTATGCATATACTTCACAGCCGAATGCCTGGGCGATCTTTGCCGTGCGCAGACCGATGGCTCCGGTTCCGATGACGCCGAATTTTTTGCCTTCCAGCTCAAAGCCCACAAGACCGTCCTTGGTACCGCCCTTTCTCACCACGTCATTACACGGAATCATATTGCGGTAGAGATCAATGATCATTCCGAATACCAGGTCGGCGACTGCCACGGTGGAATAACCGGCGCAGTTGCTGACAAGTACACCGTTGGCTTTGCAGGCCTCCATGGCGATGTGGTCCACACCGGTGAATGCCACGGAGAGCATTTTCAGGTTCTTACACCCGTTGATAACGTCTGCGTTCATGGGAAGGTTGGATACCGCGATGATATCCGCATCCTTTCCTCGCTCAATAAGAGTTTCCGTGTCTGTCACACGGGTATTGTAATACTGGATCTCAAGATCCCCGGGCAGCATGTCCTTTGCCATTGCGAGGAGCTTTTCGTCATTCACACCCAAAGGTTCAATAATAACAAGCTTCATTGCGATTCCTCCTAAACGGGAACAGTATTTTCGTCAGGTTCCCTGCTGAAACTATTGTAAAGCTTTTCGAGAAAACATTCAACTGTTTTAGCAGGACAGGAGAACTGATTGTAAAACGGAAATAATTATGGTAAAATGAGCAATAATAAAGGATTCAGATGACAGACGAAACCTGGAAACGAGGAAATTATGATGGAAGAAAAAGCTTTTAATTATCTGGACGCGGAGGAATACCTGGCGCACAATCCGTTTATGCAGCATAACCACATGTATATTACGGAAATTTCGACCGAGTGCAGCGAAGTCCGAATGGAGGTGCATCCGGACGGCATCAATATTATGGGTCAGGTTCATGGAGGCCTTCTGTATTCGCTGGCCGATGTGGTTACAGGTCTCACAGCCAGAGCAGATGGCAGAAAATACGTGACCCAGAGCGCCCATGTGAATTTTATCGGAAATGTGTCTCAGGGGACCATTATCGCGAAGGGCATACTTGTGCGGCGCGGCCGCTCCATTACGATCGTCCGCGGCGTTGTTACAGATGAGAACGGAAAGCTTCTGGCGGAGACAACGGTGGACATGTTCTGCACGAGTGCACGCGCCTGATAATCGGAGGAGTACAATTGGAGAATATCGTACTGACACTGGCCGCAAGCATGGCGGCCGGCTGGTTGTTTTATAAAATGAAAGTACCGGGAGGAATCCTGGTAGGCGGTATTATCGGAACCACGATCCTGTCCCTGATAACGGGACGGGCGGAAATGCCGTATCTTGCACGTCTGACGGCTCAGATCATAGCCGGAGCGTTCATCGGAACGACGGTGGAGAGGGAGGATATCCGAAAACTCCGTACCCTCTATAAACCGTTTGGGATCGTGATCGCTTCTCTTCTTATATTAAATATTGCAACAGGAACCATAATCTGGAAGATCAGCGGACTCGATTACCTGACGGCGCTGCTTTGTTGCATTCCGGGCGGAATGAGTGATACACCGTTAATCGCTGCGGAACTGGGAGCGGATATGACGTCGGTGGTGATCCTCCAGTTTGTGCGTATGGTGGTGGGAGTCGGTGTGTTCCCGGCGGTGATCCTGCATCTGACGAAAGATGAGGACGAGCTGTATGCGAAAGAGGAAAAAAAGCGGGAAACACAAGCGGCGCCTGCGGATGGTAAGAAAAAAAGTGACGGTTCTATGCTTTTGACGGTGGGTGCGCTTTGCTTTGCTGCGGTATGCGGACTGATCGGGCGAAAGCTGGGAGTCCCGTCCGGAGCGCTCATTTTTTCCATGCTGGGTACACTGGCGCTGAAGCTTTTCGGACTTCCCATCCGGTTCCCGAAATGGATCAAGCGGGCGGCGCAGATCTTAAGCGGCGCATATATCGGCTGTTCCGTTGGAATGGATACACTGATCAAGCTTCCGACGTTAATCATCCCCGCGATTCTGATCGTTTCCATCTATATGGCGAACGCATTCATTACAGGCCGTATTCTGGCGGCGACATGCGGAGTCACAAAGAGGGAAGGAATGCTGATGGTGACGCCTGCGGGGGCCAGTGACATGGCACTGATCTCATCGGATATCGGCGTGAACAGTCCGAATCTGATCGTACTTCAGGTACTCCGAATGGTAACAGCGATCGGAGTTTTCCCGAATCTGGACCTGTTTCTGGTCCATCTGATCGAATAAACAATTATGCCGGCTCTTTTCCTGAGAATACCGCTGCGGCAAGTTCGATGAAGCGGCGCTCTGCGGGAGAGAGCCGGCTGTTTTTATGCCGGATGGTCATACGCCACTGGATCAGCGGATCGTCGGTGTAGAGATAGAGCAGATCGGGGTGGAGCTCCGGATCGGATATGTAAAATCCCGGCATAAGAGCGACGCCCATACCGCATTCTGCCATGGACAGGCTTGTCTGGATCGTCTGCAGCGGAATAATGGACAGAGACCGGATATTGTGTTTGTTGATAAAGAGGTTGACATCGTCGCAGACCTTCTGACCGGGCATGCCTGAGATCAAGGTCTGATTTTCCAGATCGCAGGGAGAGATCAACTGGGGATTCTCTATGGAATTCGTCTCCGGGTTCGTTACCAGACGTGCCAGCGGATGAGACCGGGAAATGACAAACAGCCTGGGAGAACCGGCCAGGAGCTTAACATGCTGTCCGGAAAGATTATCTGCTTCGGAGGCAGCGAGAAGAGCAAGATCCAGTTCGCCGGAGGAAAGTCTGGAGAGAAGGTTCACATGGATATCTTCGACCAGACGAAGCGCGATCTCCGGATATTCCCTGCGGAATACGGGAAATACTTTCCCTGCCAGAAACGGGCTGGTGATGGAACCGGCTCCCACGACAAGAGTCTGACTTTTCTGGACATGAGAGGCTTCCAGTTCTGCAGAGAAAGAGGCTTCCAGTTCCTTCAGCTTCGTGATATACCGGAAAAACTGTTCTCCGGCTGCAGTGAGGGAAAGTGTTCCTGCTTCCCTGAGAAAGAGCTCCGTTCCCAGTTCCCTTTCCAGTCCGGACAGAAAACGGCTGAGAGACGGCTGGGAGATATAAAGCTGTCTGGCAGCATGAGATATATTTTTCTCCTGAGCGATGATTAGAAAATACCGGCATGTACGTTCATCCGGGATCATAAGGTTTTCTCCTTTCTGTGAGATCATGAGTATAAAATGTTATGTGGATTATAGCATAAATGACAGAAATGTGGTATAGCTGTTTAGCTATACTGCATATTGAAAAAAGCATTTTACAAAATAGAAAGAAAAACTTTATAATTCTTTCATAATTACACGCAAAAGGTACAAGCAGTGAATGGAGGAAATGAAAATGAATACGATGGACCTTATTAAAAAGTATGAGTCCGGAATGATCGACATCAGAAGGCATATTCATGCGAATCCTGAGCTCAGCAATGAAGAATTCAAGACTACCGAACTGATCAGAGAAAAACTGACCGAGTACGGGATCGAGATCTGTGAGATCGGTATGAAGACCGGCGTGGTAGGACTGTTAAAGGGAGGAAAGCCGGGAAAGACCGTGGCGATCCGTGAGGATATCGACGCACTTCCCATGTCAGAGCTGACCGGACTTCCGTTTGCGTCGAAAGTGGAAAATGTGTGTCACTCATGCGGTCATGATATCCATACCACAACGCTTCTTTTCTGTGCAAAGGTACTTTCTGAGCTTCGTGAAGAACTGTGCGGAAATGTGCTGTTTCTGTTTCAGCCGGCAGAGGAGAGAGGAAGCGGCGCAAAGCAGTTAGTAGAATGCAAATTCTATGAGGTTTCCAGGCCGGACGTCTTTGTGGGACTGCATGTTTCTCCGGAATACCCGGCAGGTTCGATCGGACTGAAACGGGGACCGGCCAACGCTTCCTGTGATACCTTCTATATTAAAGTAAGCGGAAAAGGCGGTCATGGAGCCCATCCGGAAAACTGTATCGACCCGATCGCCATCAGCGGCTATGTTCTGGCACAGTTGCAGACCGTGATTTCCCGGGAGAACCACCCGGTCTATCCGGCGGTTATGACCATCGGCAGTATCCACGGAGGAAAAGCGGCCAACGTGATTCCGGATTTCGTGGAGATGAGCGGTACGTTAAGGAGTCTGAATGCGGACAGCAGAGCGAAGATGCAGGAGGCCATTGAGAGGATCACAAAAGCAAGCGCGGAAGCCATGCGCGGTCATGCGGAGGTCACCTGGGAGAAGGGAATGCCGCCGTTGGTGAACGACGTGGAAGTGATCGAGGACCTGCAGGCAGCGGCAGAAAAGACCATCGGCGCGGATCACGTGATCACGGTCCAGAACCCGTCCCTGGGATCGGAGGACTTCTCTTATCTGTTCCCGGAGTACGCGCCCGGTGCCCAGTTCCGTCTCGGATCCGGAAACGATATCGATCCGAACACAAGACATGGACTCCATAATTCCAGAAATGTGTTTGACGACAGCTGCCTTGCGGCAGGAACCGCGGTCCTCGTTCAGTATGTAAGGGACTTCTTAAGATAATACCGGCGGCCGTTTCTATATGGCACGGCGGAAAAATATAAAGGAGAAATACTATGGAAAAGAAGAAAAAATTCCAAATTCCTACCACATGTGCACTCCTGTTTATGTTGATGATCGTGTGTGCGATACTGACATGGATCATCCCGGCAGGAGCATATGAGACTGAAAAGGTAGGAAACCTGAACAAAGTAATTGCCGGAACATATCATGTGATCGACAGCACACCGGTCGGCCCGTGGGGCGTACTCATGGCTGTAACAGGCGGCTTCTATAAGGCTGCAAAGCTGATGTTCATGATCATGTTCTGCGGCGGCGCTGTGAGCATTCTTGAAAAGAGCGGCTCCATCAACGCGGCTTTCGGAAAACTGGCTTCCAACAAGAATTTAAACGCCAATGTTCTGGCATTCCTGATCATGGCGTTCATGTCCGTCGGCGGCGCGGCAGGCGTATTCGCAAACCCGGTTGTAGCGCTGGTTCCCATCGGAATCATTCTCGCTACAAGTCTTGGTTATGACGCTTTTACCGGTTTCTTATTTGTATACATGGGCGCATATTCCGGCTTCAATGTAGGCTGGGCAAATGCTTCCACCATCGGTACTGCTCAGCCGATCGCGGAGCTCCCAATCTTCTCTGGCTTCAGCGTTCGTGTGATTTTAAATATCATCAACTTTGCAATCTGCTACTACTTCACAGTGCGCTACATGAAGACCATCAAAAAGGATCCGATGAAGAGCCTGAACTATGAAGAGGGCATGTCCGTTGCGGAGTTCATGGGTGCAAAGGAAGACAAGCGCGATGAGATCGACTCCTCCATGTCCTGGCAGCAT
>JALEWG010000247.1 GCA_022788065.1 Lachnospiraceae bacterium | reverse complement strand
TGGCTCTTGGATACTTTACGTCTCTGCAATCTCTTTTAACCTTATTCCATTTTCAATATAGGGTTCCGGCGGCGTCTTCAGCTGAAAGCGGGGATATGACCGGTTCCGGCAAAAAAGAACTACACACCGACAACCGGTGTGCAGTTCTTTTTTTTCGCTGGGCTACAAGGATTCGAACCTTGAAAATGACGGAGTCAGAGTCCGTTGCCTTACCATTTGGCGATAGCCCAATATTTTGTTTTCCGTTGAGGCACTCCTCAACTGCGATATGTATTATAATCCATGACCTGCCGTTTCGTCAAGCACTTTTTCTTCTTTTTTCCGGATTTTTCATGATTTTCCCAAATATAGATATTACTTTGAAAGTCCCGGACATCAGATGCCGAACTCTCTTGAGCTTCCGACTCTTTGGCAGTAAGGAATACGGCCCGAATCAGAATCAAACAAAACACAGCAGTAAATTCTGCCGCTTCGGGAACGATTTTCTCAGAAATGTACTGCCTCAAGGCTCTTCGGCTGGCTGAGAGCCGTAATGATTCCGGTCGAATCACGCGCGGAGCGAAATTTTTACGGCTTTCGTCCGGCAATCGCTTCATCAGGAAGTAAGAGGATCCTGTTTCAATTCTATACGAAGAACATATTCGCTGATCGACCCTCACCCTGCATAAGAAGGCCGGCGCTTCCGGCTTTTCAGTCATCCAAGCGCCAGCCCTCACACATTTCTTTATTTCTGCGGCTGCGGAATCGGAACTTCCTTCGGAATCGGGCACTTGTAGGTTCTGCCGTTCATCTGTTTTTTAAATTCCTCTTTCGCTTTCTCCACCAGCTCCGGATCATCTACCAGCTTCATGGCTGTGACAGCCATAACCTTGGAGCCGAAGAGCATACCCTTCATGCCGATACTCATTCCGGCACAGGCCGTGATCTGCCAGCTGTGGCCCGGTGCAGCCAGATTGCAGGTCGCCGTCATGACCTGAACACACGGAACGATATGCTGCACATCACCAACGTCCGTGGAACCATAGCCGTTCTCATTCCGCACCGGGGAGACGAACGTACAGAGCGGTCCGTCCTCCAGAATACCGGATTCCTTCACGCGATCGTACTGCTGGCTCTTGCTGTTCAGCGTCTCGGCAAATGCTTTCTCCTCCTCGGTCCACTGCGGGCGTTCCACCTGCTCCATCACATCGTGGGTCAGATTGGTCAGCATCACCGGATTCATGGTATTGTAGCAGCCTCCCATAAACTCGATCTCAAGCTTTGTCTCAGTCATGTGGGCAGCGCCCTCGGCCACCAGCACAAGACGCCTGTAGGTATCTTCCACAGCCTCGCGGCTCAAAGCGCGCACATAATACCAGACGCTTGCCTTGTCCGGAACAATATTCGGAGCGGTGCCGCCCTCTTTGATCACATAGTGGATCCGCACATCACTTGTCACATGCTCACGAAGATAATTGGCGCCCACGTTCATAAGTTCCACCGCATCCAGAGCGGAACGGCCGTTGTGCGGATCACCTCCGGCATGGGCCGTAACTCCGTGGAAATGGAAGACCGCGCTGTTCAGTCCGGTCATGACGCCCGTCGTCAGATTGTTTGTCGGGGAACCATGCCAGGAAAATGCGGCGTCAAGATCCGTGAACGCTCCCTCTCTTGCCATAAACGCCTTGCCGGTAAGCACTTCTTCGGCAGGACAGCCGTAAAATACGACGGTGCCCTCTTTTCCTGTGGCTTCCAGCTCTGCTTTCATACCCAGAGCAGCGCCGACGCAGGCAACTCCCAGAAGATTATGGCCGCAGCCCTGGCCAGGTGCTCCCGGAGTAACCGGCTCTTTTTCTGTGCTGACCTTCTGGCTCAGACCGGGAAGCGCGTCATACTCGCCTAAGAATCCGATTCTCGGATGTCCCTTGCCCCAGATCGCGCGGATCGCTGTCGGCATTCCCACATAGCCTACTTCCACTTCAAACCCGGCATTTCTCAGCACCTCTGCGGTCCACTCACAGGCCTTCACTTCATTAAATGCCGTTTCCGGATTCTCCCAGATTTTTTCCGCCAGACCGGTCAGAATCTCCGCATTCTGATCAACGGCTCTTGTCGCAACAGTATCGATCATACTAACACCTCTCCTTTTCTTTTCTCAGACGCCGCATGTCGTGCATCCGAATGTGTCCGTCTGGGTACTGCCGGTCGTTCTGCCGGCAGCCCCGTCTGAACTTATTTTACTCCGGAGAGATATGTCTGTCAACACACTTGCCTGTCCCCTGCTTTCAGAATTCCGTCCGGTTTCTGTTTCGTTCAGCGAAGGATTCGGAACATCTCTTCCATCAGAAGCCACGCCGGGCGGAAAAAGTTCATAAGCTGCCAGAATCCGGCGCCGGTCAGACCATACTCCCGGATCAGATCATACTTGGCTTTGATGCTCCTGACATCCTCAAACCATACTTCATGCTGAACCCCGTACTGCCAGTACCTGTAATACGGAGATTGGGCGATTTCATCGAACCGGATCTCCACTCCGAAATCAATAGCCCGCTTCACCGCCTCCAGGTTGCTTATGGACTCGGCTTTCGTCGTCCCGCGCTCGTAGGGGAGCGGCCAGTCATACCCGTAGTTGGGGATTCCCAGACTTATTTTTTCCACGGGAATCTCCGTCACCGCGTAACCCACCACACGCCGCACCATGTTGATCGGCGCCACAGCCATGGGCGGTCCATACGCAAATCCCCATTCATATGTCATCAGCAGGACCCGGTCCGCCGCTTCCCCGAGAAGACCGTAATCCATCCCCTCATAGAGAAGTCCCGCCTGATCCGCGGAGGTCTTCGGCGCCAGTGCCACCGACACAGGATAGCCAAAAAGATTCATGACCTGCCGGATGCGGCTGACAAACTCCGCAAATCCCTCCCGGTCCTTCGCCTGCACGTATTCAAAGTCGATATCCAGTCCGCCGTATCCCTTTTCCTGCATGGTGCGCCCCAGATTCCAGATCAGGCGCTCCTGTACCCACGAATTTTCGACAACTGCGGTCACCAGTTCATTGTTAAAATGTCCTTCCGCGTCCAGCGGCGTCAGCACCAGTACGGGACGAACACCCGCTTCGTTTGCCGCTGTGATCAGCCATGTGTCATCCGTACGAGGGCTGATCAGTTCGCCTTCCATTGTAAATCCGTATGAGAACACATACAGCGCTGTCAAAAACGGAAGGGTGTCAGCAAGGACTTCAAGGTTGATAAACGGATACGCATACCCGAAGAAGTACAGCTCCGTCCGGCCATTGGCAGCCGTCCCGTTTTCAGGAAGATAGATCGCCTGACCCACCGCCAGCCTGTAGGGATATTCGATTTGATTGGCCCACAGGATTTTTTCCACCGGGACGCCTGCAGAAGCTGCTATGGAATCCACACTGTCCCCCGACTTTACAACATAAATTGCCATCCGATTTCCTGTTTAACGATCTCTTTTATCATATATGCAGAAACATCGGTGCACTTTCCTCTCCCGCAGCACCGCTTTTTGAAAAAAGAAAAAGCTGACACATCTTCAACCGATGCATCAGCTTCCTGTAAGCTGGGCTACAAGGATTCGAACCTTGAAAATGACGGAGTCAGAGTCCGTTGCCTTACCATTTGGCGATAGCCCAATGAATTGAACGAATGTTATTATATAGCATCCGTTCAGATTCGTCAAGTAATATTTTTATTTTTTTGTATTTCCTGTTTTGCCCTATCTCTTGCCTGTCAGGTTCCCCTTGATGATCACGCTGACTCTTTTGTAGAGGAGCATGGTGACGATCGAAACAAGCACGCCCTTTACAAGGTTAAACGGCGCTACTGCGATCACAACAAACCAGCCCACATTTGTGATCGCCGGATTGATCGCGGTTCCCATTCCCACAAGTGTATCCATCGGAATTCCCAGGCCCGCGCTGTATGCCGGAAGAAGAACGAACGCATTGACAAAGCAGCCCACCACGATCATAGTCGCTGTTCCGGCAGCAAGTCCGATCACCGCGTTCTTTCTGGTTTTGTGTCTCCGGTAGATCAGTCCGGCAGGAAGAACCATACTGCATCCGATAATGAAATTGGCAGCTTCGCCCACGCCTGCTGTGATGGTTCCGTTGAACATCAGATTCAGAAGGATCTTGATCAGTTCAATTCCCACACCGGCTAACGGTCCCATGGCGAAGGTTCCGATCATAACCGGGACCTCACTGAAGTCCAGCTTGTAAAACGGCGGCGCCAGAAACGGCAGCGGGAACTCCACCAACATCAGAATGACAGACACGGCGCCGAACATGGCGACCAGAGCCATCGTGCGGATGTTGACGCCCGTTTTTTTCGTGTCCGCTGTCTGAACGTTTCCTGCATTTGTGTTACTCATAATTTTGTCTCCTTTTCCTGCAGAAAATTCCGAAAAGCATGCGCCTTACGCACCTGAGTGGGAGCGCTTTTGCCGTTTGAAGCCCTGCTTCATTCAACAAAAATGCCCCGGCTTCAAAAGCCGGGGCACAAGATAAACACAAGATAGACCGATCTTACGATATCTCTTTTCTTCTCTCATCCAGACTATACTGTCGGTGATGGAATTGCACCATCTCAGCCGCCAATGGCGGGTCGCGGACTATACCGCCGGTAGGGAATTTCACCCTGCCCCGAAGAATTTACTGCATTTTTTATTTGATAGTGGGTATTATAACGCATTCTGACCGGAATTGCAAGCCTCAACATCCAATATTATAATACCGGCTGTTTTCTCTCATTTTCTGCCCCGGTATTCTCCCCGTACTCCACCTCCATGAGAAAGAGTCCTTCAGGCGGAGCCGTCGCACCGGCCGCCTGTCTGTTTTTCGCCTCCAGTACCGCCTTCATATCCTCCGGAGCCCTATCTCCGAGGCCCACCTCCAGGAGCGTACCCGTCAGGATCCGAACCATAAAATACAAAAATCCGTTGCCTGTATACGTAAATACGATCCGGCTCCCCTGCTCCTCGATCCGGATGGAATCCAGACGCCGAACCGTGCTTTTTTTCATTTTCTTATTCCCGCAGAAGCTTCTGAAATCATGCTCTCCGGCAAGATACGCCGCAGCTTTTCTCATTGCTTCCACGTCGGGCCGTTTCCCGAGGCCATAGACATACTTTCTGTCGAATACCGGCTTCTTTTCTGCCGTTTCCACATAGTACGCGTACGTTTTCCGCTTTGCCGACAGCCGGCTGTGAAACCGTTCGGGAACCTCGTCCGCGGCCACCACCCGGATATCCTCGGGAAGATAGCGGTTCAGATAATCCATCGCCTCTTCTGCGCCGGGACACCGTGCGCTGTCCATGTGGAAATTGGCGACCTGTCCTCTCGCATGCACCCCCGCATCCGTCCGTCCCGAACCGTGGATCTCCACGGGTCCACCGGCAAGCTCTGAAAGAACTGCCTCCAGCTTCCCCTGAATCGTGCGATCTGTATTTCCCTGTTTCTGCCATCCGTCATATCTGGTTCCGTCATATTCGAGAACCAGTCTGATATTCTTCTTCATACCGTCTGTTTTCTTCCTTTTCCCACAAAGTGCTGTTTCCCACAGCGGATTTTTCTGTACCACAGGAAAATCCCCGGCCGGCACATCTGTTTCGCCGCCGGGGATTTCCCGTATTCCGAATGATACCGCCGTATGTAACGATCCTGTACTATTCTGTCAGCTCAGAAGTACAGTGCGGACATCTTGTCGCATTGATATCGATCTTGGATTTGCAGTACGGACAGGTCTTCTCTGTCGGCGCTGCAGGAGCCTCATTCTTGTGCTCCAGACCTGTGCGGACCTTATTCACCCATTTTACCATCATGAAAATGACAAACGCCATGATCACAAAATTGATCACGGATGTGATGAACAAACCATAATTGAGCGTCGGCGCCGCCGCCTCCTGCGCCTGTGCCAGTGTCGTATAATGCTCTCCGTTCAGGGAGATGAACATATTGCTGAAATCCAGCTTTCCTGTAAAAAGGCTGACTACCGGCATGATCAGGTTATTTACCACAGAGCTTACAAGATCCTTAAACGCGGCGCCGATGATCATACCGACTGCCATGTCAAGCATGTTGCCCTTAATGGCAAATTCCTTGAATTCCTTCATTAGCTTACTCATGGATTTCCTCCTTTCGCAAATTTTATACCTTATTGTATCAATTTTTTCTCCTGATTGGAATACCTGATTTCATGATTTTCTGTCCTGTCAAGGCAAGAATCTCATGAGCGACCATAGGGAATGCCGAAAGTCCCAGGAGCTCCCTCCATTCCGCCCCCGTAAGCGCCACAGTCTGGAACAGCGCCACCAGATGCGGGAATTCCGTCACCGCCGCCTGCAAAAAGATTCCGACTCCGAGTGCGGCGAGCATCATAGGATTTTCTCTGTGATTCATACAGAAGACCGACCGCTCCACATCCCGCATGCCGACCGCATGGAAAAGCTGTGAAAGACCCAGCACCGTGAACGCGTACGTCTGGCAGCGCGCCAGGATCCCGGGATCCGTTAGTACTGCGGTCAGGTTCTCAGGCGTGACCGCCAGATTCGCCGCCAAAAGACTCCGCACGGGAATCAAAAAGAATGCCGCAAGGCTGATGGCCGCGATCAGCAGCCCGTAAAACACCGTGCACGCCAGTCCTCCCCGGGAAAACAAACTTTCCGACTGTCTGCGCGGCGGTTCTTCCATCAGTGCGGCACCGTCATTGACGTCCGTCCCCAGAGCCAGCGCCGGGAGGGAATCCGTGATCAGGTTGATCCATAAAATATGGCTTGCCTTTAACGGCGCGGGAAACGAAAGCACAATGGCCGTAAACATGGTCATGATCTCGCCGAAATTGGAAGACAGAAGGAAGATCACCGCTTTCCGGATATTTTCATAGATTCCTCTTCCCTCCTCCATGGCCTTCTCGATCGTCGCAAAATTATCATCGGTGAGGACCAGATCCGCCGCTTGCCTGGCCACATCCGTGCCGCCGAGTCCCATGGCGATTCCCACGTCGGCCGCCTTCAGAGAGGGCGCGTCATTGACGCCGTCCCCCGTCATGGCCACAATGTTCCCGTCCGATTTCAGAGCCCGCACGATCCTCACCTTATGATCCGGGGATACTCTGGAAAACACGGCGACCGTCCTGAGCCGCTCTTTCAGTTCTGCATCACCGGTCCGGTCGATTTCCGCACCGCTCATGCACTGGCTTTCCGATGAGGCGATCCCCAGCTTTCTCGCGACGGCAAATGCCGTCCGGCTGTGGTCTCCCGTGATCATCACCGTCCGAACATGTGCTCTGTGAAACAGTTCCACCGCGTGAAAGACCTCCGGTCTCGGCGGATCCTCCATCGCTGCCGCGCCCAAAAAGATCAGATCCTCTTCATCGGTCCGGCCACCCTCCCGGTACGCCGCCCCCAGTACCCGGAACGCCTTTCCTGAGAGGGACGCCACCTCCCCGAGAATTTTTTTCTTCTGATCCGGTCCGAGTTCCCGCACTCCGTTTTCCGCCAGATATCGGCTGCACCGCTCCAGAATCACATCGGGAGCGCCCTTGGTAAACGAAATCCTGCCTTCCGCCCCTTCATGAACCGTTGTCATCATCTTCCTGTCGGAGTCAAAGGCTCTCTCCGCGACCCTGGGGAATTTCCGCTTCCATTCCTCCAAAGATCTGCTGCCGTTTCCGTACTCTAAAAGCGCCAGCTCCGTGGGATCTCCGAAACCACCCTCCTCCGTGATCCCGGCATCATTGCAGAGGCAGAATGCCCGTACCAGCGCTTCCTCCTGCCCTCTGCGCCCCAGAAGCTTTCCGGCCGGGATCATCCGGTCCACCGTCATTTTATTCTGTGTCAGCGTCCCGGTCTTATCCGAGCAGACCACATTGACCGCCCCCAGTGTTTCCACCGAGGGAAGGCGCCTCACAATCGTGTTGACCTTCACCATCCGTGACACCGAAAGTGCCAGCACGATTGTCACCACAGCCGGCAGTCCTTCCGGCACGGCCGCCACCGCGAGGGAGATGGCTGTGATCAGCATTTCCCCCACATCTCGCTCCTGAAGGACGGCGACTGCGAACAGCACGGCACAGAGCGCCACCGCAAGCGCGCTCAGATATCCTCCCAGCTCTCCCAGCCGCTTCTGCAGCGGCGTCGGCTCCTCCGGGGCTTCATGGATCAGCTTTGCGATCTTCCCGATCTCCGTATCCATGCCGACGGCGCAGACGATGCCCTCTCCGCGCCCGGCCGTCACGTTGGAAGACATATAGGCCATGTTTTTCCGGTCTCCCACAGGGAGCCTCTCGTATGCCAGAAACCGGGCGTTCTTTTCCACCGGCGACGATTCCCCGGTGAGCGCCGACTCCTCCACCCACAGATCTTCCGATTCCAGAAGCCTCAGATCCGCCGGCACCTGTCTGCCCGCGTCCAGAAGAACCAGATCCCCCGGCACCAGCTCCGCCGCGTCCACTTCGCGGATCCGCCCGTCACGTCTCACAATGGCTTTTAACCTCGTCATCTTTTTCAGGGATTCCAGCGCCTTCTTCGCCCGACCCTCCTGAATCAGGCCCACGGTACCATTCAGCAGAACCACGGCCGCAATGATACAGGCGTCCCCCGCCTCACCGAGACACACGGACACGACGCCGGCCGCCATGAGCACATAAATCAGCGGATCCAGAAACTGCTCCAGGATCCGTGACGGAAGTGACGGCTGCCTCCCCTCTGAGAGCTCGTTCGATCCGTACTGTAACTGCCGTGCTCTCACTTCCGCACCGGAAAGTCCGCCGGCGTCTTCCGACTTAAGAATTCTTCTGGTCTCCGCCACCGTTTTTTCAGAAAACAAAAAATTCCCTCCCATCCTCTTTCGCCTGTTGCCAGTCTATGAGGACGGGAAGGAAGTTTATGCCTTATTCGTAGATCGGGTGGGCCGAGCAGATCTCCATCACCGCCGCCCTGATCTCATCTGCCTTGTTTTCATAATCGGTGGCCGTCAGCCAGATGAGGTGAGCGATTTTTTCCATGTCGCTTTCCACAAGGCCTCTGGAAGTCACAGCCGGGGTTCCGATGCGGACGCCGGATGTCACAAACGGGCTCCTCGGATCATTCGGCACCGTATTCTTATTGAGTGTGATATAGACGGAATCACACCGGTTCTGCAGTTCTTTTCCGGAAATGTCCATGCCGCGCAGATCGACCAGCATCAGATGGTTGTCCGTTCCTCCGGTGAGGATCTTAAAGCCTTCCTTCTGAAGCGCGGCCGCCAGTGCCTTCGCATTCTTTACCACCTGCTTCTGATATGTCTTAAATTCCGGCTTCAATGCCTCTCCGAGACATACTGCCTTGGAGGCGATCACATGCTCTAACGGTCCTCCCTGGCTTCCCGGGAAAATGGCCTTGTTGAAGTTGAATTTCTCAGCCGCCTCCTTATTGGCCAGGATCATTCCGCCTCTCGGTCCGCGGAGCGTCTTATGGGTCGTCGTTGTGACCACATCCGCATAAGGGAACGGGCTCGGATGGCATCCGGTCGCCACAAGTCCCGCGATATGAGCCATGTCCACCATCAGATTCGCCCCGCACTTGTCCGCGATCTCACGGAACCGTTTAAAATCTATGGTTCTCGCATATGCGCTGGCTCCGGCGATGATGAGCTTCGGTCTGCACTCCATGGCTTTTCTTTCCAATTCGTCGTAATCAATATATCCCTCGTCATTGACGCCGTAAGGCACAATATTAAAATACAGCCCGGAGAAATTGACGGGACTTCCGTGGGACAGATGTCCGCCGTGGTCCAGGTTCATGCCCATGACGGTATCCCCGGCCTTTAACATGGCGATGAACACTGCCATGTTGGCCTGTGCTCCGGAATGGGGCTGTACATTGGCGTAATCACAGCCGAACAGCTTTTTGGCGCGCTCGATCGCCAGATTTTCCACCACATCCACACACTCGCAGCCGCCGTAATAGCGCTTTCCCGGATAGCCCTCGGCATATTTATTGGTGAGAACCGTACCCATAGTCATCATCACGGCTTCCGAAACGATGTTTTCCGACGCGATCAGCTCCAGATTTCTTCTCTGTCTCTTGGCCTCTGCCTCAATTGCCGCTCCCACCTCGCTGTCATACTGAGAGATGAATTTCATGACTTCATTTACCATTCTCATTTCCTCCTTCGCTGAATTTATAGTTTTTTATCACTGCCTGAAGTGTCCTGGTTCCGTTATACTCATTGATATCCGGATAGTACACCACGTCAATGAAGTTTCTTCCTTTCTGTTCCTCCAGGAAACGGTCCCCGTCCGTAAAAAGAAGACCGTCAAACGCCAGCCCTTTTTCCGTCACCAGACTCATCTTCGCCAGGTTCCGGTTCTTCCCGAGAATCGTAACTCTCCGGATATACAGATTTTTCTGGGCAAACTGCGGTTTTTCGTTTCCCTGTCCGAACGGCTCCAGAGTCTGAAGCTCCTCCACCAGCCGCTCGGTCACATAATCGAACGGCACCGGAACGTCGATCCAGATCCGCGGGATAAAATCATTTTCTGTGAGATCCGCGTTCTCATTGAGCCGTCTCCGGAATTCCTCCACATTTTTTTCCTCCAGCGAGAGGCCCGCCGCCATCGGATGCCCGCCGAATTTAAGGAGCAGATCCGAGACCTCAGTCAGTGCCCGGAACATGTGATACTGCTCGATGGAACGGCCCGAGCCCTTGACCGCCTCCTCGCCCTTCGTGAGAACGATGGACGGCTTGTGAAAATGCTCGCGGACCCGTCCGGCAATGATCCCCGCCAGCGATTCATGGCACTCCGGCAGATAGACCACCAGCACTTTATCACGGTTATACCGATCCTCCACCTGGCGAATCGCCTCTTCCTCGCCCTTCTTTGTCATGTCCTTTCGAACATCATTGAGGACCTTCAGTTCCTCCGCCAGCGCATCGGCTTCCTCCTCATCCTTCGCAAGCAGGAGTCTTAACGCCAGCTTTGCCGTCTGGAGCCGTCCGCCTGCGTTCAGGCACGGTCCTATGACAAATCCGATATGGTAGGCACTGAGATGCCGGATATCCAGTCCCGTTTTCTCTGTCAGCTTTCGGAGGCCGATATTTTCCGTGACAGCCATGCGCCTCAGGCCGTACCGCACCAGGATCCGGTTTTCATCCTGAAGCCGCATCACATCGCCCACCGTGGCGATGGCGGCAAATTCCAGAAGCTCCTCCCACTTTCGTTCCGGCACGCCGGCTGCCCGGAACAGCTCCCGGATCAGCTTGTAAGCCACAACGGCCCCGCAGATCTCGCGGAAAGGATACCGGTCTCCCTCCTGCTTGGGATTCACAACTGCGTCTGCAGGCGGCAGGACCTGCGTTCCATCCGGTCCCAGGGGGACCTCATGGTGGTCCGTCACGACCACCGTGAGACCGAGCTCCTTCGCGAGGGCGATCTCGTGCGATGCGGAAATACCGTTATCACAGGTAATGATCGTATCGATTCTGTCCCCGTAAGCCTGCCGGATGATGGATTCATTGATTCCGTATCCGTCCCGGATCCGGTCCGGTATCTCATAGTCGATCTGCGTCTGCGCGTTCTTTCCCCACGCGCCTGCGGCCTCCCCGAGGCCCGTAAGGAGCAGGTACGTGGAGCAGACGCCGTCAATATCGTAATCCCCGATGATCCGGATCTTTTTTCCGGCTTTTATTTTTTCTGAGAGGATTTCCACAGATTTCTCCATGTCCTTCATCAGTCTGCCGTCATACAGATCCGCAGGCGTTCCGTGGAGATACCGGTACATTTCCTCTTCCGTCTGCATGCCCCGGTTCCTCATGATCCTCACGGAAACCGGACTGACGCCAAGCGCCTCTGCAAGACCGTTAAAGTCCGCCTTTTTGGTCTGCACCATCCAGATTTCTTTCTTTTTTTCCTGCTGCATGTGTGCTCTGTTTCCTTCCCGTCTTCCGGACTCCGTTAAGACCTGATCGGAGCCGTCATATCTAGTAATTTCCTCCGTTTTTCTTAAGCCACTCCCGGCGTCTTTGGTAATCCGGGATCTGCTGCTCCACAACCGCCCAGAACCCCGGACTGTGGTTCATTTCAATTCTGTGGGACAGTTCATGGACCACGAGATAGTCCTGGATCTCCTCCGGCATCAGCGCCGCCTTCCAGTTGAAATTCAGGTTTCCGCGCGCGCTGCAGCTTCCCCACCGGGTCTTCTGTTCGCGTATGGAGATATTCCCGTAGGTGACGCCCATCCGCTCCGAAAATATCCGGCATTTTTCTTCAAAGATCTTCCCGGCAAGTATTTTCCCGCGTTTTCTCTCTTCCTCCGTATATACGGGGCGCAGGGCCTTCTGCCGCATGCGTTCTGCTCTCTTTTCCGTGATCCAGTCCCGGTGCTCCTCCACAAACCGGTCCGCCTCCGCTGCCGGAAATCGCTCCGGAACTCTGACCGTTATGGTTCCGTCCTCCGAAATACCTAACGACAGGCTGCGGCGTTTCGAGCGGACCAGATTATATGTGAAGGTGGCTGTTTTCCTCTGCGGCATCCTCGATCACCCGTCTCACTGCTTTCAGATAGTTCTGTTTCCTGTTTCCGCCGTACGGCCAGTCCGGATCCTCTAAAGGCTCCCGCAAGGCACCCTCCGGATCCTCCTTGATCACGATTTTTATGTCCTCGTCCACGTCGGTCAGACAGTCAAAAAACGCATCCAGGTTGTTCCCGTAGTGCTCCGGAAAGCCGAACGCTTCTTTCAGATACGCCTGGATCTCTTCCTTTCCGGAGCATGCGCCGAAATCAAGTGTTACTGTTCTCATTTTGCCTCCTCCGGGTAGAGCTGCTCAAACGTCTTGTAGTGATCTCCCGTATAAAAGATCAGCCCGTCGTTGGAGTAGATGATCCGCTCAGCTCCCCTGTTTCCTTTCACGTAATTGATGTCGCACTCGTAATATTTTCTTCCATCCTTTTCCGGAAGAAGTCCTTCGTAATTACCGAACTTATCGCCGCCGATGCTCATTCCCGGCGCGACTGCATGGAGTTGCCCGGCTTCCCCCTGCTTCTGCTTCCAGCCAAGGGCCTCGGCCTCTTTCTTCGTGATAAAATTGGAGGGGAGCCTGCCATACTGATGCAGATAAAGAGCGACCTCCTCCTTTGAAGTGTAGGAACCGTTCTCCTCGACGGTTATTTTCGTCTCCCGGACTGTTTCCGCCTCCCGGACCGTTTCCGTCGTTGCTGCGCCGCCAGGCGCCTGCACAGCTGCGGTCGTCTCCGCCTGTGTCCCGGCAGTTGTCTCCGGCACCTCCGTAACTTTCGTTTCCCCTGTCCCGCCGGTACATCCGACCGCCGTACCCAGTACAAGGATCGTCACAAACAGCGCCAGCACCCACCGGGATACTTTCTGAATCCTGTTCTGTATCATTTCAATCTCTCCAGCTTTTTACTTTCTCACAGACCGTCCCAGTCTGCCGTCCACGATCTCTCCGCGAAGCACCGCGGTCTTTCCGCCGATCATGACTCTCTCAATTCCAACCGGGGGTAAAAGCGGCTCCGCAAACGTCGCCGAATCCGCAATGGTCTCCGGATCAAAGATCACAAGATCCGCGTCGGCTCCCACCGAAAGACGCCCCTTGGACTTAAGGCCGATCTTTTCCGCCGGCATCGCCGTCATTTTGTTGATTGCCTCATACATGGAGATCTTCCCCGCACGGACAAATTCCGCGATCAGCCTCGGGAACGCTCCCGCCGCCCGCGGGTGTCCCTGACCGTCGTCAAGCGTACCGTCGCTTCCCAACATGACGCCCGGATCATGAAACGCCAGATCCACGTCCTCTTTCTTCATAACATAACAGACCGTAAGCGCCTCCGGATCGTCCCGTCGCATTTCATCGAAAATCTCCTTTGTACAGCGCTGTCCCTTATATTTTCCCTCGCACATCTCAATGGAGCTGTAGTCCGTCTGGTATCGCTCCAGAAAACCGTCGTCGTACGTGGTCTCTCCGATCCCCGTGCAGAATGCGTAATACGGATAACAGTCGCATGTGACCCGAAGGCCGTTCATGCGGTATTCGTCCACCATGCGCAGGAATTCCTTCATCTGTCCGAAGCCTGCCATGCTTCCGATATGGGAGACCTCGGCAGAAAGTCCCAACTCTTTTGCCGCGTCCAGAAATTCTCTTGCGGCATCAAACACGTACGCCGCGTCATCCCGGATATGGGCCGCAAGCATCTTATCGTCTTTTTTACAGAGCTCCGCCGTCTCCAGAAGCTCCTCTTTCGTGATTCCCGGAATATAACGGATCCCGAAGGAAATCCCGGCCAGCCCCCTGTCAAGCGCCTTTCTCATTTCCTCCTTCATCGTCCCAAGCTGCTCCGGCGTAATCTTCGCGTACTTGTCCGTAGCTCCCGCCTGCTGCCGGAACCAGCCGTGCCCGGCAAGCATTGCCAGATTGACCGGGATCCCGTCACGGTCCGCGATATCCAGCTGGTCAGCCGGATGATATTTGTTCTCACCGCAGTTTCCCGCGAGGACCGTCGTCACTCCCATTCTGACCATTGTATTGTAGATACACGGTTTGATCTTTCCGTCTTCTCCCACCGGATCCTCATGCATATGGATATCGAGGAACCCCGGGGCCACGACCATACCTGACGCGTCGATCACCTCATCGGCCTCCGGCTCGCCGGCCGTTACCATACTTACCTTCCCGTTCTCCAGGACCAGATTCAGCTTTGCCTCTGTCCTGTTAGCAGGATCAATCAACAGACCATTTCGAATTAGTGTCTTCATTTTTATGCCTTTCTTTCTATCTGTCAGATTTTTGTTGACCGGAAATTCCGCTTTCTGTCACCTTCTATTCTAGCATTTTCCGC
>JALEWG010000241.1 GCA_022788065.1 Lachnospiraceae bacterium | reverse complement strand
AGTATTATGAAAAAAATCTTATAAGCAGTATCAACAGAATTGGCTTTCTGTTTATGGTTATATGATACCCAGTAAAGATGAAGAAATCATGTGAATTGTGTAAAAGATTTTTGAAGAGATTTTGAACGAATTATGAACGAGAGAGAATGATATGTCAGTATATTTAACTGGCGCTTTAAAAAGGCCTCCATATTGCAGAATTGACTTTGGTGTGATAAGGTTTAAGGGAAAGGAGATGACCATTTATGAAAATTACAGATCATGTTTATCTTGTTGCAAGCGGAAAATGGGGATTCGGTATTTCCCAGGAGATTGATTGTAATGTGTATATGATCGACACGGGCGAGGGCTGTATTCTGATCGATTCCGGAACAGGATTGGAGACGGAGAAGATGGACGCGGTAATTGAAAGCCATGGATTTTCAGTGAAAGATATCCGGGCGGTGCTTCTTACCCATTACCACGGTGATCATGCCTGCGGTGCGGCCCGGATACAGAAAATATCAGGCTGCAAAATTTATGCGCCCGAACTGGAAGCAAAGGCGATCGAGTCAGGAGACGAAAAAGCAACGAGCCTGGAAGGGGCAAAGGGAAGCCTTTATCCGGCGGATTTTGTCTACCCTGAGGCCGACGAGGTGATCGGACTGACAGACGGAGAGATGGTGGTCATCGGAAATGTGGCATTAAAGGTTTACATGTGTCCGGGCCACAGTCTCCAGGATATGGTGATTTTCGGACAGATAGACGGAAAGAATTGCCTGTTTTCGGGAGATTTTGTGTTCTCCCATGGACAGGTTCTGATTCAGTCTCTATACGATGTGTCGATTTATCCGTACGCAGAGGCCATGAGACGAATTGCGAAAATGCCGATCGAGGCGATCTTTCCGGGCCATGGCGTCTTCTGCCTGGAGAACGGTGTGGAATACGTAAAGGCAGCGGAAGCGAAATTTAATTCGGGACTTCTTCCGCAGCAGCTTTACTATTTTACTTAAAAGTGAAAACTGATGCGGTCCGGTAATAAAGTCGGATCCATTCAGCGGTTGACAGGGAGACCGGAGCGTAAGTTGTCGACTTCGCTTTGGTCTTTTCTGTGATATTTACAGATCATGAATGACAGCAATAATGTGTCTGCGCTTTTCTTCATCAAGAGAGCGCAGTTTTTTTGTTGCTTCTATAAGTTCCAGATCCGGAATTTCGTCAGAGGCGAAAAATTCTTCCGGGGTAATCCCGAAATAATCACAGATATAGAAGAAAGACAACATCGAAGGGAGCATTTTTCCACTTTCGATGCGGTTGATGTAGGACTCACTCTGCCCCAGAGAAAGGCTCATATCTCTCGCGGATACACCTTTACTCAGGCGAAGCTGGATGAGCCGTTCGCAGAATTTTTCTTCATCCATATATATACCTCCACATGAGATATTGTAAGACACATGTGAGATTGATATACGCATTATAAAACTCTATTTTTCTTGACTATATAGATTTAAAGTATATAATATAGTATAAAGACGATATATTGCGTAATGATTTTTGAAAAATATACACAATTACTGTCACGTTTCGGACGGGAGGACTGACTTTGAACTGGTTAACTGATGAAATGTTATTTTATGGGGGGATCGCAGCGGCTGGCGGATCTCTAATGGCGTCAATTGTTTGCTTCGCAGCCTTTAAAATCCGGAAAATCAGGCTGGATTCACAGCTCGATGAGGAGTACGGAAAAGAGAATCGGAAACGAAAATAGGAACTGAAAATGAAAGCCGGCAGTAGAAGCCGGAACAGGAATCGGGACATAAAGAAACAGATCGGGGGAGAGCAGATGGCGGAAATTATTGCCTCAACGTATGAGATAATTGAAAAACTGGGGTCCGGAGGCGGAGGCAATGTATTTCTGGCTTATCATCTGAGACTGGGAAAAAAGGTTGTCCTCAAAGCAGATAAGAGAAAGATTACGACCAGACCGGAGCTTCTGCGCCGGGAAGTAGATATTTTAAAGGATCTCAGTCATCCGTATATACCCAGAGTATATGATTTCTTTGCAGAAGGTGAAACCGTATATACCGTCATGGATTATATCGAGGGGGAGAGCCTTGACCGTCCTTTAAAACGAGGAGAAACTTTTTCGCAGCCACAGGTGATCCTCTGGGCCAGGGAACTTTTAGAGGCCCTCTGTTATCTGCATAGTCCAACGCATGGAGATCCTCCCCGAGGATTTGTACACAGTGATATCAAGCCAGCGAATCTGATGCGGACGCCCGGAAATGATATCTGCCTGATTGACTTCAATATTGCATTGGCATTAGGGGAAGATAATGTCATCGGGTGCAGCGATGGATATGCCTCGCCGGAGCATTATGGTCTGGACTTTTCCTCGGGCAGCGAAACAGTCACCATGGGGAATCGTTTTGCACAGTCTTCCGGAAAAGACGGTGATGAGACGGAAACAATGTCGGAAGATGAGACGGTGACCGATATCAGTCTGTCGTCAAACGCAAGGCAGTCCGGAACCGGATCCTCATCAGGTTCTTTCAGAAAAATGCCGGTTGTTCCGGACATCCGCTCTGATATTTACAGTACGGGAGCAACTCTTTACCATCTGCTCTCCGGTCATCGGCCTGCGAGAAACGCGAAAGAAGTGGTTCCGCTATCAGAAAAAGAATTCAGTCCTCAGCTTGTAAGAATTATTACAAAAGCGATGAATCCGAATCCGGATCTTCGATATCAGACGGCGGAAGAAATGCTGCGGGATCTTGCCGGTCTGCGGCACAATGATCCCAGGACGAGGCGCCTGAAAAGAAACCGAATCATAGTTGGTTCTATTTTGACAGTTGTTTTTGCGGCAGGTATTTCTTCGGCACTGATCGGCCTTAAACGGATGCAGACGACGGAGAGTTGGCTGAAACTGGCGGAATACTCCGGAAATGCACTGGCTCAGGGAGATACAGAGGCAGCGATTCGCTATGCGCTTGAGGCATTGCCGACGGAAAAAAACATTCTGACCCCAGAGTACACGGCAGAGGCTCAGAGAGCACTGGCGGAGGCGCTCGGTGTGTATGATCTGTCCGACGGTTTTAAGATGAATGGAACGGTGGAACTGCCGTCGGCTCCGCTTTATATGGAAATTGCTCCGGATGGAAGAACCGCATGCTGTGTTTATGCCTCCTGGGTCGCAATATTTGATACAGAATCTTCCGAGATTCTTTTCGTACTGCCGGCGGATCCTTCCGCATTGTCAGAAGTACATTATCTTGATGACCATACCATTATTTATTCCGGAGACGGAGGAATCCGGGCATATGATATAGAAAATAAAACAGAACTCTGGGAAGGCGAGCCGGCCACCGCGATCCGGGTTTCCGAAGACGGTAAAACGGCGGCAGCCGTGTATAAGGATGCGACCTGCGCATACATCTATGATATTCAGACGGGAGAGGTGAAGCAGACCGTCGATTTTGAAGGAAAACATCAGCAAATCACGGTAAATGACAACTTTGCCAACCCGGAAGATAACCTGCTGGCAATCAATTCTGATGGAACGATGTTGGGCGTGAGCTTTTCAGACGGATCACTGCAGATTTTAGATCTTACAGATCCGGAAGGAGATATGCTCCTTTTTGATGAGACCTCAGGCTATACACACTTTGAAGGCGGATTTTATGACCAATATTTTGCGTGTTCCGCAGCCGGGGCGTCCGACTCGATATTCGCCGTGATTGATACGGCAGCGCTGGAGCAGACAGGAGGCTTTGAGTCGGATTCACCATTCGGAGTTCAGACAGACAAAAACGGTATTTACGTCCAGACAGAGAATCTGCTGGTAAAAATTCATCCGGTCACCGGAGAGCAGACGCCACTTGTCACGACATCGGAAACAGTTATGCGGTTTGCAAGAAGTGATATGCATACTTTAATTGCAACGCCGGCAAAGTATATGTTTTTTGATAAAAAAGCAGGACTGGTCTCTGGTCTGGAGAAGGAATATGGCAGCAGTCTGCTTCAAATTGCGGCTGGGACTGCATTGATTGGAAGTATGGATTCACCGTCGGTTCGAATCATGAAATATGAGGGGCATGAGGAGGCAGAGGTGCTTTCTTACGATCCGTCATATGTGCATGATGAGGCAAGAATAAGTGCTGACGGCAACACTGTCATGCTGTTCCGGTATGATCAGTTCCGGATATACGACAAAAACGGAGAGATGGTTGCCGAAACGGCTATACCTGATGCAGATCAGGTTTATGACCAGCAATTCATAAGAGAGGGGAGATCCTCCAGCCTGAAGGTGATTTACAATGACGGAACCAAACGGACTTACAGCGCGTCGGATGGAACGCTCTTAAAAGAAGAACACGGAGAAAAGCCGGATTCATCCATGTATGAGGAGTTTTTCACTGACTCACTCCGGATCACATCGCCTCTTCATGGTACACCGGAGGCATATGACAGAGAAACAGATAAATTCGTTGCGAAGCTGGCAGAGGATGCCTACCTTACTTATATTACACAGGCAGGAGACCGGATCATTGCGCAGTATGTGACGACGGAGGGAAGGTGTTACGGACAGCTTCTCGATGAGAAATGTGAGGTGCTGGCAGATCTTCCGTATCTTTGTGATGTAATCGGGGAAACTCTGTATTTTGACTATCCAACCGGTAATAT
The DNA here is from genome assembly GCA_022788065.1 of Lachnospiraceae bacterium. GTDB lineage: Bacteria > Bacillota > Clostridia > Lachnospirales > Lachnospiraceae > SUG393. Next base: position 422 of record JALEWG010000241.1, on the reverse strand, counting down.
GCGGGAAACTCGCATTTACAATATTAATGAGCTGATTTCACTGGCTCAAAAATACTAAAGGAGGAACCAAGAATGAAAAAGGGGAAGCTGAAGCAGAAGCTGTCTCAGATCGCAGCCATTGCGCTTGCCGGGGTGCTTACCGTTCAGACTGGAATGCCGGCATTTGCCGCAAATGGTCAGAGTGAGCCGGCATCTTCGGAAACGAAGAATGTTCAGACAATGGAAACGGCGTCAGACTCTGATGCAGAGCTGGCAACCGGGTCCGATGCAATGGGCGGTATTTCACTGTTTTCGCTGAGACCGCTGGAGGAACAGGATGTGTATCTTGTTCTGAATGGCTATACAGAGGAAGAACTGAAAGCAATGCCGCTGGAAACGGTACTCGGAAAGCTGGTGGATTACGACGGAAATCCCGTGGAGAT
>JALEWG010000234.1 GCA_022788065.1 Lachnospiraceae bacterium | reverse complement strand
CGTGGACAATGCAGGGGAGAGGAAGGTGGTAAGACAGATGCCGTCATATAAGGCAGCAATGAATAAAATATATGAAGATTCTTATGGCAGATGGCGTAAAGCTGTCTTTGTCACCGGCATAATCAGCGCGGGAATTATCTTTGTCACCGAAATCCTCATTGCACTGATTCTGGACATGCAGAATCTGCGGCCGCGTTCTCTGAAAGAATATCTGACCTGGTATCTTCTTCTGCCGACAATTGCCGACATTGTGATCATTGCAGGCAGCTATATCCTGATGAAACTGTTCCGGAAGAAGATAAAAGTGTTGAACTATATACCTGTTATTCAGCTGGTATTGATCTGTATGGTGGTCTCCATGTTCCACTATGCTTTTCCTGTGACGTTCTGTACCTTCAGTATCCCGATCGTCCTGTCCAATCTTTTTAATGACAAGCAGATGTCGAGACGGGTCACAATGCTGAGTCTGATTGGCGTCACAGCGGCACAGTTTGTGGGGCCGTATATTAATCACGGACAGAATGAATATGTGATTCCGACATACTGCATAACACTGGCATTCCTTCTGGGGACCAGCGTGGCAAGCAATGTTCTGAGCCAGTATCAGGAGCAGAAGGACAGAAAAATCGAAGCGATTTACAGGAGCCGTATGGAGGCCCTGGAACAGCTGAAATATGACCAGAAAACAGGGCTTTGCGGACATACCTCGTTCCAGTCCTCCCTGAGAAAAGTGGTTGAGGAGGGAAGGAGTGAGAGAAGACCGGCGCTGGCCGTTCTGGATATTGATGATTTTAAAGCGGTCAATGATACTTACGGTCATGCGCAGGGCGATGTGGTACTGGTCCGGCTGGCAGAGATTATGAAGGAAGCCTGCGGGAAAAAATATATACCTGCCCGTTTCGGAGGAGAGGAATTTACGATTCTGTTCTGCAACGGGAATATGTTAAACTATCTGGAAGTTGTGGAGAAGATCAGAAGTACGTTTGAGCAGGCCTCCTACGACTTCACGGATCAGAAAATTACCCTGAGCGCGGGACTTTCCGAGTGGAAAGAAGACTGGGATCCCGCAGATTTTTTTGACGCGGCTGACGACGCGCTTTATGCATCGAAACGACAGGGAAAGAACCGTATCACAGTGAAAACCGCAGAAGGCACTGTTACCGCGGAAATGTACCGGTGGCTGTCTGAAAAGCCCGATGAGACATCATGATGGAGGAGGAGCAGCGACATGTATAACGAGCTGACAGAGAATGACATAAAGAAAATGGAGGAGGAGATCGAATACAGGAAGCTGGTTGTCCGGAAGGAAGCAATCGAGGCCGTGAAAGAAGCGAGAGCGCAGGGAGATCTCAGTGAGAATTTCGAGTACTATGCAGCGAAGAAGGATAAAAATAAAAATGAAAGCCGGATCCGTTATCTGGAGAGAATGATCCGGACCGCAAAGGTCATTACGGACCATTCGGGAGCAGATGAAATCGGACTTTACAATACGGTTGACGTCTATTTTGAAGATGACGATGAGACGGAGACCTATAAAATTGTAACTACGGTCCGCGGAAATTCCCTGAAGGGCCTGATCAGTTCAGAATCTCCTCTGGGGAAAGCTCTTCTGGGACATAAGGTCGGTGACCGGGTCCATGTACATATCAACGAAAAGGCCGGTTACGATGTGATCGTAAAGAAGATCGAAAAGACAACCGATGATGGCAGCGATGCTCTGAGAAGCTACTAGGAGACGGGGGAGAGCATAATGAAGGAACAGAGGAAGATACTTGGTTTGCCGTTGCCGCTTTATGCGGTCGTATTTCTGCTGACAGTCGCATGTATGCTGACCGGATGTATTCCGGACAGCCTGGTGCCGGCATTTCTTGTCCTGATGGTATTCGGGGAAGGATTAAATACCATCGGCAATTCGGTTCCCGTTGTAAAAACGTATCTGGGCGGATCCGTGATCTGCATCCTCGGGGCAGCTGTGATACGGGCAGTGGGACTGATCCCGCAGCAGACGTTTGAGACACTGGATTCCTTTGTCAACGGACACGGATTCCTGATCTTCTACATTGCGGCGCTGATTACCGGAAGCCTTTTTAACATTGACCGGAATCTGCTCTTAAAAGCAACCGTGAAGCTTCTGCCGGTGGCTGTGGTCTCCCTCGCCGTCGGAATTCTCGTATCCGGACTGTTCGGAATGGCCCTGGGGAACGGCTTCTGGGGAGGAATCCTTTACATCGGTGTTCCTATGACCAGCGGCGGCATGACAGCCGGCACTGTTCCGCTTTCCAGTATGTACTCGCAGGCGCTGGGGGTGGATGCGGCGGACGTCCTTACGAGAATGGCTCCGGCAACCGTACTTGGCAACTGTGTTGCGATTATTTTCGGCGGACTCCTCAATAACTTTGGAAATCATCATCCGGAGATGACCGGAAACGGAGTGCTCGTCAACGACGGAAAGCCGGTGAAAAAGACGCCGCCGATGAAGCCGACGTTTGCGCTCTTATGTACCGGTATGGTGATCGCGCTGGCATTCTACCAGCTGGGCGCCATTCTTCATCATTTTGTTACGATCATACCCACGTACGCGTGGATGATCATTGCGGTCGTGCTCGTAAAAGGAACCGGAATCATGTCGGAGGAGCTGGAAGACGCCGCAAGAGAGTGGGGATATTTTGCGATCCACAGCTGGACAGCTGCAGCGCTCACAGGAATCGGATTCACACTGATCGACCTGAATACGATTTTAAAGACGCTGACTCCGCTTTATCTGATCGCAGTCGTTCTGATCGTCGCATCTATTACGTTTACAGCGGCTGTGCTTGGCAGGCTTGTGGGCTTTTACCCATTGGAAGCGGCCATAGCGGCCGGCATGTGCACGACCAATATGGGCGGCTCCGGGAACGTCGCTGTCTTAAGCAGCGCGCATAGGATGGAACTTCTTCCGTTCGCACAGATCGTCACGAGATCCTGCGGGGCATTGATGCTCACGCTGGGAGGAATCCTGGTCCAGATCGTCGGATGACAGGGGATCCTCCAATAACAGAAAATCATTATAAAAGGCAAAACGGACGCGCCTACAGGATTACCAGCCTGCCGCGTCCGTTTGATTTTGCCTGGTACATGGCCTTGTCCGATGCCTCATAAAGCTGATTGAACGTGGTGTCGGATTCGGAGATCACACCGCCCATGGAGATTCCTGTTCCGCCTTCCACGCCTTTTAATGTCATGTTCATCTTGTCAAAAATCTGCTGCGCCCGTTCCCGGATGCTTTCTTCCGGGATATCCATATCAAAAAAGAGGGCTGCGGCAAACTCATCGCCGCCCATACGGCAGGCGCGGTCTTTCTTGCGCAGAGAGACATACAGCGTCTGTGCCACGAGAATCAGGTACTTGTCGCCGTTATGGTGTCCGTAGGTGTCATTGTATTCTTTGAATTTATCCACATCGATCATGAGCATCAGAACTCTGGATCCGCCCTCCAGAAGCTCCAGTTCCACATCGCTCCGGAAAGCCGAGTGATTCAGGAGACCGGTCAGGGGATCCTTCCGATAGGTTTTTTCCCAGTATCGAAGTCTGATCTGAGCCTTGTTCTGCTCTGCGGCTGCCATCATTTTCATCGAATAGGTATTGGTGATATCCGCGATAATGATCTCCGACCGCTCGGTACGGACCGCGGAGTCATAATAGATTCTGCCAAAGCAGAATACATAAATGTCAGATCCGTCTTTACGGCGGAGCCTGTGTTCCTGGAATACCATCGGACTCTTGGCGAGGCCTGCGTTGGTATGGCACAGATATTCCGTCCGCTCTTCTTCCGGAATTAGATCTGCCTGAATGATGACATTTTCCCGGATATCGTCTGCCGTGTATCCCGTCAGTTTCTCAAAATTCTCATCCACGGACACGATCTGCATGGATTCGTCCAAAATATAACGGCTGTACGGAACCGAATGGACATGGGGACCGTTTTTTGACAGAGTGCCGTCAAAATCCTCAGGGGTCTGTCTGAATTCGATCGTATTCTGGGAGACATTAGAATCGATGTCTGTTTCAGTCGGCGGATTCTCTTTTAACATCTGCAGAAATTCCGAAACGATAAAGGGATCAAACTGGCTGCCTGCGCAGCGTTTTAATTCAGCCATGGCCAGTGATGGGGACATGGAATGCCGGTAGGAGCGGGTGTTGGTCATGGCGTCATAGGCATCCACCACAGCGATCACCCGGGAGAGAAGCGGGATGCTCTCGCGGCTTAAGCCGTCCGGATATCCTTTGCCGTCCCAGCGCTCGTGATGATGCCGGATCTCATCTGCAATCTCCTTGAGTTCATTGTTGCTGTTGGCGATCTCATATCCTTTTTCTGTGTGAGTCTGCAGGATCTTCCATTCCTCCTCAGACAGCTTGCCCGGTTTGTTGAGAATCTCCAAAGGGATTCCGATCTTGCCGATATCGTGCAGGAGACAGAGGAGAGACAGGTTGCTCTGCTGGACGTCTGTGAGCTCGATCCGCTTTCCGAGCTCCGCGCCCAGCTGCTGCGTCCGCTTTACATGATGCTCCGTATCACTGTCACACTCCTGGAGCGCGCGGATCAACGACGTGAGCATCTCAGAGTGAATCGAGCCGCGGTCAAGCAGCTTCTTTGCACGCATCGCTTTGTTTGCCAGAAGGATCGCCCTGAGGACGGCCGGCTCCTCCGGGGTGGTGACACTGACCGCGTACTGGATATTGCCGGGGAATCGTTCTTTTACGTTTGCCATGCGCTCCTGCATTTCCGTCTCATTGCTGTGACCGCACAGCGCAATGAGATTGGCGTCCAGTCCGCGCACATAATAGGTCTGCTTCGGAAAACACTGCCGCAGGGTGTCCGCAAGCAGCTTGATCGCCTGGTTCCCGGCCTGATTTCCCATTGTGCTGTTGAGTACTGACAGGCTGTTAATATCACAGATTGCGGCCGCGGTGGGGCAGGGGAAGGCGTTTGGATTATTTTCTGCGAACAGCTGGAAGCTCTCCCAGTTCTGGAAACCTGTCAACAGGTCTGTCTCCAGAGCAGCGTCTGAAAATACAAACAGCTGTCCCAGTCTCTGATTTTTCGCGTTCTTCAGGCTGCGGATATCACAACGCAGGGGGCGCACGTCCTCTCCGTTTCGGATATAACACTGAAGAAAAATATTGTCGTCTTCTGTCTCCGCGTTCAGGGAGAGGTCATAGTAGCTCAGAAAATCATTCAGCTCGTTGCATTTTTCGGTCTGGATTCCGCCTAAGAGCGCGTCAGCCCTCTCATTGTGCAGGATCAGGTGATCATCATAGTCAAAGAGAACGATTCCCTGTCCGATATTCTCGAAAATGCTGGTCTTCAGACAGTTTAACATTCCGTGGGTGGAATAGTCAAAGCAGCTCCAGTACAGGAGAAAAGCTGTCAGACTGTAGCCGCAGATCGAGTAATCCAGGAGACTGTAAAGGCTTTCGACAGGCCAGTACAGGAATACGGCGTTTACAGATACGATGGCAAGGATGCCAATGATCACAAAACGATATTGAGAGCGGTATTCGTTGGGAATCCTTAACATTTTCCGGATCAGCAGGGACAGGATCACAAACACCAGAGTATAGGTGAACACAAGGTGCATCAGATACAGCGGCTTCATTTCATAGCTGTATCTGGCAATAAGCGTATCCCTCCAGACATAATGGATCGCGATTTCACAGAACGGATTGATCGAAAATACGACGACCTCAAAGATCGTGTACAGACGGCACAGTTTCAGAAACATTTTCCCGAAATCGGTGAAGCGGCCTTTCGTAAAGTAAATTGTAAATACCAGAAGACAGAGCAGCATGACGTCGATGGTGACAAAGTAGATACTGGACATGACGGACATGCACAGATAATCGTTGTTTAATATGCTGACCAGGTAGCTGAGATCCACCACAGCCGCACCTGCACACGCACAGCCCAGAAATCGCCCGGTGGTTTTATTTCTCTGAAAAGATTTTACCGCCAGGACCGCGTCAAGCAATGCGATCAGAACAGAAAGCTTAATATAGACATCTAAAAACACTGCGCTCATATCGTTGGTTCCTCATCTGATTCTTTTGAAAAAGACTGATAAGCAGAGGAATTCTGTCAACCTCCGCTTATCAGTCCGTGCGTATACAATGCGTTCAATTATTTTTTAAAGCTCTGTGCCCACTGGTCAAATTCGTCGGAAATTTGCAGTGTCGGCAGACATGGACAGATCACGCCCGTGATGACCGTACTGCTGACCGGAACGTGCTTTGCAGCGGCCGACATCACGCGGTCAAGCTCATTTTTGTCCATTTCATATCCGGAAGTACCAAATAATACGACTGTTTTATCGTTCAGTGCCTTCAGAAATACGCGGGATTTGGAATCGCAGGTCCCGTCATCCTCCGTACGGAAGCCGACAAAGAACAGATCTGCGTCCAGTTTTGCCGCTTCTCTGGAAACATCTCCGAAGTAAACACAGGAGTCGGCCGGAAGCATACTGTGCAGATGGTCTGCCAGTGCGGCTGTATTTCCTGTAATGCTGCTGAAAACGATTGCGTAAGACATATAACCCCTCCCCCTGAGATTAAAAGCTGCGGATAATTTCGTCAGTCATGGATTTTACGATTGCGACTGCGAGATTGACGGTCGCCTCAAAATCATAATAGGATGTAATTCCGTGCACCGTATGGATGTATCTTACCGGAACGCCGATGACAACTGCCGGAATTCCGTCAAGTGAGGTATGGACAATTGCGCCGTTATTGCCGCCGCCCTCTCTTACGGAAGCCTGGGCCGGAAGGCAAAGCTTTTCTGCCAGATCAAGGCAGTAACGCTGATATCGCGGTGTACAGATAATGGACTTGTCCATGTAGCGGAGCATCGGTCCTTTTTTAAATGCGGTCTGGATCGCATAGGGCTCTGTGAAGGTATCATCTGCAGGACATCCCTCGAAGCAGATCGCGATCTGAGGTTTCACATGGTTGACAGCCACCTTCATACCGCGCTCCCCCACTTCCTCCTGAGAGGAGAGAACGCCGACAACGTCCACGTTCAGGTCTTCCTTTTCCAGACGGTGGAGCGTTTCGATCAGTGCTGCACATCCGATCCGGCAGTCGAAGGCTTTTCCGAACATCAGGTCATGCGCCGCGTCATACTCCAGTTTTACATCAGGAACGACCGGTTCACCGATCCGGATCTTAAAGTTCTCCTTCGCGTCCTCAGCATTTAACGCGCCGATGTCAATAGAGAGAGAGGAGATGTCGGCAGTGCCGGCAGACGCCTTCTCAGAAGCTTTCATGAAATGCACCGGTTTCGCTGCAATGATGCCGGGAATCCAGTTCCCCTCCGCGGTGCGGACAAGGACCTTGGTGGAGGGCAGAGAAGCCACATTCCAGCCGCCCAGAGCAACAAAGCGGAGCGTTCCGTTGGGACGGATGGAGTGAACCATAAAGCCAACCTCATCGCTGTGCGCATCCAGCATGAATACGGGCTTATTGCCGCTGTTGTTTTTCCGGTACATATAAAAATTTCTCAGGCAGTCTTCTTCCGTATCGAATCCGCCCCCGATGTGTTTTCTTGCGGCGGCAACGGTCTCATCTTCGAAGCCCGATGGACCCTTTGCGTCGGAAAAGTCCGTAATCATCTGAAGCGTATCCGGATTCACCATATTTCTCATAAAATAATACCTCCGTGAAATAATTATTCATATATCATATTGTAAGGTTTTAATTGAAATATTTCAAGAAAATCCGGAAAATTTGTATAAATATTTCAACTGATCCTGATTAAAACCGCTTCCAGGTATCTCTGACAAAAAGGAGAAGCAGCGGATACAGCTCCAGACGTCCGGCCAGCATGTCAAAAATCAGCACGATTTTGGAGAAGTCGGAAAAGAGGCTGAAATTCTGTGTCGGTCCTACCAGAGAGAGGCCGGGACCGATGTTGTTCAAAGTGGCTGCCACGGAAGTAAAGTTCGTAATCAGGTCCAGATTGTCAAACGTGATAAGAAAGACCGAGCCTGCGAAAATCAGAACATAGGTTGCAAGAAAGACCGTGACGGAACGGATCGTCTCATGGTCCACCGGACGTCCCTCAAAATTTATCTTCTTCACCATGTTCGGGTGAATATTCAGGGAGAACTCGCGCTTTACGGTGCGTGCCAGAAGGACAATTCTGGAAACCTTGATTCCGCCGCCCGTGCTGCCCGCGCAGGCGCCGCAGAACATCAAGAGGACCAGGATCGTTTTCGGCACCGATGGCCACAGATCAAAATCGGCTGTGGCGAAGCCTGTCGTTGTGATGATGGAGCCGACCTGGAATGCGGAGTGATGGAGCGCAAGGCCAAAGCTCGGGTAATATCCTCGAATGAACACCGCGATCACAAGCGTGGACACGGCAATGATCCCCAGATACCAACGGGCCTCCTCGCACCGGAACGCCTCCCTGGGCTTTTTCATGTAGAGCAGGAAATAGACGTTGAAGTTGATGCCGAACAGGATCATGAACAGCGTCACGATCCCCTGAATATACAGGGAATAGCCGCCAATGCTGGAATTTTTGATTCCGAAGCCTCCGGTGCCGGCTGTGCCGAACGTCGTACAGAGCGCGTCAAATACCGGCATTTTTCCGGCCAGAAGGAGAACGAATTCCAGGACGGACAGGGCAATATAAAGTCCGTACAGGATCTTTGCGGTCGACTGGACTTTCGGCACCAGCTTATTGACCGACGGACCGGGGCTTTCCGCTTTCATCAGGTTCATGTGGTAGCCGCCGCCCGTCATGGGAAGCAGGCAGAGCAGAAAGACGAGAACACCCATTCCGCCGATCCAGTGCGTGAAACTGCGCCAGAACAGGATGCAGTTCGGGAGCACCTCCACGGAGGAAAGAATACTGGCGCCGGTCGTCGTAAAACCGGATACGGTCTCAAAGATCGCATCGATGATATTCGGAATGGCTCCGCTGAACACAAAGGGCAGAGCCCCCGTGAGACTCATAATGATCCAGCTTAATGCGACGGTCACAGCGCCGTCCCGGGCATAGAGGATCTTATTCTGAGGCTGTTTTCTTACGAGCGGAAGTCCGAGCAGCAGACATATAAACAGGGAAGCAACAATGGCCATACCGCTTGCCTCACCGTACAGGATCGCCACGATCACGGACGGGATCATAAGAGCCGCTTCCACATTGAGGATCCAGCCGATGATATAAAAAATCATGGAATAGTTCATGGAAATGCTCCTTTAGTCTTTCAGTATGTCACGGATGTCATTGAGTCCGCGGTTCGTGGTGACAACGATGACGGTGTCACCGACCTTGATCATGTTCTGTCCGCGGGGCGTCAGGATCGTGCCTTTGCGGTTGATGCAGCAGATCAGAAGATTTTCTTTCAGGTTCAGATTCATAAGCGGCACATCCGTGACGGCCGAAGGTTCGCGGATGGAAAATTCCAGAGCCTCCGCACGGCCATCCAGGAGTTTATAGAGCGTTTCTACGTTGCTTCCGATAGAATTCTGGAACGCGCGCACATACTGAAGGATGTAATCCGCAGTCAGATATTTCGGATAGATGACACTGTCGATGTCAAGACTGTCGATCACATCGTTGAACGCGATTCGGTTGACCTTGGCGATCAGCTTGGCGCTAGAGTGCTTTTTGGCGAACAGTGAGAGGAAGATATTCTCCTCGTCCAGGCCGGTCAGGGCAACGACAGAATCGGCAGTGCTTAAGCCCTCTTCCAGAAGAAGACCTTCGTCGCTTCCGTCCCCGTTGATGATATCGGCGCCCGGCAGCATCTCCGTCAGATATTCGCAGCGTTCCCGCTTCTGTTCGATAATGCGCACGCGGAAACCGATCTTTAAGAGCTCAAGAGCGAGGTAATGCGCGATGGTGCCGCCGCCGATGATCAGGGAATTTTTCACCTTTTTCGAACGGACGCCGATCTTTTCGAAAAACTGGGCGGTATTTTCCAGGGAGCCTACAATGGAAAGCACGTCGCTGTCCTGGAGAACAAAGCTTCCGTTCGGGATGATCACGTCAGACGCGCGCTCAACGGCGCAGATCAGTACGTCTGTTTTCAGACGGTTCATGACTTCCATGACCGTATGACCGCCGAAACCGATCTCCGGCTTCAGGCGGAACCTGAGAAGCTCCACACGGCCTTTTGCGAATGTGTCGATCTTGATGGCCGAGGGGAATTTTAACAGCTTTAATATTTCTCTGGCGGCGGTCAGCTCAGGATTGATAATCATGGAGATTCCGAGCTGCTCCTGGATAAAGCGGATCTCCTGACTATACATAGGGTTTCTCACGCGCGCGATGGTGCTGCAGTGACCGCTCTTTTTTGCCATCAGGCAGCAGAGCAGATTCAGTTCGTCAGCGCCTGTCACTGCGATGAAAATATCAGCTTTATCCACGCCGGCTTCCTGCTGGACCTCGAAGCTGGCGCCGTTTCCCACAAGTCCCAGCGCGTCAAAACGGTTGGAGGCATTTTCGACTTTTTTTGCGGAGACATCGACCATGACCAGATCATGACCTTCCGCGCTCAGGCGCTCGGCAAGACTGATTCCGACTTTTCCGCATCCGACAATAATAATATTCATGAGTCATGTCCTTTTCAGTATGAATCTGAGATATCCGGACGCGGGCGCCCGGATATTAATTTTCCGTAAAGATACAGATTCCATTATACTATTGTTTGTGAAAATGCACAATACCTGTTAAGCAGAAGAACAGAAATCCGGCATTATTGATCGGATTCCCAGCGTCCCGATGCGCCGCAGGGGAGAACCAGTCCCGTGCTCGTCACAGGAAGACCGATCTCATCCGAACGGACGGTTCCGCCGTATGTTCTGCATACGGCTGTCCCCAACATGTAGGTCAGTACAGACGGCGCCAGACCGGTCGTATAGGAGTTTATCAGGAAGAACAGCGGGCGGTCTGAAAGAAGCTGGCTGCAGAGCTTTACTAACGGGAAGATCGCTTCCTCGATCTTCCAGATCTCTCCCTTGGGACCGCGTCCGTAGGAGGGCGGGTCCATAATAATTGCGTCATAGTGGTTGCCGCGGCGGATCTCACGCTCCACGAACTTCACACAGTCGTCTACGATCCAGCGGATCGGAGCGCTTTCCAGGCCGCTGGACCGGGCGTTCTCTTTTGCCCAGCCGACCATGCCCTTGGAGGCGTCCACGTGGGTGACAGAGGCGCCTGCCCTGGCTGCCGCCAGTGTGGCGCCGCCGGTGTAGGCAAACAGATTCAGAACCTTTACAGGCCGGCCGGCATGTCCGATCTTATCCCCGAACCAGTCCCAGTTGGCCGCCTGCTCCGGGAAAAGCCCCGTGTGTTTGAAGCTGAACGGTTTTAACTGGAAGGTCAGCCCTTTGTAACTGATACTCCACTGCTCCGGCAGGTCAAAAAATTCCCATTCGCCGCCCCCTCTGGAGCTTCTGTGAGAATGTCCGGTTTTCTTTTTCCACTGAGGAGCCTTCCGTTCGGTGTCCCAGATCACCTGAGGATCCGGACGGACCAGAATATAATTTCCCCAGCGCTCCAGCTTTTCTCCGTTTGAACAGTCAATGACTTCATAATCTTTCCAACCATCTGCGATCCACATAATGATATCCCATCACTTTCTATCTCGTTTTCAATGCCGGAGATCCCCCGGCTGTCGGTTCATGTTTCTCTGCACATTATAAGGGATGAGCGTTGCACTGTCAAATTTCCCCGCCATTTTTTTCAAAATGGTTGACAGGATCCGAAAGCAGTGCTATAGTTCCCTTAAATCAGACGCCCGTCAGGGCGAACGATAATACAAGAAGGAGGAAACAGCAATGACAGCATTTGTCAACGGACAGAACGCATATGGCTTCACCTGTATGAATATGATCCTGAACGCGGACAAAGAGTGCGTGTGTTGTTGTTGTGCCTGTTGTTTTAACAGACTGCTTCCTCCTGATCATAAAAGTCATAGAAATGTGCCGTAAGGCATCCCGGTGAATGCTTGTAATTTAATGATTTAACCAATTGAAGCATGATATAAATACAATGCCGGAAGAGGAATATACCGGCGGCAGAAACGGGAATATGACAGAGCACGGAGGAAGAAGCAGAGATGCTTCTTTTTTTGTATTATCGGAAATTCTTTCCGTCAACAAAAGCCCGGACTCAATTCAAAGGGCAGGATTCAATTTTAGGAGGTAACAGATTATGAAAAAAGTAATTCAGAGCGCGCTGGAACTGATCGGAAACACACCGATGATGAAGCTGAATCATTATTCTGAAAAGGCCGGAATCACGGAGGCGGCACTGTTCGCGAAACTGGAGTATCTGAATCCGGCGGGGTCCGTGAAGGACCGGATCGCGCTGGCAATGATCGAGGATGCGGAGGCAAAGGGAGCACTAAAACCAGGCGCCACGATCATTGAGCCGACTTCCGGAAATACAGGAATCGGTCTGGCGGCGGTCGCAGCCGCAAAGGGATACCGGGCGATCTTTACGCTGCCGGATACCATGAGCGTGGAGAGACGGAATCTTCTGAGAGCATATGGCGCTGAACTGGAGCTTACACCGGGAAGCCGGGGCATGAAAGGCGCGATCGAGAAAGCAGAGGAGTTAAAGCAGTCAATCCCGGGCTCCGTGATCCTGGGGCAATTTGTCAATCCGGCCAATCCGGAAGCGCACAGGAGGACCACGGGACCGGAGATCTGGGAGCAGACGGAGGGGAACGTGGATATTTTCGTCGCCGGCGTTGGAACCGGCGGAACGATCACCGGAATCGGCGAATATTTAAAGGCGCAGAAACCGGATATCCGTATCGTGGCCGTGGAACCGGCCGGAAGTCCGGTATTGTCGAAGGGAACCGCCGGCCCGCACATGATTCAGGGAATCGGAGCCGGATTTGTGCCGGACGTTCTGAACACAAAAGTGTACGATGAGATCATTACAATAGAAAATGAAGATGCGTTCACAGAGGGAAGAAGGTTTGCCGTCAGCGAGGGAATCCTCGTCGGGATCTCCTCCGGAGCGGCGCTCAAAGCAGCCGGAATTCTCGCAAAACGGCCGGAAAATAAAGGAAAGAATATTGTTGTGCTGCTTCCGGATTCCGGAGACCGTTATCTTACCACGAAGCTGTTTGCGGAGCAGTAGAAGCTGACTGCCGGTCGAAAAAAATTGATGGAGAGTGCTATGAGTGAAAAGAATGTAGAAGCAAAAGTGGACGAACTGATTGCGTACGTGCTGGATGACTACAGGCTCGGGAGAGACATCGACCGGCTGAAAATTTTTGACAAACCGGATAAGGGAATGGTGATCGAAATTGTGAACAAGCTGTTCCAGATCATTTTTCCCGGATATTTCCGGGAGCGGGCGTTCAAGATCTACAATGCGGAGAACAGCCTGTCGGTCCTGATCGAGGATGTGTTTTATCATCTGAATAAACAGGTCATGCTTGCGCTGGGATTCTGCAGAAAGAGGAGCGGCATGGATGAGAAACAGAAGGAGCAGGAGGCGTTCCGGATCTGCACGGAGTTCTTCATGCGACTGCCCAAAGTGAGAGAATATGTGGAGACGGATGTTCAGGCAGCCTATGCCGGAGACCCGGCTGCCACAGGCACGGAGGAGATCATATTGGCCTATCCCGGATTGATGGCCTCCACCATCAACCGGATCGCCCATGAGCTTTACCTTCTTGAAGTACCGCTGATTCCGAGGCTCATGACCGAGTACGCACACTCAGAGACGGGAATCGATCTGCATCCGGGTGCGACCATCGGAAAATACTTTTTTATTGATCACGGAACCGGTATCGTTGTGGGCGAGACCGCTGAGATCGGAGAGCATGTAAAACTCTATCAGGGCGTTACGATCGGCGCGCTTTCCACCCGGGATGTCCAGAAGCTGAGAGGAAGAAAGCGCCATCCTACCATAGAGGACAATGTGACGATCTATTCCGGAGCATCTGTCCTGGGCGGAAATACTGTGATCGGTGAAAATTCCGTGATCGGAGGGAATGCGTTCATCACAAGCTCTATACCGAAAAATACTGTTGTGAGCATTAAAAACCAGGAGCTGGAGTACCGGAACGGAACCCGCGGCGAGCGGAGGACGGAGGAAGTCCGACAGGACGAGGCCTGGTACTATGTCATCTGAGAAAATCCCGGATTTCTGCCGCTTAAATGTAAGAGAATTGAAAGGTTCTTATGCTTGAATATTTTTCCGGATACTGATAGAATGTTATCAGGATATCTGACGATGCATATCAGGACGGATGTTCGGGTTTAAGGAGATGGATAAGGATGAAGAGAAAAGGCTTGAAAGTACTGGCAGCGGCTGCTGTCCTCGCCATCGGCGTTCTGACTGTGAACGCGTATGCGGCAGAGGGCTGGGCTATGTCCAATAATTCCTGGGTTTATCTGGATAAGAACGGGAACAAAGTGACCAATGAGTGGAAAAAAGGCGCGGACAATCTCTGGCGGTATCTGAACAATCGCGGGGAAATGGCGATCAGCTGCTGGGCAGATGACGGTTATTATGTGGATTCCAACGGAATTATGGTGACGGATAAATGGGTGAAGACAACTCCCCAGTATGAGGACTACGCGGAAGCAGAATGGTTCTATTTCGGCAGCAGCGGAAAAGCAGTCCGGGATGGCTGGAAGAAGATCGACGGCAAGAATTATCTGTTTGATACAGACGGAATCATGCAGACCGGCTGGTCGGAGGATGGACTCTATTATCTCGGCAATGACGGCGCGATGAAGACCGGGTGGAAATATCTGGAAGCTCCGGACGATGAGGATGACTGGGACGATTATTACGGAAAGAAGAGCGATGACGGAAAATACTGGTACTACTTCTCCAGCAACGGGAAAAAATATTGTCCGGAAACAGGAGGAGACGAAACGGGAGAGTACCGTGTGAGCCGGATCGACGGAAAATATTACTGCTTCAGTGAGAACGGAAGAATGCAGACCGGTTGGGTTTATATGAACGGAGATCCGGATAGTGCAAGCTCGGAGTCCATTGAGGACTGGAGATATTTTGCGGAAGAAGGAATCAACGGCGCAACGCTCGGCGCCGCCATGCAGGGCTGGCTTTCTTTAGAACCGCCGGAACAGCTTCAGGATAATGTCGACGAGCCGGTTGTCTGGTACTATTTCGAGAAAGACGGAACTCCAAAGACAGGACCGGAATACGGAGAGGCTTCCACCAACGATTTTGTGAGAGTGGATGGAAAGAATTACCTGTTCAATAAGAGAGGAAATCCGGTAAGCGGACTGCACAAGGTGGAAATCGGCTCCACCGGTGAGTACACGTCCTATTACTTTAATGAAAAGACGAAGACGCCGGAAAAAGGTAAATGCAAAGTGGAGGAGGGAGACGGAACCGTTTCTGACTTCTATTTTAATGAAGGAAGCTATGCAGGCCGCGGCGTGACCGGTGTGAAGAACGGATACCTTTATTATATGGGAAAACGCCAGGAGGCCGATTCCGATGTGCGCTACGCGCTGGTCAGCATCCCGAGCGGAAGTGAATACAAGACATACGTGGTCAACACCTCCGGACGTATTTCCAAGAATACGACCGTGAAGGACCGTGACGGAAACAAGTACACCGTGAACAGCTCCGGTTATCTGACAGAGGTCAATGGGGAAGCGGCCGGTGACGGCGAGTACGGTGAGCCGGTGGAACCGGTATTTGAAGAGAAGGATTAATGAGAAAGGGGCTGGTGCATTTTGCGCCAGCCTCTTTATACTTGGAAAAGAATTGACTTTTTTCGGAAAAAAAGATAAATTAATAATCCAACATGTTCTTAAAATGTTGACTTATAACGGAAGATGAGGGAAGCAAGAACGTATGCAGCTGGTGGATCGGGTATTAAAAACAATTGAAATATTAAGTAAAGAAGAAACAGGAATGTCTGTATCGGAGTTGTCGGAAGCGCTGGAGATACCTGCGAGCTCGACGCACCGGGTACTGAAGAGCCTTCAAAGCAATCATTTTGTCATGCAGAATGCTGAGACGAAAAAATATGGTCTCAGTTACAAAATTTACTCTATTTGCTCCGGAATGCGGGAAAAAAGCAGTCTGATCGCATTGGCTAGGCCGTTTATGAGGCAGCTGGTGGAAGAAATTCAGAACCCGGTAGTTCTCTGCGTTATGAATGGCGAGAAGATTATTAATCTGGATTGTGTTGAAAACAGCAATGCATCAATTTATATGGTTCAGACCGGAAACGAACTGCCTCTTTACAGTACATCTTCAGGACGTGTGTTTGCTGCGTACATGTATCCGGAATATGCGTACGATATCCTGAATCGCACGGACCGGCGTAAGGAGACTCCATATACGAAAACGGATATGAATGAACTGATGAGTGAACTGGAGAATATCCGGAAACAGGGCTATGCAATCATTGACGAGGAGCTGCAGATCGGAATTCAGGGAGTATCCTGTCCGATTACAGATTATCGCGGAACAGTTATTGCCGCTCTTGCGACGACAACTGTGAAATCGGAAAAGTCTATTAATGAAAATCTGATTCAGAAACTGAAAATGTGTGCGGACAAGATATCGGAGGAGATATCTTGATCGATTGAAAAATTGATACATAATCCATATTAAAAAGAATGCCTGGACAGCCTTAAAGCTTCAGGCATTTTTGTTTAATAAAGAAATGTAAAAAATGGTGGAAAGAGAAGCAGGGATGTTGACTTATTTGTTGAAAAATGATAGAGTAACCATATGGATTCTGTTTTACGAAATTAAATTCCGCCACACGGAATATCGTTAAAACAGAGGAACGTATGCAACAATACATCCGGCAGATGCCGGGAAAGAGAGGGAGAAAGATGAAGAAAAAACTGATAGTACTTGCATGTGCAGCACTTACCGCGTCCATGCTCCTTACAGCCTGCGGCGGCGGAGCGGCAGCAACAACAGCGGCGGCAACAACAGCAGAGGCTACGACAGCGGCGTCTGAAAAGAAAGATGCAGCGGCAGAGACGACAGCAGCTGCGGCGACAGAAAAATCTGCTCTGAACATTATGTTCGTAGTGACAGGAAGCCTTGGCGGAGGAACAAACAACGATGATGTATTTGCGGCATTAAAAGACTACACAGATACATACGGTGGAAAGGTTTCTACATTTGAATGTAATATGGATACTTCCTTATATGAGAGCACACTGATGCAGGCGGCTGAAATGGGTGAGTATGACCTTATCGTGACTGGCTTTGGCACAATGATCGAACCGCTCGGCAACACAGCAGCGAAATATCCGAATCAGAAATTTGTTATTTTCGATACAGAAATGAGCTATGCGGATGGAAAGAACTCCAATGTGATCTCTGTACAGGTTCTCCAGAATCAGGGATATTTCCTCACCGGCGCTCTTGCAGCTATGATGACAACCTCCGGAGCGGAATACGCAAACGATGCCAAGGTCGTTGGTTTTGTGGGAGCTATGGAATCCACAGCTGTTCTTGATGCACTTGTTTCCTATATTGAAGGTGTTAAATATGTGGATCCGTCCATCGAAGTATTATATTCCTTTGTCGGCGATCACAACGACTCCGCCCTTACAAAGGAGATGGCGCTTGCCCAGAACAACAGCGGAGCTGACGTGATCTTAGGCGTAACAAACAGTGACCTGGCTGTTGCAGACGCAGCTCTTGAGAAAAACTTCTACGCAATGTGCGCAGATGCGGACGAAGCTGTCAAGATCGCCGCAACAAGCAAGGAGACTGCAGAGCATATTGTTACCTCTGTTATTAAGGCTTACTACAACATGGTATACCCGATCGTTGAATCAGTAGGCGACGGCACAGCTGTATGGGGTCAGCACAACAGGATTCCTTACGCTGACGGCGGCGTAACACTGGCGGATAATGAATACTACCAGGCATTAGTTCCGGAAGAAATTCGTACAAAATTAAATGAGATCGCTGAAGAGATGATTGCTGGAAAAATTGAGGTCAGCACAGCATACGGTGCTTCCACAGAAGAGATCGATGCTCTGAAAGCTCTCGCAGCGCCGCAGTAATAAGCGAATCAGAAGGGGTGCCGGAGGCACCCCTTTTGTGATTGGTATGTTTGGAGGAAAGCGGGGAAAGGATTGAGATGACAGAAAAGCAGAAGCTGTTTGAAGATATTAAAATCGGCGATGACATGCTTACCATGGAAAATATTACCAAGATTTATGAGAATGGTTTTGTCGCCAATAGTAATGTGAATTTCTGTGTCCGTAAAGGCGAGATCCATGGTCTTGTAGGGGAGAACGGAGCCGGTAAAACAACACTGATGAAAGTGCTGTTTGGACAGGAGAATCCGGAGGGCGGACGCATCCTGATCGCCGGACAGGAGCATAAGATCACCAGTCCGTTAGATGCGCTGGATTACGGGATCGGTATGGTTCACCAGCATTTCATGCTGGTAGATGAGCTGTCGGTTGCTGACAATATGGCTCTGGGAAAAGAGCCGACAAAAGGGATTTTCTATGACAGAAATGAAGCCCGCAGACAGGCTCTGGAGGTATCAAAAAAATATAACCTGGAAGTAGATCCGGATGCGATCGTCGGAAAGCTGTCTGTCGGCTATAAACAGAGAGTTGAAATTCTGAAGATCCTCTTAAGGGGGGCAAAGCTTCTGCTCCTGGACGAGCCCACGGCGGTTCTGACTCCGCAGGAGATCAGGGAACTGTTTGTTCAGCTGAAGAATTTAAGAGATCAGGGCTTCTCCATCGTATTTATTTCCCACAAATTAAACGAGGTGCGGGAGATCTGCGACCGCATTACCGTTCTCAGAATGGGCAAATCGGTAGGGACCGCTGACATAAAGGATGTCACTGAGGCAGATATTTCCAGAATGATGGTTGGCCGGGACGTGATGCTTGATATTGAAAAGGAAGAGGCAAAACCGGAAAACGTTGTTCTGAAGGTAAGAGATTTAAGCTATGAGGATATGCAGGGAAGAAAGGCATTTTCCGATATTTCTTTTGACGTCAGGAGCGGGGAGATCCTGGGAGTGGCCGGTGTGGAAGGAAACGGACAGGCGGAACTGGCCGATGTGATCGCAGGACTGCTTCCTGTGCAGACAGGAGACGTCTGTGTGAACGGGGTTTCCATTAAAGATGCGAAATCGATCCGGGATATCCGGGAAATGGGAGTGTCTCTGGTGCATCAGGATCGAATGATCTATGGGGCCTCCAGAAATCAGAGTATCCAGGAAAATATTGTGGCAGACCGTTATTATAAAAAAGAATATACAAAAAGAGGGCTTTTAAACTGGAAGAAGATCAGGGAAGAAAGCCAGGAGCACATCACGGAATTTCTCGTAAAATGTGAGGGCCCGGACGCGCCTGTAAAAACGCTTTCCGGAGGAAATATCCAGAAGGTCGTTGCGGCAAGAGAATTTACTTCTGATCCAAAATTCCTCTTATCCTGTCATCCGACACGAGGCATCGATGTAGGCGCCGCTGAGATGATCCGCAAAAAAATGGTGGAGCTGCGGGATAAGAACAAAACGGCGATCCTTTTATTTTCTGCGGATCTGACTGAGCTCCTTTCCGTAAGCGACAGCATATTTGTCATGTACGAGGGTGAGATCGTGGCATATTTCCCGGATGCAAAGAAGATCAATGAACAGACGCTGGGCGAATATATGCTTGGACTTAAGAAACAGAGCAAAGAGGAAACAGGAGGTGTTATCTTTGAGTAAAATGAAGTCGGTAAGTAAGACCAGGCAGATTGAGATGGAGTTTTCCATCCTTCGCACAGCCATGGCAATTTTAATCTCACTGGCGATCGCGTTTCTTCTGATCGCGACAGTCAGCGACACTCCGGTCCGGGATTTCATCACGCTGCTCGTCGGACCTTTAAAGAATACCAGCAGACTTACGACGATCGTGTCAAAGCTGATTCCTCTTCTGTTTACAGGAACGGCGATCTGTCTCGTGAACTCCGCAGGTCAGATCAACATCGCGGCGGAAGGCGCTTTCTTTGCAGGCGCCGTGGCTTCGACAGCAGTTGCGATTATCCCGGGAATTCCGTCCGTGATCCATATTCCGCTCTGTATCCTGGCAGGTGCGGCAGCCGGATCTATTATCATGGGAATTCCGGGTATGCTGCATGTCCGCTATGATGTTGTGACGATCGTGGCATCCCTGATGATCAACTATGTGGCTCTGTACCTGGGACTCTACATTATTTTAAATCCGCTCCGCGACCCGGCAGCCGGATTCGAGGCGTCTTACCGCTTTGCGGAGTCCACAGTGCTTCCGGTACTGTTTGGCAATTCCAGAATCCATATCGGTCTGATACTGGGAATGATTGCAGTCATACTGGGATATCTGCTTTTGTATCATACGAAATTCGGCATCAGTGCGAGAACCATCGGTGAGAACCCGAAATTCGCTGTCTATTCCGGCATGCCGGTAGGAAAAACGATTATCGGTATCTCCCTGTTTGCCGGATGTCTGGCGGGCATCGGCGGAACCGTGGAAACGCTTGGCAACTATCAGCGTTTTATGTACGGCGGCCTGACAAACCACGGCTGGGACGGCGTTATGCTGGCGGTGCTCTGCCACAATAAGCCGCAGTATATGCCGCTTGCGGCGTTGTTCCTCGCATATATCCGAACCTCTGCGGATGCGCTGAATTTTACATCCAGCATTCCGCCGGAAATCATCAATATTATTCAGGCGGTTATTATTATCCTGGTTGCAGCCGAGAGATTCCTTGCCAACTGGGAGCACAGGACCATTGTTCGCAGCACCAAACGTGAAATGGAAGCCCAGGGAGGTGTGAAATAATGCTGAATTACACTTTTATCATGGAATTTATAAGCTCCATACTCAGAATGAGTACTCCGCTGATTCTGGTTGGAATGGCAGCCGTGATCGGCGCAAAGGCGAACGTTCTCTGCGTTGCCTATGAAGGCATGATGCTCTGTGCAGCCCTTGGCGGTGTTCTCGGCAGCGCGTATTCCCACAGCCTTCTTGTCGGAGTTCTGTGCGGTATGGCCGGAGGTATTTTTATCGCGGCGATCTTCGCTTATTTTGTGCTTTATCTGGACGCGAGACCACTTTTGTCCGGTCTGGCCTTAAATACGCTGGCCAACGGCGGAACACTGTATCTGGTATACCTTCTGACCGGTATGAAACAGAATACATCCAATCTTGTGTCCTTAAAATTTCCAATCGTGCACATCCCGGTGATTGAAAACATCCCTGTGCTGGGAGGTCTGGTTTCCGGTCACAACCTGATGGTGTACATCGCATTTATTTCCGTTGTTTTTGTATGGTTCCTGATTAATAAGACGAGCCTCGGGATCCGGATCCAGGCAGTCGGAAAGAACCCGGATGCAGCGGCGTCTGTGGGCGTTAATGTCCGCAAGACAAAATTTATTGCACTGCTCCTTTCCGGCATTCTGGCATCCTTTGGCGGTATGTACCTGTCCATGGGATACCTGCCGTACTTTACAACAGATATGGCGGCCGGCCGGGGATTCATCGCGATCGCGGCACAGAACATGGGCGTCGGAAATCCGATTCTGACGATGATCTTCTCCATGATCTTCGGTTCTGCCATGGCGGTCGGCAATGTGGCTCAGTCTTATCGCCTGCCGTCCCAGTTTGCGTCCATGGCGCCGTACCTGCTGACGATCATCAGTATGTGGATCATGGGGATCCGCACAAGAAAGAAACGCCTCAAAGCCGGCAGAGCCGGATTATAAAGGCATAGGAAAGAGAGGAAATATATGAATACCGTATCTGCTGAAAATCCGAGCTTTGGCGGAAAAGTGCCGCACCTGATGTGCGGCAAGGGCGATGTCGCCGATATCGTGCTGCTGCCGGGAGATCCGGGCAGAGTGGAAATGTTTAAGGATCTGTGTGATAACTTTGAGATCGTGGCCCGAAACCGGGAATATATAGTGGGAACAGGAACCTATAAAGGCGTTCCCGTCAGTGTGTGTTCGACCGGAATCGGTGCGCCGTCCACGGAGATCGCCGTGGTTGAGCTGATCGAACTTGGCGCAAGAGCTCTGATCCGCATCGGAGGTACCGGTGTTATGAAATCGGAGATCCGCTGCGGTGATATGGTGATCAATACGGCTGCCATGCGGATGGGAGGAGCGAGCCAGTTTTACGCTCCGCCGGAATATCCGGCTGTCGCTTCCTTCGAAGTCGTTCGCTGTCTGGAAGATGCATGCAGACGTCTCGGACTGAAGTGCTGGAAAGGCATTTCCGCCTCCATCGGATCCTTCTTTGCAGGACAGGGAAGACCGGCTGTGGGGCGTGTGTTTCATGAGAAGGATCTGATCAAAAAATATGAAAATCTCCGTATCCTGAACATGGAGATGGAGTCTGAGACGATCATGACGCTGGGAAGCCTCTTCGACGTCCTGACCGGATGTATCTGTGCAGTTCATGCAAACCGCAAGACCGACGAGTGGATGGAGGACTTTGCAGAACCGCAGAGACAGATGTGCATTGCCGCTTTGGAGGCGTCGGTACAGCTTAAAAATGAGTACCTGAAATAGATACAAAAAAGCTGCCGCTCCACGATTTTAATATCGTGGAAGCTGCAGCTTTTTCCATTTGATCTGAAAAACTAGATCTCCGCACCGTTGATAAGAACGTGTTTTACAACACCTTCCACTGTGAACGGGGTGCCGTCCATGATCACGATATCGGCATCTTTGCCCTCTTCCAGGGAACCGACTCTGTCGGCAACACCGATGTGTTCTGCCGGATTGATGGTGATGGCGCGAAGGGCGTCATACTCGTCCATGCCTGCCTTCATCGCAAGGCCTGCGCATAACGGCAGATAGTGGAGCGGAGTTACCGGGGCATCTGTGATGATGGAAACGTGGCAGCCTGCCTTGGCAAGAATGCCCGGAGTTTCCCATGTCTTATTCTGGAGCTCGAACTTGGAGGCGTGGCCGAATGTCGGGCCGACTGCCAGCGGAACGTTCGCTTTTGCCAGCTCCTTTACGATCATATGGCCCTCGGTTACGTGCTCAAGGGTGATGTTGACGTCAAATTCTTTCGCGATGCGAAGAGCTGTCAGAAGATCGTTTGCCTGATGGGCATGGGCCTTTAACGGAATCTCCTTGTTGAGAACCGGAATCAGCGCGTCGGATTTCTCTTCAAATGCCGGAAGCTTGGAGACATCATCGCCGGCAGCCTCAACTTTTGCCTTGTAAAGCTGTGCTTTCTTTAAGGCGTTGCGGAGATTTGCGGCCGTTGTCATACGGCTGGAGATTCCCTGCTTCTGGTAGCAGCGCTTCGGATTCTCGCCGAACGCACACTTCATGGCGATAGGATCCTTCACGATCATGTCATCCACACAGGTGCCGACCGGTTTGATCGCAACGAAGGTACCGCCGAGAACGTTGGAGCTGCCTGGGCCGGTTGCAAAGCAGGTAACACCGGCTTTTGCCGCCATTTCAAGACACGGATCGAACGGGTTGATGCCGTCTACCGCATGAAGCTGCGGAGTTACCGGGTCATTCATTTCGTTATAGTCATGGCCTTCGTAGCCGATGCCGTATCCGTCGAGGCCGATATGGCAGTGTGCTTCTACGAATCCCGGATAAACATTAAGGCCGGATGCGTCGATCACCTCAGCACCGTCTGCGCAGAGTCCGATTCCGATTTTTACGATCTTGCCGTTTTCAATCAGAATGTCCGCAGTGATGGGTTCTCTTGATACCGCGGTGTGAAGAGTACCGTTTTTGATACAAATCATGGAATACCTCCTTGTAGTGTGGCTGCCTTGCGCAGCCATATTTTATATCGCGGGTTCATGGTAAAGAGCATGTCCCGCTCTGACGCGGCGGCTGCCGCGGTTCAGTCACATCTTGCCGGTGATGCTCACCGGGTCAGG
This sequence comes from Lachnospiraceae bacterium, assembly GCA_022788065.1. Classification (GTDB taxonomy): domain Bacteria; phylum Bacillota; class Clostridia; order Lachnospirales; family Lachnospiraceae; genus SUG393. The sequence continues at coordinate 4,481 of JALEWG010000234.1, read as the reverse complement.
AGACAACGTTCACCGGATTGCCGTCAAAAAACGCGTGTACATTTCCGGCCAGAATGGAAACCAGGCGTTTTCGCGTTTCCAGACCTTTCCAGCCCATATGCGGGGTCAGGATCACGTTGTCCATGGTGTAGAGCGGATTGTCGGCGGCCGGGGGTTCTGTTTCCTGGACATCCAGTCCGGCGCCTGCGATCACACCGTTCTTTAATGCCTCGATCAGGGCCGGCTCGTCGACGAGAGCGCCGCGGGACGTATTGATCAGGAAAGCCGTCGGCTTCATCATGGAAAGAGTTTCTTTATTGATGAGATGTCTTGTGGCAGGCGTCAGAGGGCAGTGCAGGGATACATAGTCGCTGTCCTTTAAGAGTGTCGGGAGATCCACATAGCGGATCCCGTCTTCATCTTTTCGCGGAGTTCTCGTATAAACGAGGATGTCCATGTCGAGAGCCTGCGCGACCCGGATCACAGCGCGGCCGATATTACCGGCGCCGATGATTCCAAGTGTCTTTCCATTCACTTCCACATGGGGAACCTGAAGATTTTTCGTAAAATTATCATGGTTTCCATCTGCCAGCATTTTCATCTGGATCTGCATGGAAGAACTGAGATTTAAGATCATCATGATTGCCGTGTGGGCCACACGTTCGGAACTGTAGGCCGGGATATTGCATACGACGATGCCCTTTTCGCGCGCGGCCTCCAGATCCAGATTGTTATATCCGGTTCCCGCCTCACAGATCAGGCATACAGAATCCGGAAACCGGCGGATCAGATCGCCGTTTACGGGCATTTCTTTCGTAACCACAACAGAGGCTCCCTGAATCCTCGGGAGCAGCTCGTCGGCTGTGGTGTCGTCATACACGGTCACATCGTCGGAGAGCACGGAAAAATCCAGCTTTCCGTCAAAATTCATTTTGGCTGCATTGAGCACAACGGTTTTTCTGTTCATAGGAATGATGCCTCCAATCCCTGCTATCTGCATTTAGTATAAAGGTTTGGAAGAGTTCTGTCAATCGCATGCATTTCATGCGCCGGAAATTGCGGTTCACGCGCCATTTTGTGCAGTTAAAACGAGAGATATTGAAGAGATTGTGCAAAACCGATAAAATTACTATATAAAAAATAAAATATTTCTGAAATATTTGTGCGATGTACACGACAAAGGCAGCCTGAAAACAAACAAATTGAATAAGAAGGAGAGGTATTGGTATGAGAAATTTGAAGAAAATCACAGCAGCAGTTCTTTCCGTGACAATGGTTGCAGCAGCTCTGTCAGCATGCAGCTCAGGCGGATCCAAGAGTACAACGGCAGCAGCCACCACAGCAGCGGCGACAACGGCGGCAGGGTCTCAGGCTGAGGCCTCCAAAGAGGGAGAGGCTTCCGGCGCGAAAGTTGAGATCGACCGTGCAAAAGAGTTCGTTACCGTAGCGACCGGTCCTACCAGCGGCATCTATTATCCGATCGGCGGAGCTTTTGCGACAGCGCTTGGAAACGCGGGATATAAGACCTCCGCACAGGCGACAGGTGCTTCTGTTGAGAACATCAACCTGATCTTAAACGGCGAGGCGGAAATCGCGATCTCCATGCAGGACTCTGTGATGCAGGCATACGAAGGCTTCGGCGCATTTGAAAAAGCGGAGCCGGATTTAAGAGCTCTCATGAGACTGTGGCCCAACTATGTACAGCTTGTAACACTTGAAAATACCGGTATCAAGAGCGTGGAAGATTTAAAAGGCAAGAGAGTCGGCGTAGGCGCACCGAACTCCGGCGTCGAGTTAAATGCGAGAATGATTTATGAAGCATACGGCATGACCTATGAGGACAGCCAGGTTGACTACCTGTCCTACGGCGAGGCGATCGACCAGATGAAGAACGGTCAGTGCGATGCGGCATTCGTTACTTCCGGTCTTCCGAACGCGACTGTTTCCGAGCTTGCATACAGCTACGACATGGTGGTGGTTCCGATCGACGGAGAAGGCAGAGACAATCTGATTGAAAAGTATCCGTTCTTCGCGGCAAGTGTGATCCCGGCAGATACATATAACAACAAAGAAGATGTGGAGAGCGTATTCGTTTACAATGTCATGCTGGTGAACAAGGATCTGTCCGACGACATGGTATACGACATGCTGGATGTGATCTTTGCCGATGAAGGAATCTCCACAATCAAGGCATCTCATAACACTGCAGACAAGAACATCGATATCACGTTCGGTGTTGATGACGTAAAGATCCCGCTGCACGACGGCGCCGCCAGGTGGTGGAAGGATCACGGTTATGAGACTCCTCAAAACTAAATTCACGAGAAAGGTCTGGTTTCCCCTGGGCCTGATCATAGTTATCTCCCTGTCTGCTGCCATGTTCGCATGGCAGCAGAAAAAAATTCTGGTTGTGGAGAACGCGGAGACAGGAGAGGTTTACGCCAGAATGTCAGTAAAAACGGGCGATGAACTCTCGTTCCAGTGGGAGCATTCATTTGAACATATCCCGTGGTATGAGTATTATGAGATCCGGGAAGATAACAGTTTTATCCTCCATTCCATCGCGGTAGCCGGCTTCGGGGCCGGGATCCCGGCGGAAATGGACTGTACCTACCGGTATGCAGACGGGTTGATCTACATGGAAGATATTGAAAGTGAATTTCCGGATTTCCACTGGATCAATTCACAGACAGCCCTGAAAAATATCAAGGTCAACGGAGAACTGCTTCTTCAGGGCACGGATCTGCCGCACCACAAAAAAATGACACTGTATGTCCGCAGCGGTTTTAAAAAGTAAGGAGGAAGTATATGAGCGAAAAGGGAAAGATCAGTGAACCCGTCCTCAGCTCACCCGGCACAGAGATGACGGAGGAAGAGAAAGAAAAACTCCTCGAACAGTTTGATAAAGAGAGTAAAACGAGAAAATTCGGGTCACCGGTATTAAAAAATGCCTATCGCATCTTTGCCATTATCGTGACCCTGTACCATCTGATCTACGCCTCCGGTCTCTATATGCCGGAGACACTGAAACACCGTTCTATCCATGTTGGCATGATCCTGATTCTGGCCTTCATGCTGTATCCGGCAACGAAGAAAGCCAGCCGCAAGGTGATCGCATGGTACGATTACGTGATGATTGCACTGTCCGCGGCGGTTCCGCTTTACATGTGGCTTGATTATGTCAATATCATCAACCGGGCCGGACGCCCCAACACCATGGACGTTATTATCGGCACGATCTTAACACTGATCGTTCTGGAAGCGACCCGCCGTGTCTGCGGTATGGCGCTCCCGATCATTGCGATCATTTTTATCTGCTACAGCCTGATGGGAACCAAGCAGGGCCTGATCCCCATTGATATCCCGGGTATTTTCCTTCACAGAGGATACAGCTGGCAGAAGCTTATGAGCCATTTCTTTGCGAATACGGAAGGAATTTACGGGTCGTCGGTCAACGTGGCCTCGACGTACATCTTCCTGTTCATCGCATTTGGTGAGATCATGAACAAGTGCGGCATGGGCCAGTTTTTTAACGATTTCGCCAACGCCATCGCGGGCGGCACCAAGGGCGGCCCGGCGAAGGTTGCAGTCGTTGCTTCCGGCCTTCTGGGCATGATCAACGGCGCGGCAGTGGCCGTAGTTGTAACGACCGGTTCCTTCACAATTCCGCTTATGAAGAAATCCGGTTACGACGATGAGTTCTCCGGAGCCGTTGTTGCCACAGGTTCTGTCGGCGGACAGCTGATGCCTCCGGTAATGGGCGCCGCGGCGTTCATCATGGCAGATACTCTTGGAATGAAGTACAATGAGCTTCTGATCTCCGCAGCGATCCCGGCCCTGATCTATTACATGGGTATTCTGTTCCAGATTCAGATGAGGGCTGAGAAGCTTGGCATGCAGGGAACCCCGAAGGATCAGCTGCCGAAGATGTCGAATGTCATGAAAGAGTACGGACATCTGGCACTGCCGATCATCTTCCTGGTATACATGCTGTTCTTCTCCGGAAAGACCGTTATCATGGCGGCTTTCTACACGATTGTGTTTACGATCATCGTGGCACAGTGCAGGAAAAACACCCGCATGAGCTTCCAGGATATTCTGGATGCCATGGTTGCGGCTGCAAAGTCCACCGTATCCGTTGCGATCGCCTGCGCCTGTGTAGGTATCATCGTCGGCTCCTGCTCCATCACCGGCTTTGCTCTTAACATGGCCAACACTATCATCAGCATCGGCGGCAAGAGCTTAATGTTTACACTCGTATTCACAATGGTAACCTGTATGATCCTGGGCATGGGTCTTCCGAGCATCCCATCCTATATCATTACTTCCACCATCGCGGCGCCGGCTCTGGTACAGCTTGGTATTCCGGCTCTGGTTGCCCATATGTTCTGTTTCTACTTTGCAATGTTCGCAAACCTGACTCCGCCGGTTGCTCTGGCAGCCTTCGCAGCGGCAGGTATTGCAGGCGGCAGCCCGATGAAGACCGGCTGGGCTTCCGTAAA
>JALEWG010000232.1 GCA_022788065.1 Lachnospiraceae bacterium | reverse complement strand
CCAGTTGGTGTACAGCGTATTGGCCACATTTCTCCAGACAAGCGGAGGTTTGGAGAACGGGTCGTCGTGCTCATAATAATTGTACGGCAACGACGGGTTCAACCCCCGGTTCAGATCCCGGTGGTACTCATTATTTAACGTCATCCTGTCATATTCCGGGTGGCCCTGCATGAAGATCTGGCTTCCGTCCTCGTTGATCACGAGAAAAACTCCGGCCTTTTCGGACTTTGCGATCACTCTAAGCTCCGGATGTTCAAGGATTTCTTCTTCCCTCACCTCCGTGTAGCGGGAATGAGGGCAGTTGAAATAATCATCAAAGCCACGTAAAAGCGGCACTTTCCGGTCCAGCGTCCTGTGAACATAGATTCCGGACAGTTTTTCCTTCATCGCGTGCTTTCTAATTCCGTAGTGATAGTAGAGCCCGGCCTGGGCACCCCAGCACAGATGGAGCGTCGACGTCACGTGGGTCCTGCTCCAGTCCATAATTTCCGTGAGCTCATCCCAGTAATTCACTCCTTCAAATTCCATGTTTTCCACAGGCGCTCCGGTGATGATCATGCCGTCGAACCGGTGCTTTTTTATTTTATCAAACGTAACATAGAATTTATTCAGATGCGTCACCGATGTATGAGTGGACACATGGGTGGACATGGTCATAAACGTACATTCCACCTGCAGAGGAGTGTTGGAAAGCGCACGCAGAAGCTGTGTCTCCGTATCCTCCTTAATGGGCATCAGATTCAGGATCAGAATCTCCAGCGGACGGATATCCTGGCTCTGGGCACGGGACTCGTCCATAATGAAGACATTTTCTCCCTCCAGAATGGCTCTTGCAGGCAGATCATTCTGTATTTTAATCGGCATTCTTATTCCTCCCCTATCAGCTTAAGGAAGTCGGTCTCGGAAATAATCGGGACCCCCAGTTCCTTGGCCTTCTTGTTCTTTGATGAGTTTGATGTTATGTCATTGTTGATCAGGTAACTGGTTTTCGCCGTCACAGAGCCTGTGGCCTTTCCGCCTTTCGACTCGATCAGGGCCTGAAGTTCCTTGCGGTTTGCGAAACGTTCCACGGAACCTGTGATTACAAATATCTTACCCTCCAGTGTCCGATCCTCGTTTCCGGTCTCCTCATGTTCAAAGGTCAGATCAGAGAGCAGATGATCCAGGACATGATTGTTCTTTTCTTCCTTAAAATATTTCACCCACGCGTCCGCCAGTACGGCTCCGATTCCGTCAATGGCGCACAGTTCCTCTGCTCCGGCCTTTCGCATGGCGTCCAGATCATAGGAGAAGTGGCGGCAGATCATCTTCGCGTTTGCGAGCCCGATCCCCGTGATTCCAAGGCCGTAGATCAGTCTCGGCAGCGTGGTGTGAGACGCAGTTTGGGCCGCGCGGATCAGATTCTCATAGGACTTTTCCCCGAATCCCTCCATGGATACGATCGCGTCCTTATGGCGGTCCAGGTGGAACATATCGTCAAATTCGTGGATAAAACCGGCAGCGATAAATTTCTCCAGCGTCATCTCGGAAAGCCCGTCGATATTCAGGGCATCACGGCTCACAAACAGCGCGAATCCCTTGATCTTTTTTGCCTGACAGTCCGGGTTTGTGCAGTACAGCGATTTTACGTCATTGATCTTCCGGATCTCTGTCTTACCGCCGCAGACCGGGCACGTTTCAGGTATATTTCTCACACCGCTTCTCGTCAGATTCTCGGCGATCTGCGGTATGATCATGTTCGCCTTATATACGGTGATCCGGTCGCCTTCACCAAGCTCCAGCCCCTCCATGATACTGATATTGTGGACGCTGGCACGGCTTACAGTCGTTCCCTCCAGTTCCACCGGTTCAAACACCGCCACCGGATTGATCAGTCCGGTTCTCGATGCGCTCCATTCAATATAAGATAAGGTCGTCTCCTGCTGCTCATCGGCCCATTTGAACGCAATGGAATCCCTAGGAAATTTCGCTGTGCGTCCAAGGGAAGCGCCGTAAGCAAGATCGTCATACGAGAGAACCAGCCCGTCGGACGGGATCTCAAAGTGTTCAATTCTATGCGCAAACTCCGCGATGGCATCGAGGATCGTGTCCTCTGTCACCTCAGTAAATTCCACAGTTTCAAAGCCAAGTTTTCGAAGCCATAAAAACTGCTCTTTCCTGGAATTTTTAAAATCCATACCGTCAGCCTGGACAAGAGAGAACGCAATAAACCGGACATTCCGCTCTGCCGTGATCCGGCTGTTTAACTGTCTCACGGACCCGCTGCACAGATTTCTCGGGTTTTTGTATTTCGCATCTGCCTCCGGGATGGCTTCGTTAAGCTTCTCAAAATCACGGTACGTGATAATGGCTTCCCCGCGCAGGACCAGTTTTCCTTTCCAGGGAATCGCTGTGGGCAGATTCACGAACGTTTTGGCGTTCGGAGTAATCACCTCTCCAATCTCACCGTTTCCTCTTGTTACGGCCTTGGAAAGTTTTCCTTCCTCATAGGTAAGAACCACCGTCAGGCCATCCATTTTCCATGAAAGCAGGCCTTTCTGCTTTCCGAGCCATTCCCGAAGTTCCTCCGGGCTCTTCGTTTTGTTTAAAGACAGCATGGGTCTTTCATGGCGCTCCTTCGGAAGCTCACTTAAAACCTCGTAACCCACCTTCTGAGTCGGACTTCCCGCAAAAACCGTTCCGGTTTCTTCTTCCAGCTTAAGGAGCTCATCATACAGCCGGTCATACTCCAGATTGCTCATGATCTCCCGGCTTTCCTGGTAGTACGCCTTTGCCGCCTCAGAAAGCACTGCTGAAAGCTCTTTCATTCTCGTTAATTTCTGGTCCATTTTTCCGCTCCTTACTCTTTGTGCGAATCTGCCTCCGCTTTCACACGTCCGGCCGGCTCCGGATACCGTTTGGGGGCTGTCCGGAAGATCCGGTGTCCTTCCTTAAAAGCTTCCGGGCGCTCCGTCTTTCGGTCTGCCCCGGGCTTTTGTGCTCTCCCATCCGGTTTCTGCTTTCTCTCCGGCTTCCGATCCTTCTCTGCCTCCCGAAGCTTTACGACCTCACTCATGGGAAGATTCGTGGAACCGCACAGGAGCTTTTTCAGACCATCCAACTCTTCCGCTGTCAACTCCCGGTACTCTCCTCTTTTCAGGTTTCCCAGTTTGATGTTCATAATGCGAACACGCTTCAAATTCATTACATGATAATCGAGTGCGCGGCACATTCGGCGGATCTGGCGGTTTAACCCCTGAGTCAGAACAATGTGGAACGTGTGGCTTCCGGTCTGCCAGGCGCGGCACGGTTTCGTCGTCACTTCCAGATCCTCGATCCAGACGCCTTTCCTCATCTTCTCAAGAAACTCTTCTGTCACCGGCCGGTTCACGGCAACCGCGTATTCTTTTTCATGGTCATTTCCGCCGCGGAGAATTTTGTTTACAATATCGCCCTCATTCGTCATGAGAAGCAGACCTTCTGAATCCTTGTCCAGACGGCCCACCGGATAGATACGCTTCGGATAGTTCAGAAATTCCACAATATTTTCCGCCTGATCTTTGTCAGAAGTCGTACATACGATCCCTCTCGGCTTATTAACTACAAGGAATACCGGTTTTTCCTTTTCCCCGACTATTTTCCCGCAGCATTCCACCTTCTGCCCCGGAAGGACCTTCGTTCCCATGACGGCAACGACCCCATCCACCAGAACCTTGCCTTCCTCGATCAGCCTGTCCGCCTCCCGTCTGGAGCAGACGCCGGCGTCACCCAGATATTTATTTAATCGAATTGCCTCTTCCACTGCTTTGTTCCTTTCCCCCTCCGGTTATTTCCCGGTCATTATGCGTATCAGTTCTGTTCTGCCTCTGTCATATCTCCCGTAATGAACATGGCATCTCCGAAGCTGAAGAAGCGGTAACGCTCCTTAATTGCCTCCTGATACGCGTTCAGGACATGTTCTCTCCCTGCCAGTGCGGAAACCAGCATGACAAGCGTTGACTCCGGAAGATGGAAGTTGGTGATCAGGCAATCCAGGATCTTAAACTGATAACCCGGATAGATAAAGATCTCGGTCCAGCCGCTTCCCGCTTTGAGGATCCCATCTTCACCGGTGGCAGATTCCAGTGTCCGGCAGCTGGTGGTTCCCACACAGATGACACGGCCGCCGTTCTTTTTCGTCTCGTTCACCTTTCTGGCTTCCTCTTCCTCCACCACATAGAACTCCGAATGCATATGGTGATCCTCGATGGTCTCCACCTTGACCGGACGGAACGTTCCGAGTCCCACATGCAGCGTCACATGGGCAATTTTCACTCCCATATCCTCAATTTCTTTTAACAGCTCATTCGTAAAATGGAGGCCTGCCGTCGGTGCTGCCGCGGAGCCCTCATGCTTCGCGTAAACCGTCTGATAGCGGTTCTTATCCTTTAACTGGTGCGTAATATAGGGCGGCAGAGGCATCTGTCCCAACTGATCCAGAATCTCTTCAAAAATTCCGTCATACTCAAACTGGATCAGACGGTTTCCCTCATCGACCACGCCGATGACTTTTCCTTTTAACAGACCGTCTCCAAAGGAGACCTCCGCCCCCTCTTTCATCTTCTTTCCCGGCTTTACCAGCGTTTCCCATACATTGTCGGATTTCCTTTTTAAAAGAAGAACCTCGATCTTCGCGTCAGTTCCTACCTTATTTCCGATCAGGCGGGCCGGAATCACCTTGGTATCGTTGATCACCAGACAGTCGCCCTCATGCAGGAATTTCAGGATATCGCGAAAATGCCTGTGTTTAATCTCACCGGTTTCTTTGTCTAATACCAAAAGCCTGGAGGCCGCCCGGTCCTCAAGAGGATCCTGGGCGATCAGCTCCTGCGGCAAATCAAAATAAAAATCTGAAACGTTCATTTTCTCTTGTCTCCTTCTCCGCGCCGGAGTTTATCCACATCAAAAGCCGGAGCATTGCCAGCTTTCCACAACATATTACTGCTTTCGTGGACATTGTACCAGAGTGAAATTCAAAAAGCAAGAAAATTCAAAAAGCGGAAAATAAGCACTTGCAACTTTAAATAAAATGTTGTATTATATGAGAGATGCATCTGTAGCTCAGTGGATAGAGCAGTGGCCTCCGGAGCCGCGTGCGTAGGTTCGATTCCTATCAGATGCATTTTTTATTTCAGCCTTATTTTACTTGGTTTTCTTCTGGAAACCGCATAAAATAAGGCTTTTTTCGTACTTTCTTTTTCTATATTAGTTTTATCCTTTCCGTAAAATGCGTACTTTTTC
>JALEWG010000222.1 GCA_022788065.1 Lachnospiraceae bacterium | reverse complement strand
CATACACTCCACGTCAGAGAGGTCGATCTCGATCAGACCGTCATAGTAAGCACCGTTCTCCGGACGCATCTTCCGGTACGCCTCCGGACGCCCGTGCTCTGTAAGATACTGTTCTGTCTTTTCATCGGTGCACCAGATGCTGGAAAGCGCTGCGCTCTCCGTGGTCATGACGTCGATTCCCATCCGGTACTCCATGCTGAGATTTCCAATGCCGTCACCGACAAATTCCAGCACTTTATTCTTATTAAAATTATTTTTGAATGTGGCCGCAATCAGAGCCAGTGCCACGTCCTGAGGGCCGACTCCCGGTCTCGGACTTCCGGTCAGTTTCACAGCCAGGACCTGCGGGTATCGGATCCCGTAGGGACGTCCGAGGAGCTGCTTTGCCACCTCTCCTCCTCCCTCACCGATTCCCATGGTGCCCAATGCGCCGTATCGCGTATGGCTGTCAGACCCCAGGATCATCCGGCCGCAGCCTGCCATCATCTCCCTCATGTACTGGTGCAGGACCGCCCGGTACGGCGGAACGAAGATCCCGCCGTATTTTCTTGCGTTTCCGAGACCGAAAACATGATCGTCCTCATTGATGGTCCCGCCTGCCGCACAGAGAGTATGATGGCAGTTGGACAGTACATACGGAACCGGGAATTTTTCGATTCCGCTGGCTCTCGCAGTCTGCAGAATGCTGACGTAATTGTTGTCCGGCGATACCAGCGCATCGAATTTCAGCTGTAGATTTTCCATATCGTCTGTCTGATTGTGTGCTTTCAGGATCCCGTACGCCATCGTGCGGGTTCGTCCCTCTAAAGCAGCCTGCCCGTCGGGTGCGCAGGCCGAGATTTCATACCGGTCGTTTAAAATAACGCCGTGTCCGGTCAGTTTCACCATATTTTTCACCTGCCTGTCATTTTCATTCCCTATTCGATCACACCCATCTGTCTCAGCTCATTTTTCAGGTACCGGAGCTGACCTCCGCAGAGGATCACTTCCAGTTCATCATCGGAAAGCTCCAGTCTGGCCCGGAAGGAAAATCCCTTTGTCCGATCCGTTACTGTGACCTCCCTCTCCGCCATCTGATCCCTGAGATTCTCGATCTCCAGATCATCCATCTGGTCAATTCTGTCATAATCTGCCGGATCTTCAAAAATCATCGGGATAATTCCGTGATTCACCAGATTTCCTTTATGGATGCGGGCCATGCTCTTCGCAATCACGGCCTTCACCCCCAGATACATCGGGTTGATGGCCGCATGCTCTCTCGAGGAGCCCTGTCCGTAGTTGTCACCTCCGATGATAATGCTCTTTCCCAGCTCCTTTGCCCTCGCCGCAAAGGTCGGATCGTAGCGGTGATAGCAATACTGGCTCATGAAAGGAATGTTGGAGCGCATGCTGGAAAACTCCGCGCTTGCAGGTGTGATATCGTCTGTGGTGATATTGTCCACGGTCTTTAAGCTGACTTTACACTCCAGATGCTGTCCGGGCGCATCCGGCACGGGAAGCGGTGCGATATTGGGGCCGCGGACGATCTCGACTTTCTTTGCCTCCTCTGGCGGCAGCGGTCTGATCAGCTGCGAATCGTCGATCGGGTAGAAATCCGGCTCTTCGATCGCCTCCAGCTCCCTCACTTCATCTCCCATCACTTCTTCCGCGGTGGAGAACGTGCCGGTGACCGCACATGCCGCTGCGCTCTCCGGGCTTACCAGATAAACCTTCGCGGTCGGATTCCCGGCTCTTCCCTTAAAGTTCCGGTTTGTGGTGCGGACCGCCACGCCGTCTGTGGCAGGCGACTGGCCGATGGCACAGCACGGACCGCATGCCAGCTCCAGCAGGCGAACGCCGGCGTCGATCAGCATCTCAATATACCCATCCCGCAAAAGCTGTTTATAGATCTGCTTCGAGGAGATTGCGCAGGTACAGCTCACATCTTCATGGACATGACACCCCTTCAGAACCATTGCCGCCTTCGCGATATCCTTGTAGCTTCCGTTGGTACAGCCGCCGATCAGCACCTGCTGGACCTTTTTCTTCTCCACCTCGCGGATCGTCGTCACATTATCCGGCTGGTGGGGACATGCGATGAGCGGTTCCAGCTCACTCAAATTGATCTCGATCTCACCGTCGTAGGTACAGCCCTCGTCGGGTCCCAGCTCCACAAACTGATCCTCTCTTCCCTCGGCCTTCATAAACTTTCTTACCATCTCGTCCGCCGGGAAAATGGAGGTGGTCGCCCCCAGCTCTGCGCCCATATTGGTGATGGTCACGCGGTCGGAGACCTCTAACGTCGCCGCGCCCGGTCCCACATACTCATATATTTTTCCGAAACCGCCCTTTACCGTGTTCCTGCGGAGCATTTCCAGGATCACTTCCTTGGCATTGCAGCCCGGCCTCAGCTTTCCGGTCAGGTTCACCTTGATGATCTGCGGCATTTTAAGGCGCATCGGCACGCCTGTCATGGCCGTCGCAATATCCATGCCTCCGACGCCGATGCACATCATTCCGATGGATCCGCCGTGGGGCGTGTGGCTGTCACCGCCCATGGAAAGCTTGCCGGGAGCGCCGAAGCGGGCCACATGGACCGCATGGCAGATGCCGTTTCCGGGTCTTGACACGTAAACGCCGTACTTTTTCGCCACAGACTGCAGATAAATATGGTCATCCGGAGTCTTGTGATCCAGATACAGGAGATTGTGATCCAGATAGCTTACGCTGGTTTCCACCTGTGTGCGGTCCAGACCAATCTGTTCAAACGCCAGATAGGTCATGACCGCGTTAATATCATGTGTCAGTGTCTGGTCCACCTTTAAATAAATTTCCTCGCCCGGTATCATTTCCGACGGCTTTGCCAGATGTGCCGCTAAAATTTTGCGTGACAGATTCTGTGCCATGTTTCTCTCTCCTCCATTGCTGTTTATAATCTGGGAATCTTCGGGATCACTTCCCCGGTCTCCCTCATTTTCTTTATCACTGCCTCCTGCCGTGTGCGCTTGTCGAGTGCCCGCTCCATGACGGCCTCGGCTTCCTCCGGACGGATCACGATCACGCCGTTCCGGTCACCCACAATCAGATCACCCGGACAGACTGTAACGCCGCCGCAGCTTACTGGAACATTGATGGCTCCCGCCTCGCTCTTTCCGGCGGTTCCGCAGGTGAGGCCCTTCGCAAAAATCGGAAATCCGGCCTCTTCACAGCCCTCCACATCGCGGAACGCCCCGTCGATCACCACACCGGCTGCTTTTCTCATGGCAGCGCAGATACTTCTGTGGTCACCCCAGTAGGAGCAGCTTACGTTTCCCCTGCCTGCTACCACAAGCACATCCCCCTCGTTCAGGGAAAGGATCGCATCCGCCACGATTCCTCCTTCGCCGCTCGGAACATCGACCGTAACTGCCGGTCCGCAGATCCTGTTGTTTCCGACCCACGGTCTGATCTGCCAGTCCATGGAGTGATACAACCCTGCGCCGTCGCAAAGCTCAGGCATTGTGAAGCCTTTCAGGCGCTCTGTGAGCATTCTGACCGAAATTTCTGTTTTGTTCATTTTTACCAATTCATCCATTCCGTTTCTCTCCTTCTGTGTACATTATAGTAAACGCCGGGTCATTAGTAAAATACATATCTTGACATAATGTTTATATAAAAAATTCTATAGTTTTCTTGATTCTTTTCCTCTTTTCTGCTATGCTTTTCTCAGGAATGAAAGGGGAACTGTTTATGGATTTCAGAGATCTCACGTACATTACGAAAGTGGCCGACTGCGGCAGCATCACCGAGGCTGCAAGACAGCTCTTTATCTCCCAGCCTTCTTTGAGCTACATTATCTCCCGGGTGGAACAGGACATCGGCGTTCAGCTCTTCGACCGGAAAAGCTACCCGCTCACGCTGACTTATGCGGGAGAAAAATACGTGGATACCGCGAGAAAGATCCTGCGGCTCAATGACAATCTCCGTAGGGAACTGGTGGATATCGGAGTGGGAGAAAAGGGAAAAATACGGTTTGGGATCCCGACAGAGCGGGCCGGGTACATGCTCCCCCGGGTGATTCCCGCCTATAAAGAAATGTTTCCGAAAGTGGATGTGCGCATTTTTGAAGCCATGTCCGACGAGCTTCTCGCCTCCCTGCAGCGGGATGAAATCAATTTCTACATTGTTCCGAGAGGCCGGAAGGATTTCCCGGAGGGCATCGTCACAGAGTTTATCTATAAGGAGCGTCTGCATCTGGTGGCAGCTCCCGGCTCCGTCTCGGAATCGGACCAGGCAGACGTCGAAAAACGGATCGTCAGAACGGATTTTATGCGCCGCAATCCCTTTATCGTGCTGAAGAAAGGACACGCGATCCGAAAGAAAACGGACTCGATCTTTAAAAAGCTGAAGATCACACCGGATCTTTCTATGGAAGTATCCAGCTGCATTTCCGCCGTCCAGCT
>JALEWG010000199.1 GCA_022788065.1 Lachnospiraceae bacterium | reverse complement strand
GTTACTCACCCGTCCGCCGCTCAGTCGATCGCTAATCCATCCGAAAACTTCATAGCAATCGCTTCGCTCGACTTGCATGTGTTAGGCACGCCGCCAGCGTTCATCCTGAGCCAGGATCAAACTCTCATGTTAAAGTGTTTGTTTCCCGATCCTGAGATCTCGCTTGGCTGATCTTAAACCGTTCTACTGTTGTTTTTAGGTTTTTGTTCTGAATGTTCTCATTCATGGTCCAAACCAGAGGACCATTTTCATAAGAATTTTCAGGGTTTTACATACTGTTCAGTTTTCAAGGTTCGTTGTTGTTGTTCTCAGCAGCAACTCGTTCATTCTATCACATCGTTGTCTGTTTGTCAACAACTTTTTTCATTTTTTTTGAACATCTTTTTTGAATCCGTTTGGTTTCATTTTTGAAGCTCTGCCTTGTCGCTCAAGGCGAGTATTAGAATACCAGATGTCCAAACAAAAGTCAACACTTTTTTTCAATTTTTTTCATTTTTATTTTCTGGCAATCACAAAGAAACGGCATAGCCCGCAAGCTACGCCGTTCTCTGAAAAATTATGATTTTAAATTTCTATTTCTGTTCGTTTCCTTTTTTTCGGATTCCCATGCCCCACGCTCCTGCTGTCGCGCACAGAGCGCAGAGGCACAGCAGATAAAACATGTATTCATATGTACCGACTGCCGTCTGCAGCATCCCGGCAATACTTGCAGGGATGCCCGAAAAAAGTGACTGAAGACTCACGATCGAATAATTGCCGGAGAAATTCTTTTCTCCGTAGAGTCCCCGCGTGATACTGGGGATCGTGGAGGAATCCCCTCCAAAAAAGAACAGAACGAAACAGAGCAGAATCACCACGAGCGGAGCGATTTCGGAGCGGTACGCAAGGTACAGGAGCACGAGGATCACCAAATTGGAGGTCGCAATAAACCGTGCGGTCGCAACACTCCCGATCTTATCAAAAATCACCCCGCACGCGAGTCGTCCAAAACCGTTCACCAGAGATCCGGCACTCACAGCGAGCGCTGCAGCCGCAGCTGTCATCCCGAGTTCGCTGGTTAAAAGCGGAGACATATGGTTGATCACAGTCAGTCCGCAGCTTCCCTGTGTCACAAAATACACAAACAGGAAATAGAATGACGGGCTCCGGAGCATTTCCTTCGTCGTCACATCATGGGCCGAGATTTCTGAGGATTCCGGCGCCTTCGGCAGTTCGGCAAGTTCTTTGGAACGCGGGAGTCTCACAAAAAACCCGCCCAGTCCCATTACGATCAGATCCGCTGTTCCAAGAAGGAAAAACGTAGTCTGCCAGCCGCGGGCTGCCAGAAGCTGCTGGCAGACCGGACCGAGGATCGTCGTGGAAAGCGCATAGCCCATAATCAGGATTCCCGTCGCCATTCCGGTTTTATCCCGGAACCACAGGGGCAGCGTGGAAATGATCGCCGAGTACATCATGCCGACTGCCGTTCCACACAACAGACTGTACGTGATATAGAGCTGCCAGACCTGCGTGATCCTGGTCGTGAGAATAAAACCTGCCGCCAGGAGGCACGCCGCAAACTGCGCGACACGCTCAAAATGATATCGCTTTCCCAGCATTCCGCACAGGATCACGCCAAGCGAAAAGCTTAAAATATTCAGTGTAAATGCCAGAGATGTCTGGGTTCTGCTCCATCCGAACCAGGCTTCCAGCGGACCGACAAAAATTGACCAGGTGTATCCCACTCCCAGAAGGAGCAGAATCAAAACGCCGTTAAACAGATACAGATATCGCTTTGCAGATAATGGTACGTTTTTCATCTCATTAGTCCCTTATGTCGTTTTCATTGAACGGATCGCCGCACTGCGGGCAAAATTTCGGCGGATGCTTCGGATCCTCCGGCTCCCAGCCACATTTATCACAGCGGTAGAGCGGTTCTCCTGCCGGTTTCTTTTTTCCGCATTCGGTACAGAATTTTCCTTTGTTTTTTGCTCCGCAGGAACAGATCCAGAAATTGGGATCCTCCGGCTTCGGACGTCCACACTCCATGCAGAATTTTCCGGTATTTCCGGTCTGTCCGCATGAGCATGTCCAGCCGGCTGTCGGGGATGTTCCGGAATTTCCTTCTGCAGACGGCTGATTCTTATCGGACGGCCGGTTCTGCTCCGCCGCAGCCTGATTCTGCTCCGCCGCCATCCGGAACAGGCCGCCTGTATTCATCCCTCCGGCTCCTGCCGCCATGTTCATACCTGCGAATGCCATCATAGGGCCTGCGCTCGAATTGGCAGCCGCCGCTTTCATCGCATCGGCCTGAGCGCTTGTCAGATGCGCTGCAGCCATACCCGGATTTCGTAAAACCGCATTCCTCTGCAATTCCTTGATCATGTTTTCGTCCTCTTCGGACGCCTTAACAGAGCTTACTCCGATGGAACGGATCTCAATTCCGTATCTGCCGCCCCAGTTTTCAGCCAGAACCTCGTTTAAAGCATTCACCAGGTCTGTCGTGTGACCGGGAAGCGCGCTGTAACGGACGCCCATCTCAGATATTTTCGCAAACGCAGGCTGAAGAGCGGTCAGCATTTCACTTCGCAGCTGAGAATCGATCCGGTCTCTCGTATAATCCGACTCGACATTTCCGCAGATATTTTTATAAAACAGGATCGGGTCCGTGATCCGGTAGGAATATTCTCCGTGGCAACGGATTCCGATATCGATGTCCAGACCGATATTCCGGTCTACAACGCGGAACGGAACCGGATTCGCCGTACCGTACTTATTCCCGGGAATTTCCTTCGTATTGAAAAAGTAGATTCTCTGGTCCTTTCCCGTATCGCCGCCCATAGAAACACGTTTCGCGAACTGGCGGAAGCTTCCCATTACGCTCTCTCCGAGCTTTCCGTAAAAAATCGACGGTTCCGTGGAGCTGTCATAGACAAACTCTCCGGCCTCCGCACTGACCGCCGCAATCGCGCCCTGATCCACAATGATCATGCACTGTCCTTCATTGACAGCGATGATCGATCCGTTGGAGATCAGATTGTCACTCCCTTTGGTATTGAAATTGCGCTTACTGTTCCTCTTTTCTCCTTTTACCACCAGCACATCTGCACTGAGAGACGGACAGTAAAAATACTCGCGCCACTGGTCTTCCAGCACGCTGTTCACGGCGCCTGCGCCAACCTTCAAAATTCCCATATGTGATTCCCTCCCGGTAATTATTTAACATTCCGTATTTTCTATTTTACGACTATGCCGCTGCTATCGTCAAGCAGAAACAGGCTGCCGTGCGAATTTGTCACGCGGCAGCCTGTATCCGATTATGAAAGTCTTTCCCTGAAATCCTGATATCCGAACCGGCGGATCATTTCCATCGTTCCGTCCTCTTTCAGAATTGCAATGGAAGGAAGGCCGATTCCGTTAAACGTGTTGTTCTTTACCATGGAATAGATAGCCATATCTTCGAAAATCAGCCGGTCTCCTTCTTTTAATGTATGGTCAAAAGAGTAGTCCCCGATCACATCGCCTGCAAGGCAGGTGGCTCCGGCCAGACGGTATGTGTGCGCCTTCTCTCCCGGTTCTCCACTCTCATAAAGCGGCGGACGGTAGGGCATCTCCAGCACATCCGGCATATGGCAGGCCGCCGATGCGTCTAACAGTGCGATATCGATCCCGTTATGTACCACATCCAACACGGAGCATACCAGATATCCGGCATAATAGGCGATGGCCTCCCCGGGCTCCAGATAGACCTCCACTCCGTACTTTTCTCTGAAGCGGCGGATTGTCCGGATCAGAAGCCCCCGGTCGTAGTCCTCTCTGGTAATATGGTGGCCTCCGCCGAAATTCACCCACTTCATCCGGTGAAGATACGGTCCGAATTTTTCCTCAAATGCCTCCAGTGTCTCCGCCAGATCCGTGCTGTTCTGCTCGCAGAGTGTGTGGAAATGGAGTCCCTCAATTCCGGAAAGCAGTTCCGGCCGGAAATTCGCCTCTGTCACGCCCAGTCTGGAACCGGCCGCACAGGGATCATAGATCCCGTGCTCCTGCGTGGAGTGCTCGGGATTCACACGGATCCCGCAGCTTTTTTTCGCCGCGAGAGCCCGATCCCTGTACTTCTCCCACTGGGAGAAGGAATTGAAAATAATATGGCCGCAGATCCTTGTGATCTCATCAAAATCTTTTTCCACATAGGCGGAGGAAAAGATATGATTTTCCTTCCCCATCTCCTCGTATCCAAGCTTTGCCTCGAAAAGGCCGCTGGCAGTGGTTCCCGCCAGATATTGTCCGATCATGGGATATACGGAAAACATGGAAAATGCCTTCTGTGCCAGAAGGATCTTACAGCCTGCCTGTTTTGCCACATCGGCAAGAACAGACAGGTTCTTTTTCAGCTTTCCTTCATCCAGCACGTAGCAGGGCGTTTCTACCTCATACAGCGCCTGTTCCATTTTTACTTCCGCCATAATTAATCCACCAGAACCGGATTAAAGTTTTCGGTCCATGGAAGCCCCCATTTGTTTAATGCATCCATGAACGGATCCGGATCGAACTCTTCCATGTTCCAGACGCCCGGACGGTTCCATGTGCCGTTCATGACGAGCATGGCTCCGATCATAGCCGGAACGCCGGTCGTATAGGAAACCGCCTGGCTTCCCACTTCTTTGTAGCATTCCTGGTGGTCGCAGACATTATATACATAGTAGGTCTTCTCTTTTCCATCTTTCACGCCC
>JALEWG010000137.1 GCA_022788065.1 Lachnospiraceae bacterium | reverse complement strand
ACGGAGAATTTCGGAAGAAATGAAATTCCGGCGTTGGCGTTCAGCTGATTTATGATAAATTCCGTATTTCCGATTTCAAGAAACGGGTGGATCTGCAGTTCCTCGGAGGCCAGATACCGGTCGAGCACCAGACGATAGCTGGCGTCTTTTTCTGTCAGAAGGAACGGTTCGCTTATGAGGTCCCGAATCGTCAGGGATTCTTTCTTGGCGAGAGGATAGGATGAGGACGAAACAAAGACAATCTCCTCCGGTTCTTCCAGAACTTTTTCCCATTTGGTGTCAAAAAAGCGCTGATCCAGAAGATAGACCAGGTCGATGACGTTTTTGTTCATGCGATCGAGGAGAACTTCCGGGGAATCCAGAATCAGGCTGATTTTCACATGTGGATGCAGTTCATGGTATTTCCGGATCAGCTCCGGGAAAATGGAAGCGCAGATGGACTCGATTGTACCGATTGTCAGCGTTCCTGTCAGATCGGAGGACTCGGTGACAGCAGCTTTGGCGCAGGCCAGTTCCTTCATAATAGAAGAGGCATATTCATAAAAAATCATGCCCTGTCTGGTCAGCGTGGTCTGTTTGCCGATCCGGTCAAACAGATGGGTATTCAGCTCCTGCTCGAGATTTTTGATCTGAATTGTGACGGCGGCCTGGGAATATCCCAGGACCTGAGCCGCCTTTGAAAAGCTTTTCAGTTGGGCAGCCTGAAGAAAAGTCTGAATTTCCCGCAGTTCCATGGCGGTTTCCTCCTGTCTGTGAAGCAGGCCGGTGATCTCCCGGCTGTTTTCTGATAACTATATCGTACCGTATTTTGGGGAATAAAACAAGCGAGAAACAAAAGAAGTAAAATGTATGTAAAATGGCTACCATGTGACGATCTCATCCAGAAGCGTCTGCTGCTCTCTGCTGGACCTGGTCAGATAGATCCGCGTTGTCTCGATGCTTTCGTGTCCGAGGATATCTGCAAGAAGCGCGATATCGCTGTTCCGTTCCAGAAAGTTCTTCGCAAAACGGTGCCGGAAGGAATGAGGATATACTGTATCGGGGTCGATCCCGTAACAGACTGCAAAATGCTTGAGACGGGAATGGATTCCACGGACTGTCACAGGACGGCCATTTTTGCTGAGGAAGAGGAAACCGCTGGTTTGCCCCCTCTCATGACACCATGCGAGTGCTTCATCGCAGAGGGAATTTGTGATATAAATTCGACGGATTTTCCCGCCTTTTGAGTAGAGATCCAGATAACCGCAGTTCAGGTGCTCAACTTTTATCTGTGTCAGTTCACTGACCCGGGCGCCCGTGGTGACCAGAAACCGCACGACAAAATACCAGAACATCTGCCCGTCCTCCTTCAGACGCTGCTGCAGAAGGAGGCAGTCTTCGCTGGAGATAATGGTATCCTGAAAAGAGCGGCGCGGAATTTTAACGGAATTTAATCGGAAACCGTCAGTCTCCGGGTACTCGTTTATGTGATCCTTCTCAAGGAATGTGAGATAACTGTTCAGCGCGTGGATCCGCTGGTTGATCGTTGCCGGGCGATAATTCTTTATCAGAAAACTCCGGTATGCCTGAAGATTGACCAACGTAAGCTCCTGATAGAGAGCGTAATAATACCGTATGGCGACCAGGTAGGCAGTGACAGTATTATCCGACTGATTTTTCTTTTTCAGATATTTTTTAAACTCGCTCAGGAGATCATCCTGAGGCGCTTTTTCTTCTGTGACGTTCTTTTTCATGTTCTTTCCAATCTTTTTTGTTATGATTTCCGGCTACCAGTTTACGACTTCATTAAAAATTTGCTGCTGTTCCGTACTGCTTCTGTGAAGGTAAATACGTGTCGTCTCGATGCTTTCATGCCCAAGAATATCCGATAGCATGGCGATATCATCGCATCGCTCGATAAAATTTCTCGCGAACAGATGGCGGAATGCATGAGGATGGACAACGGAAGTGTCCAGACCGTACCGTATCGCAAACTGTTTCAGCTGTTCCCGGACGCCTGTCGTTGTGATCTGGCTGCCGAACCGGTTCAGAAAGATATAACCTTCCGTGCGTCCGTCATTTTCCAGCCATTTCAGGCATGGCTCCCGGAGATCATGCGGGATATAGACGCGTCGGATCCGGTTCCCTTTGGAAAATACATCGATATACCCGGCCAGGACGTCCTCCACGCACACTTCAATCAGTTCACTGACCCGCATGCCGGTTGCCGCCATGAAGCGGATCGCAAAATAGTACATATACTGGCCGTCACGGAACAGACAGTTTTTCAGATATTCATAGTCCGCCTGGCTGATGACATTTTCCAGAAACGGTTTCTGACGGTGTTTGACCATGAGGATTCTGGAGTCCGGCATCTTGCAGAATTCCATATAGGAATTCATAGCGCGGATCCTCAGGTTAATGGTTTGTGGTTTATAGTGATCAATGAGGTAACATTTATAGAGCATCAGATTTGCATGGTTTGCCTCCGGATACAGGGAGTGGAACTGTCTGACTGCGCCAAGATATGCACGGATCGTATTC
>JALEWG010000136.1 GCA_022788065.1 Lachnospiraceae bacterium | reverse complement strand
GGATCAGTGCGATGACAATAACGCCGTAGGCTACAAACGAGCGGAAATACTCTCCCACGGCTGGATTATTAAACAGATTCTGTCCGGCCATCGGAGATGTGACAAACAGTGCGTGGAACAGAATGACTCCGACAAAACAGTTGCGCATTCTGGCCTTTTTAATAGATGCGCCGCCTACCAGGATCGCCGCCGCAGAAAACGTGTCAATTCCCAGATGTCCCGTATATACATTGATTGTCCCAAAATCTGCCACAAAGAGGATCTGGCTCATGGCTGCAAATATCGTCGAAATGATGATACACATGGTTCGGATACGGTTACTCTCGATTCCCAACTTTCCGGCGGTGCCGATGTCGGTTCCCACAGCCCTTGCAAGCGTCCCCAATCTCGTTTTCTGTATATAGAAAAGAATCAGACTGAAAAGAGCAATCAGGATCAAAGGAAATAGTGAATACACTTTTCCGTCAAATGTAAACGGCAGAATGCTCTTAAATACACTGCTGATATTCTTCGCATCCACCATGCTTCTGACACCGATTCCCCGGTCCAGAAGAATTTCTTTGTTTTTCGGCTCAAAAAACATGCCGTAGGCAACCATGAACACAAACTGGTAGAGCACCGAACTCAGCTGTCCGATCATGATGGAAACGATCATCTCTTTTCCTCTGGCACGGTTTAAGAGAGCCGCCACCATCCAGCCGAACACAACGGAAAGCAGGATGCTGAATCCTACAGAAAAAAGGAGCGCGGGAATTCCCTCCAGCATCAGATCCACCGACACCACCATAGCCGCCTGCGCGGAGATCGCGCCGACAACGATGGCAAAGTTGATGCCCATGCCGCATGTCACCGGCAGGATCAGAGCCAGTGTAAACAGAATGTTCCGGATAAACCGGGTATATACCTCCGCAGCCAGATAACTCCCGCTGACGCCGGACAGCCGAAAGGATATGACTGCCAGCACAAACATGGCCGCGGGCACCAGATTATTTTTCACGTGCTTCATGTCTCGTATCCTTTCTCTCAAAAATAAACGCGTACAGAATAATTCCGCTTGTGATGATCGTACGGATGATCTCTGCCATCTCCGGAATCAGAAGCGCATTGGCCACAGGAATAGACAGAAGATACGTCGTCTGATAAAGGAATGTGCCGATGAGCGCGTTGGCCACGGTCGCTTTCTTCGGGCTGGCGCCGCCGATCACAATGGCGGAAACTGCCGGAAAGCTCATCATAAACGGTCCGTCATACAGATGGAGGATTCCGTAACTCTGGGAATACACGACGACTCCCACAGCCGCGATCACGGTGGACATAATAATCCCGATCGTTCGATAGCGGTTAACGCGGATCCCCGAAAGCTTTGCAAACCGCTCATTTTCTGCTATCGCTGTAAATATGATTCCTGTTCTGGTCCTGGAGAACATCCACAAAAGTGCTCCGATCCCAAAGAAAAACAAAAGAAGACCCAAAGGTATCACAAGTTCCCCGATTCGGATCTGCCAGAGCCCGTCCAGGATCTGACCGAAATAGTTATCGAGATTTACCTTCGGACGCAGTCCCTGCCCTCCAATCGGATACAGCATCTGACGGTTAGTGACCGGAACAAAGGTATAAAACAGATTCATTACCGGAATGAACGCGTAACCGGCGAAGGTACCCACGATCTCCTCATTCAGCTTTAAATGATTTAAGATCATGGCATACAGAAAGCCGAAAACCACGGCCACAGCCATTCCTACAAGGATTGAGACAAAAAAACCTGTCCAGGATGTCAGTCTGGCATTCAGCGCAAAGATCATACCTACAAGACCCGCAGATAGTCCTATGGTCATACCAAAATTGCGTCCGGCTCCCACATTGATCATCGGTATCAGCGCCAGAACGATCACTCCGTTCATTGCCCACTTGATCAGCGCGTCATTGATAACTCCGATCATATTCATGTCGATGGCTGCCGCTGCCGCGAGCAGGACCCCCATAAACAGAAACATAATGATCTGCGGAGGGTTCAGATATTTATTTTTCATTGATTTCCCTCCCGTAAAGTGCCAGAGTCAGTTCTTCCAGCCTGACATCATGGTCGAACACCTTAAACACCTGACCCTGATACATGACCGCGATACGGTCACAGATTCTTAACAGTTCTTCCAGCTCGCCGGAGGCTACGACCACGGTTGTATGATAATCCTGATTCATCTTCAGGAGCCATTTCAGAATCAGCTCTTTCGAATACACGTCGATGCCTCTGGTGGGTTCGCCGATAAAGAGCATCTCCGGCATGAACGTAATTGCCCGGCTGACGCAGACCTTCTGCTGGTTTCCGCCGGAGAGTTCCCGCACTTTCTGATCCGCGCTGCGGCATACAATGTTCAACTTATCGATCATTTCATCCGTATGGGCACGTACAGTCTTTCTGTTTAAAAAGGACAGCGCCGGACAGAACGGAAATTCCAGAAATTCCGGATGACGGCATTCTGTGCCGAACACCATGTTTTTCCAGATCGGACTGTCCAGAAACAGGCTTGTTTCTGCCCGATCTTCTGAAAGATAATAGATTCCCTTTCCGATCAGCTCCTGATTATTGCCGCAGGCTATCGCTTCATCCCGGAAATATGTCTCATAGCAGGCGTTTCTGAGACCAAACAGACCATCAAACAGTTCCTCCTGCCCCTGACCGGCCAGACCGGTGATACCGAACACTTCTCCTTCCCGGATATCCAGCCGGTTCTCCGTTCCCCGGATCTTCTGATAGCTGAAGATCGTTTTTCCACTTCCGTTCTTCCTGTCCCGTCTCGCTTTCACGATCTCGCGGCCGACCATATCATCGGCGAACTTATTGACATCGAATTCCGATTTGGTGTACGTGGAGATCAGCTCCCCGTCCCGCAAAACCGAGACCGTATCACAGACTTCCATGATCTCTTCCAGTCTGTGGGAAATAAACAGAACAGAAATGCCGGAATCCGCGATCTCGCGGATGCATTTTAACAATCCCTTTGTCTCCGT
>JALEWG010000129.1 GCA_022788065.1 Lachnospiraceae bacterium | reverse complement strand
TCCACCGTCGCAACGGCGCTTCCCACGCCCACAGGTCCCTTCTGTTTCACGATCTGGCATTCCAGACGCAGCTTGTCGCCCGGAACCACCTTCTTTTTAAACTTTACATTGTTCATGGCGCCGAAGTACGCGGTTTTTCCTTTGTTTTCCTCAACGCTTAAGATTGCAACGGCTCCTGTCTGCGCAAGTGCTTCCACGATCAGAACGCCCGGCATGACCGGTTCCTGCGGAAAATGACCTGCAAAATACGGCTCATTGTATGTGACAGATTTATATCCCACTGCACGGACGCCCGGCTCCAGCTCCTCGATGCAGTCCACCAGCAAAAACGGGTGTCTGTGGGGGATGATCTCCTGAATTTCCTTAATTCCCATCATATTTTATGCCTCCCGGCTCTCTTAGCCGATCCGGAATAACGGCTGTCCGTATTCCACCGTGTCCTCATTTGACACGAGAATTTCTTCTACCACACCGTCAAATTCACTCTCGATCTCATTCATCAGTTTCATGGCTTCCACAATGCCGACGACCTGGCCCTTTTTCACATGGTCTCCCACCTTGACAAAATTCTCCACATCCGGAGCCGGAGAAGCGTAGAACGTACCAACCAGCGGGCTCACAATCATATTCCCGGTGACCGGCGTACCGCCTGTGCGTACCGTCTCCTCAAAAACAGGCTCTTCTGCCGGCATCTGCTGTACGGCAAGGCCGGTCCCTGCCGCGTATGCGGCCACAACCTTTTTCTCCCGCTTCATGGTCAGCTTCACATCGCCCTGTTCCAGCTCGAAAACGGTCAGACTATTGTCGGAAACTGCCTTCATGAGCTCAATCATATCCTTAATTTCCATGGCTCTATTCCTCAAATTTCTTTACTAACAGGCTGGCATTGTGACCGCCGAAGCCCAGAGAATTGGTGACCGCATAGTTGACCTCCATGGATACGCCGTCGCCCTTTGTGTAATCCAGATCGCACTCCGGATCATCCACGAGGAGACCGGCCGTCGCGTGGACGAATCCCTCTTCAATGGCTTTCACACATACGATAAATTCCACTCCGCCTGCGGCGCCCAGAAGATGGCCGATCATGGATTTTGTGGAGTTGATCTTTGTCTTATACGCGTGGTCTCCCAATGCCAGCTTGATGGCCTTGGTCTCAAACAGGTCATTGTGGTGTGTGGCTGTTCCGTGCGCATTGATGTAATCGATCTGTTCCGGTTTCACTCCGGCCTCATTCATGGCGTTGATCATGGCTCTCGCCGCGCCACTGCCGTCTTCCGCCGGGGAAGTAATGTGGTACGCATCGCTGGTGGAGCCGTAGCCCACAAGCTCCGCGTAGATCTTCGCGCCGCGCGCTTTTGCATGCTCCAGAGACTCTAAAACCACCACGCCTGCGCCCTCTCCGATGGCAAATCCGTTTCTCTCCGCATCAAACGGGATGGAAAGACGGGTCGGATCCTCCGAAGTGGACAGTGCGGTCAGACCGGAAAAGCCCGCCACACCGATCGGCGTAATGGCACTCTCTGTACCTCCTGCCACCATCACGTCCGCTTCGCCGTGCTGGATGGTGCGCATCGCCTCACCGATGGAGTTGGTGCCGGATGCACATGCGGTCACCACGTCAATGCTCTTTCCTTTCAGTCCGAACTGAATGGACACATTTCCAGACGCCATGTTGCTGATCATAAGCGGAACCAGAAGCGGATTGATGCGTCCCGGTCCTTTTTCCAGAAGCTTCGCATGCTCTCGCTCGATAGCCTGCAGGCCGCCGATTCCGGAGCTTACACACACACCGACACGGAACGGATCCTCCTTTTCCATGTCGATACCGGAGTCCAGAAGCGCCTCCCTCGATGCAGCAACGGCAAACTGGGAGAACCGCTCCATACGTCTTGCGGCCTTC
Organism: Lachnospiraceae bacterium; assembly: GCA_022788065.1. Classification (GTDB taxonomy): domain Bacteria; phylum Bacillota; class Clostridia; order Lachnospirales; family Lachnospiraceae; genus SUG393. Next base: position 5,023 of record JALEWG010000129.1, on the reverse strand, counting down.
GGATCCATATATTTTTTCGCGTCAAAATCTTTGACCTCTGCTGCCAGTTTTACTTTATAATCGCTGGTATCAAACGTTGTGATCGGACCAAATCCCAGCTTTTTCTCCTTCAGTCCGTTCCAGAACGTCTCCACATCATTACCGATCGGAGTGATGGCTCCCATACCTGTTACTACAACTCTGTTCATGTACAATCTCCTTCTATCTCCACTTACAATTCCCGGCGACACATCAGAACCTTTACATGGCCATACCGCCATCGACCTGAATGACCTGACCGGTAATATAGGATGCGTGATCCGATGCCAGAAACGCAACAGTCTCCGCCACATCCTCCGTCTCGCCGAACCGCTTTAACGGGATCTGCTCGCCCATAGCCTTCTTCACATCCTCCGGCAGCACATCGGTCATCTCCGTGCGGATAAATCCCGGAGCCACCGCGTTCGATGTGATCCCGCGGCTTCCCAGCTCTCTCGCCACAGATTTTGTCAGTCCGATAATTCCGGCCTTTGATGCGCAGTAATTGGCCTGACCGACATTTCCCATCACGCCGGACACGGAGGAAATATTGATGATCCGTCCGGACCTCTGCTTTAACATCTGTCTGGACACGTGCCTGATGCAATTGAACGCACCCTTTAAATTGGTGTCAATGACCGCATCGAAATCGTCCTCCGACATTTTCATGATCAGATTATCCTTCGTGATTCCCGCGTTATTGACGAGAATATCCAGACGTCCGTATGTTTTTACGATTCCGTCGATCAGTTCCTTCGCCCTGTCAAACTCGGCCACATTACACTGTATGGCCTCCGCCTGACCGCCGTTATCTGTGATCTCTTCTACAACCTCGTCCGCCTTTTCCCGAGAACCGTTATAATTCACGATCACGGACGCGCCGTACCCGGCAAGCGTCACTGCGATCTTTCGTCCGATTCCCCGGCTGGCTCCGGTGACAAGAGCAACTTTTCCACTTAAATCCATTCTTTTACCTTCTCCAGATCTTCCAGTTTTTCAATATTGACAATCGTTGCGTTTCTGTTGATTTTCTTTATGAATCCGGCAAGCGTCTTTCCTGGTCCGATCTCCACAAACCGGTCCACTCCGTCTGCCAGCATGGCCTCCACACTCTGCTGCCAACGCACGGAGGATGATACCTGCTTTTCCAGAAGCGGTTTCACTTCTGACGCCTCTGTCACATACTGAGCCGTCACATTGGCCACATAGGGGATGACCGGATCTTTCACAGAAACCTGTTTTAAGTATTCTCCAAGCTTTACGCCTGCCTCCTCCAGCAGATAGGAGTGGAATGGCCCGCTTACATTAAGCGGAATCACACGTCTCGCCCCCGCTTCTTTCAATTTTTCAGCGGCAAGCTCCACAGCCTCCAGCTTTCCGGAGATGACGATCTGACCCGGGCAGTTATAGTTTGCCACCTGGACATTCTCGATCGGATCGACAACCGCATTGATCTGGTCTGCATTCATTCCCAGAACCGCGCTCATGCCGCCGATTCCGGCAGGAACCGCCTCCTGCATGAGGATTCCTCTGCGGCGTACCGTAAGGATGGCGTCATCCTCAGTCATCACGCCAGCGGCAACCAGCGCACAGTACTCGCCAAGACTTAAACCGGCAGTCACATCCGCCTTAACGCCCATCTCTTCCATGACCTTCAACATGGCCACACTTGTGGTCACCATGGCCGCCTGCGTGTATTCTGTGATATCCAGCCGATCATTGGGTTCAAAACAGAGCTCCGGCATGGAAAAACCGAGAAGCTCTGACGCCCGGTCAAAAATTCTGCGGCCTGTCTCTGTATTTTCATAAAAATCCCGGCCCATGCCGCAGATCTGGGCACCCTGCCCCGGAAAAATAAATGCTGTTTTTCCCATGATTCCTACCTCTGCATGACTGCTGTATTTCCAAGCAGCTTTTCTGCCTGTTCCATCATTTCCTCAATCATCTCTTTACAGGTCTGCTCTTTTGAGATCATTCCTGCGATTTGTCCCGCCATGACAGTTCCGTTTGCCACGTCGCCTTCCATGACGGCTCTTCTGAGCGTGCCGAGTGTCAGATATTCCAGTTCCTCAAATGTCTTTCCCTCTGCTTCCAGACGGTTATATTCTCTCGTCATCTGATTTCTAAGACAGCGGACCGGATGTCCGTGGCTTCTTCCTGTCACGGCGGAGTCAATATCCTTTGCCTTGAGGATCCGCTGCTTATAATTCTCGTGGACGATGGATTCCTTTGATACGACAAATCTGGTTCCCATCTGGATCGCCTCTGCTCCAAGCATAAAAGCTGCCGCAATGCCGCGTCCGTCTCCGATACCGCCTGCGGCGATAACCGGGATGGAAACCGCATCCACGACCTGCGGAACCAGTGTCATCGTGGTCGCCTCTCCGATGTGTCCGCCGGATTCTGTTCCCTCTGCAACGACCGCATCCGCGCCGCCGCGCTCCATGAGCTTCGCAAGAGCTACAGAAGCCACCACCGGTATCACCTTAATTCCGGCGTCTTTCCACATGCTCATGTATTTGCTGGGATTTCCGGCTCCGGTTGTCACAACCTTAACGCCTTCCTCCACAACGACCTGTGCCACTTCATCCGCATAAGGGCTCATCAACATGACATTGACGCCGAACGGCTTGTCAGTCAGTTCCTTGACCTTTTTTATTTCCTCACGGACTACCGAGCCGGGAGCATTGGCCCCCCCGATCAGTCCCAGACCGCCTGCTTCGGATACGGCGGCGGCCAGGTTATGTTCCGCCACCCAGGCCATTCCGCCCTGAATAACCGGATATTCGATTCCTAAAAGTTCTGTTATTCTGGTTTTCATATTCTGTTCACCGCCACGCGAAGATTATTCCTCTACGCCTTTATCCTTTAAATAGTTCATAACATCCGCTACTGTTGCCATCTGCTGAAGATCTTCAGCCGGAATCTCAACGGAATACTCATCTTCCAGAGCCATAACCAGCTCAAAAAGATCCAGGGAGTCAGCGCCGAGATCCTCTTTGAATCTGGATTCCGCTGTGATGCTGTCTGCGTCAACACTTAACTGATCTGCGATTAATTCTTTCATTTTTTCTAACATGGCTGTATTCTCCTTTTAAATAAATAATTTTATTATACTGACTGTTTCCATTCCAGCAGCACCGCACCCCAGGTCATTCCTGCTCCGAAACCGGACATAATGATCTTATCTCCGTCCTTTAACATTCCCTGTTCCACCATATCGTTTAATAAAAGCGGTATGGAGGCTGTCGATGTGTTGCCGTATTTTGCAATGGTCATCGGGAACTTATCCATCGGTTCCTTCAGTCTTCTGGCCACCGCTTCGACGATCCGCTCGTTGGCCTGATGCAGAACATAATACCGGATATCGTCTTTTTCCATATGGTTTCGCTTCATCAGCGTCTCAATACTCTCCGGCACACGTTTGACCGCAAACCGGAACACTTCCTGACCATCCATGGTCATGAATCCGATTTCCGGCTTCGTTCCCGTCAGAAAATTTCCGAGAGTTCTGGACTTGCACATGAGCGCCTCGCCCTTTGTTCCGTCGGAACCCATTAACATATCAAGGATTCCCGTTTTTTCATTCTTTAAAACCGCAGCCCCCGCGCCGTCTCCGAAAAGGACGCAGGTCGAGCGGTCTGTCCAGTCTGTCACCTTGCTCAGAGTCTCGGCTCCGATCACCAGAGCCGTCTGATAAATTCCTGACTTGAAAAATCCCTGAACGATATTCATGGCAAAAATAAATCCGGCACATGCCGCCGACACGTCAAAAGCCGCAGCGTTCACAGCGCCGATTTTTGCCTGGACTTCACAGGCCCCGCTGGGATAATTGCAGTCCGGGGAGGAAGTTCCCATGATAATCAGATCCAGATCTTCCGCTTTCACTCCGGCTGCCGCCAGCGCCCGTCTGGCTGCCTCTGCCGCCAGATCCGACGTTTCTTCCCCTGTAGAGATCCGCCGTTCCCGGATACCGGTCCGGCTTGTGATCCACTCGTCGCTGGTCTCAACGATCTTTGCCAGATCGTCGTTGGTTACAATCGTTTCCGGCACATAAGCGCCGATTCCTGCAATACTGGCTGTCATAGTCCTAACCTGCAATTCATGATTTAATAGTTTTTAGTTTCAAATATTTTGATATTCAAATTATTTTTTCTCCATACTACTTCTTTTCTCAACTTTTGTCAAGGAATTTTTGGCAGATGCTTCGACACGTCTCCCACAAAACCGCTTTTTCACATCTGGACTGGTTAAATATTCTGAAATTGGACGTTTTAATAATGCCACTTTTCCTATATGATATCCCTATCCTGATACAGAGTCCAAAGGCTGAAAAATCCGGTGAAACCCCGCCTGCAGGAGGATTTTTGAACCCGGGACCACAAAAACACACTGACATATAAGGAGGATTCATTATGGACGAATTCAGCAGAATAAAAAAATCGACGCCCACACACATATCGGCGTCTTCGGAAGTCCGTTCAATATCAACTTTGACACAGAGCGTCTGCTTGTGCAGATGGATACCTACAATATTGAGAAAACGATTCTCTGTGCAGCCGGCCCTCACGAAAACGAGGATACCGTCGCCGCTTTCAAAGCGCATCCGGAGAAAGTGATTCCTCTCATGTGGGTCAACTGCGCTGAGGGACAGACCGCCTATGACGCTTTGGAGCATTATATCCGCGACGAGCATTTTGCCGGCGCCAAACTCCAGTCCCTGTTTGACGGCTATACGGCTGACGCTCCCTGCGTGGATCCGGTTGCGGAGATCTGTGAAAAATACGGAAAACCTCTGTTTATCCATTCCGGACATCCGCCGTTTTCTCTCCCGTGGCAGATCGGTCTTCTGGCAGAGCGTCATCCGCATCTTCCCATCGTCATGATCCATATGGGACATGCCCACGGCGTCTATGTGGATGCGGCCATCACCATGGCAAAAAAATACGACAATATCTGGCTGGAAACCTCCGGCACCTCCATGAGCTGCCAGATTAAAAACGCC
>JALEWG010000127.1 GCA_022788065.1 Lachnospiraceae bacterium | reverse complement strand
ATATCCGCCCGGAGGACCTCCCGGTCCCACGTGGAAGGACAGTGCCGCATCCACCGTCGGATTTTCAAGAACTCCGGCAGCGATCATATCCTTTCCCCCTTTGAATATTTCCTCTGCCGGTTCGAACATGATCTTGACGGTTCCCTTTAACTCGTGCTCGGCTTCCTTTAGCATTCTGGCGGCTGTGAGCAGCATGGCGGCGTTCATGTCATGTCCGCAGGTATGTGCGCTTCTGTTCCGGTCGGGCAGGCGAAATCAAGGCCGCTTTTTTCCGGCATCGGGAGTGCATCCATATCAGATTTTAACAAGATCACTTTCCCGCCGCTGCCGACTGTGGCAACAACGCCATGGCCGCATTCCCTCGGCTCAAGGCCGTATGCTTTCAGCCTGTCCATCACGTATTTCTTTGTGTGCGGCAGGTCGAGACCGGCTTCTGCGTTGGTGTGCATGTAGCGGCGGTCCGCAACGGTATCTTCATACAGTTCATTGGCGCGTTTCAGAAAATCCATAAGTACCCCTCCTTGAATTTTATTAAAATGCTATAGAAAAATTATATACATAAATGAGTGAGATATTAACAAAAACTTGGCAAAAAAATAGAAGCAAAGTATAGGAATCGCTATACTATGCGGCAGAAATTCATATCAAACAAGGGAAAATAAGCGATGCGTGAAGTCTCGCATTGGAATAAAGAATCCGGGGAAAGCTTCTCTGAAAGCGGTTCAAATGGTTTTCGGAACATTGATCGGAAAGGATTCTGGGGAATGAAGAGGTCATCCGCCCGCTGCGCAGCAGGCGGATGCCGGAATATCAGTTCAGATAGTTTCTCATGGTTTTCAGCGCGCTTTTTTCCAGCCGGGATACCTGAGCCTGACTGATCCCCACTTCTTCCGCAACCTCGGTCTGAGTTTTCCCCTCGAAAAATCGCATATCAATGATATGGCGCTCCCGTTCCGGGAGCCGCTTCATGGCTTCGTTTAAGGAGATCTGTTCGATCCAGTTTTCCTCCCGGTTCTTCTTGTCACTGATCTGGTCCATGACACAGAGCGGATCGCCGCCGTCGGTGTAGACGGGTTCATAGAGACTCACAGGACTCTGGATCGCGTCCATGGCGTAAGTGATCTCCTCCTTGCTGAGTCCCACTTCATCGGCGATCTCCATGATCGTTGGCTCTTTCATATTTTTCTTCATGAGGTGTTCCTTCGCGTAGAGAGCCTTGTAGGCAGTGTCCCGCAGCGACCGGCTGACCCGGATAGAATTGTTGTCCCGAAGATACCGCCTGACTTCGCCCAGGATCATGGGCACGGCGTAGGTGGAAAACTTCACGTTCTGGGTGATATCAAAATTGTCGATTGCCTTGATGAGGCCGATGCACCCGATCTGGAACAGATCGTCCACATTTTCATTGTTTCCCGCAAATCGCTGGATCACGCTCAAGACCAGACGCAGGTTGCCCTTGATATAGTCCTCACGGGCCTGTTTATCTCCTTCCAGAATTCTTTGAAACAGCTCTTCTTTCTCTTCCGTGGTAAGTAACGGGAGCTTCGACGTGTTGACTCCGCAGATTTCAACTTTATATCCGGACATATTCCTTACCTCCGCAAATCCGATTCATGGTTCTGTTTTGTACATAAAAAATGATTCACGGATCGGGGGAGGTTTATACTTCCAGATTTTGAGAAAAGAGTGAATTTGAGAAAAGAGTGAATTTCGCGGGAGTAACTTTTCACTTGTTTAAGAAAAAATGAGAACAGAATTCTGAGGATTCCATTTTGAAAAAACTGCCTGAAATAGAAGATGCCGGAGAAAAGCAGTAAAATGCGACACTTTGCGGTATGTTTTTTTTCGGCAGTTACTGCCTTATAGTATCCTTGATCAATTGAAGCAGTAATTTCAGCGACGAGATCACAAGTTTCAACGGAAAAATACTGCCGTTCACAGAATGTCCATGTGCAGGCGGTAAAGAAGGGAAAAGTCAGGAGGAATGTATTTGGACAGAGAAGTGACAGGCGCTGACCGACAGTATTATGTCTATAAAAAATGCAGATCACGGTTCTACAGTAAACTTGTCGGAACTGACACCGTTCCAATGGGATGCGGTATATTCCTTTGATCCTTATACTGATAAAAATACGATGTCTTCCGCCATTGGCTTTCATAGTCCGGTATTGGAAGAAAGTGTAAGCGAAGATATGGTTTCGATTGTGTTTATCAATGAAAATCAGGTTGTCTGCAGTATCTGTGATTTTCCGTGGAGAACCGGATATTTTCTGGGTCTGGGCCATTTTGAAGACGGAAGGAGCTTTAGGAGGTTATATCCGGAAAATGGTACCCTGACCATATTGCAGGATGTGGATTCCTGTATGGTTTTGAAGCTCATGGGGGAGATCTTTGAAGGAAAGGTTGAGAAAATCTCCGGGGCAAGCGCCCTGATCTCCATTGACGAAGGATTTCCGAACCGAGCCTCCGGTGATCAGGTCTGCATTTATCTGACGGAAGAACTTCAGAAAGAGATCAAGGTGGGAGACCATGTCAAAGTGCGTTATGATGGGATGGTACTGGAGACATCTCCGCTGCAGCTGGCAGGACAGATGGGCGTAGAGATTCAGAAACAGGCAAGCAAATCGTAGAGTCCGCAAATTCAGAGAGAACGCATGCCCCGGAACAATGTCTGGCAATAGTATGAAGGCCAATGTCACCTCAAAGGGCAAGAGTATCATGGAACTGAATTTCGACAGTCCAAGTGTCTCCCCATACTCTTTCTGAAAGTCCTGAAATTTCTGTAATAAAGCGAAATCCTCTTCATCCAGTGAGAGCTGTTTCAATGCCAATTCCTTTGTGAGCTGTTCATAATCGGAGTCGCTCCACTGGTAAATTTGGATATCGTCCCTGATACTGTGACACCAGGAGAGGAACTGCGCAAGCGCATCCGCAAATACCGGTGCGTTCTGTACCATCTATGTCGAAATACCGGTCAATTTCTCAATCTTCTTGTCGATATGTTCATTATACCGAGGTTTGACCAGCGTGTTAAATGAGCCTATTTCCTGATATTCGTCATCTAAAAGGACTGCACCGATTTGTATTACTTCACATTTACAGATTTCACGTTCATTTTTATAATTTGGGCCAAGTTTATTCATTTCTAAATCAATCACAATATGTTTCATACCCATTCCTCTTTATTTCTGTGCCTCTGCCGATTTCCAGACGGATTTATTCTGGATTCCCAGCTTTCTGCAGGTTGTTGGATTTTTTTTCATTTTTTCGATGGTTCTGATCAGCTGGATTCTTTTAGCTGCATCCATATGCTCACCCCATTTCAAACGTCTTGTTCTTGCCCATTCCTGATGATATAAGTATAATGGTAGTAGCTGGAGAAATACACGGCCAATATGATGATTTAGGATTGCATATTTCTCCATTTTCGAGAGATGAGGGAGATACCTATGGGAAAACAATCAACGAGAGAGAATAAAAATATATTTCAGAAGTGCCGGGAAGCGCAGGGCCTGACGAGAGAGAAAGCAAGCGAAAACATGGTGGGAGTATCGGCTTCCAGGATTGAGAAGATCGAATATGATCTTCAGGAACCTACGCCGTATGATATCATACAGATGGCGGACTGCTATAAGAGGCCGGATCTCTGTAATTACTATTGCTCCCATAAATGCTTGATCGGGGACCGATATGTTCCGGAAGTTGAGGTTTGATTCAGATCGCGAGGGCCGGAAAGATTACGGATGATGAGATCAAGGATTTTGCATTTATCAGCAAGAGGTTAGATGAAGTTTCTCTGGCTATCGATGCATTGAATTTATGGGTGGAAAAAACCGCCAGTGAGCACAACCTGAATATGGACCTATTAAATGAAGAGAAGGAGAAATTGAAATAGTAGAAGAGGGCAGTGGTTATGGAAGATCCATATATCATGCCCTCAGTTATGATTGTGAATCGATCATAGTTTCCGTTCATTAATGCCGGTTGAATATGCCTTCATCGGGCTATTGTCTGCTGAAAACGGAGTTTTTGTTATTCTTCCTTTCGGAAAATGATATTGTCCGGTGAGCTACTCTGTTCCGCATTATCCATTATTCGCTGAGCCTGTGGCCGATGTTGTTTCCGATCGAAGCTCCGGTCACAGCACCTGCCACTGCACATGGTACAGCACCGGATACAGCACCAATGGGCCCTCCTACAGCGATGCCGATCGTTGCCCCTTTTACAAACCCAATTGTTCCGCCAATGACTCCGCCTGCCAGTGTTCCTAATAATTCCTTCATGCTTCATTCCCTCCAATATTTCGGAAATTAAATGCCACGTCTTTTCCTGTTCATGCTTGCGTGGATTATGATCCATATCACGGTGCGAAAGAAGATATTTCGTCGTCCAATTACATTCGTTGTCACTTTTCCCATCAGCAGCAACCTCCAAAAAATATAGTCATAAGGTGGAACCAATTTAGTTCTCTTCCTTATGACTATAGTATAGCGTGTGAAATTTGAATTTGGTCTTTTGTGAAGCGACATTTATTATTGTAAAGGGGATTGCCCAAAATCTACAAGCGCATAATTGACTAGTGCAAGATCCGTGATGTTATTTACAATAAAATACTGGATAATCAAATCGGTGACGTCCGAATCTGCAAACGCATAGCCGGCAGACTTTAATAGTTCATCAGCTTCCTCCAGGGAAATCCCCAATGTCACAGCGAAGGCAAGCACCGTTTCCTTTGAAGGCCGGTCGCATGAAATGTCAGCGAACCTTTGATTCTTCTGGTAAGAATATACCGTTCGATATCCTTTCGAAGAGCAGTATCAATCTTGCTTTGTTTTGGTTTAAATAGCATGAGATCCTACCTCCATCTCATCATATCTTTGGAATTTGCGCGTCTATTTGCAGGCTGCAATGGGAAATACATCCTATTTGGGGAGCACGCTGGTCGGAAAATCAATGGGAACAGAGACCATTTGTAATTTCTATGTTGATGAAACGGTATATGTTAGTACCCGTCATAAGGCCGGCCATTTATGCCAGGCACATCGATGAATGCCGCAGATCTTTGCATCCATCAAACGAATGGTTCAAATGCCTGGTATACTTTGACTGCATATTCTTTATACCAGTCGAAAATCGTATTCCAGGAGCTTTCATCCTTGAGATTGCAGACATGTTCCAATAAAACCCGACTTTCTTTCTTTGTATCCAAACGTTTCCAGATAAGGGAATGGCCAGCGGCCTGCTCAATCTGCGCACGCTGCAAATAAACTGCGTCATACTGGGATTTGTCAAGATCGGAGCCATTATAAAACTTATATTCCACGGTGACCGTATTTGTCTTTGTATTTACTAACAGCAACATGGATCTGGCTGACGTTCCAATGGAGAGCGTATACCAATGATCGGAAGAGGCTTTGTGCCGTTTAAACTGTTTTGTGAATGCATCGGTTCCTTTGAAGGCATAGTCATTAAAAGCACTCCAAAACCGGTATTTGAATTGTACGGCTTCGCCGCCAGTGGAATTTGTCGTGTTTTTTACCATTTTTGCCCAGGTATTTGGTTGTTCAATAATAACAAACTTCGGTGCGGGATCGGATCCGTTAATGCTCCAGAGCTGTATCTCAACAAGAAAGAAGAGCAGATCCGAAGGGGTATTCTCATTCAGCCATTCCACCGCTGCCCGATGCTCCTCTCGTGCACATTTGACGATCCAGATGATCCTTTTTGCATTTTTACCGGCAGCATACGTGATAACCTTTCCTAAATGGTCGTGGTCCGTCTGCTCCAGCTGATTTTCAATAACCACCTTCTCATTGGAATCCGTATCTTCAGCCAGAATATCAAGAGAATAACCACCAACCTGTGATTCGGTTTCTATCAGATTTAAATTGATATTTAATTCATCTGCCAGAAGATCTAAGTGATTGGCCAGCCATGGGGTAAAGTCGGTTGCTTCGTTTTTCCATATTTTCCTTAAATCATCGATCCTTGTGATCGTACCAAGCTGCTGCATAGTTCCTCCTTGCTGTATACTGCTATGAACAAGTGACTCCAGTCATGCATTCCTACGCCTATGATACCATAAAATGATAAGAATTTCTTCCTCCTGGTAAAGAAATATAGTAAAGTTCCGATTTTTTCATTTTAAAGTATTCAATAGGATAATCACAGGAAACAGAGAGAGGGCAGTGGTAATGGGTTCCCCATATCCCTGCCCTCGGTGAATCGAAAAATTGTGCGCTTCCACTTAATCCTGTAACTGTCTGAGGATTCTTTCTACCCGATGGATTGCTTCCTCCACCTGTCGGGATGCCTGATTAATACGATCCTGGATCATCCAGTCGACTACAAACCCGTCGAAAAACCAATCGGCAAAGGATAAAAAATCCCCGGTTTCGATATCCAAATGACACGCCATATTGACATCCTGCAGCTCTCGGCTGAAGCTTTTTAAATCAGACCTTGCTTTTGCCAGATTTTCTTTTGCACGATCCATTTTGGAGTGCTTTGCCATTGTAGAAATGAAACCACCTCCAAGCATGTCCCAGATGCCCCAGTTTTTTGCACTGCTTAAATTTTCCTGAGCAGCTTTTAAACTGCGAAGCGCACGGTTGCCGGCATCGGCTGCTTCCCTTTTTTCTTTTTCAAAATCATATGCCATAAGAATACCTCTGTGAATATGTAATCTCCTTTTACAGGCCTAATGTATTGCTGTTTTTTGCAGCAGCTTTGGCGTTTACTGTGTTGGTTGATGAGAATAAAGAATTGGTTGGTGCAACCGGGCTCATAAGGACACGTCCTGTTCCACGATAGACGTTTACCAAACCTTCGCCGCTGACTGCGGATCCCACCAGTGTTTTGGTGGTTCTTTCTACGGTAAAGTCAAGATTAGAGGACCAGCATACTGCCAGATTACCGTCAATCTTCAGCTTGTCATTTTCTAACTCGATCACAATCAGTTCTTCCTCCGGCACATTGCTTTCCAGTGCAACGGCGCCGTTTCCGTGAAGGCTCATATTGAAGAGACCCTCACCGCCTAAGACGGCAGAAGAAAGGTTTTTTCGTGCCACGACATTGCGCTTTACTTTGGAATCGCAGGCCAGAAACATACCATCCTCGATGGTCATACCGTTAGCGCCCCACATGGAGACATCCTGCAGAATGATGTACTTATAGGTCGGTTCCAGCACCAGTGTCCCTTCTCCGACATATTCCGGCTTTACGGCGGTTTCCTTTGTCACAGCGCCCTTAATGGCTTTGCCAAAAAGATCTCCGATTCCCTTCACACCGGATGTCGCCTGGACATTACCGCCCATCCACTGCATGGCACCGGCCTGAATTACTGCAGAGTGATCTCGATCAATGTCAATTACGACCTGCCTTCTTCTGACATTCATTTTGCTCATGAAATATTCATCAACCGCATTCATTGGGGATACACTGGCATCCTGGATATACTCCAGTACATGGAAGTTACCGATGGATTTTGTGAATTTTCTATTGTTATTCTCAAGATTTACGACTCGCATATTTCTTCCTCCTCGCTTTTCGGAAACGATGTTGCTTTATGAGGTGATTATATCGTATGTGGAACAGAAAATAAACGAAAGGTATAAAGAATTAGTGCCACCTATTTCTCAATTTTCGAGAAATCCAAAAGTTCGGATAGGTATCTGGAATACCCATGCAAGAACTGCAGGCATAATATAGGGAGAACGCCGCTGCATATTTACGTGCGGATGTGTTTTATCAAGGGATCATAAAACTGGATAGACGTGGCACGCTTTACTGGTGTGATGAAAACACCTGCAATAAGTGATTCCGTCTCGATGCAACGAAAGGGAGCAATCAAAAAGCAGTCAAAAACTGATTCAACCAGATTGACATAGCCGATCGACTATATTAGAATATATTTAACATATTATTGCCGAACGGCTATATGTTTCGTCAAAGTATAGGATATAGTCGTACGAACAAATTTTTAAGAGGATCGGATCATGAAAATAACATCCACACACGAATTTGGAACCGCACTCCGAATGAAAAGAAAAGCGCTCGGCTATACACAGGCGCAGGTATCCGAGTATACCGGATTCAGCACCAGCTTTATCTCTGATCTCGAAAACGGGAAAGAGACAGCAGAACTTGGGAAGGCATTGTTCTTGCTCCAGTTATTAGGTATGGATATGGAAATCAGGAATCGGGGGGAATAGGATGAAGAAACTCAATGTTTACATCGAGATCAATGGAATGCAGACCCATGTCGGTTCCATTACAGGTAACTCTTCTCTGGATGCGCAGTTTTCCTATTCTGATGAGTACATTGCTGCTAACCATCCGCCCATCTCGATCAGTCTCCCTGTTTCAAGCGCACCATTCCGTGCTGACATTACGAAAAACTTTTTTGAGGGATTGCTTCCGGAAGGGTTTGCAAGAAAGTCTGTAGCAAACTGGATTCATGCAGCGGAAGAAGATTATCTGGCCATTTTACAGGTGCTGGGCGCGGAGTGTATTGGTGCAATCCGAATTTCGGATAATACGGAGGATTCTGGAAACTATGAACCTCTTTCGGTAGAAGAGGTACGGGCATTAGCCAGGGAAGGTGTAACAAAATCAACCGAATTAGTAACGGCGGCCCACCTTTCTCTTACCGGAGCCTCAGGAAAAGCAGGTCTTTATTATGATCACACAAACCATTTATGGTACAAACCAATAGGAAATGCTCCAAGCACGCATATCGTAAAACAGAGCCATGTCCGTCTTTCCGATATTGTAACGAACGAGCAGCTATCCCTCGCAACAGCGGCGAAACTTGGAATATCCGTTCCGGAAAGCTTTATTATTAATACCGGATCAGCGAAGGATGAAGAAATACTGCTTGCTACCAAACGTTATGACCGTAAGTTTTCAAAAGAACCTGCGGATGGAAATGAACTTGCCCGCCCCCTGCGGCTTCACCAGGAGGATTTTGCACAGGCGCTTGGAATCTCTTCCTTTGATAAATACGAACGAGGCGACCAGAAATATCTTGCCAGAATCTTTGGCATATTGCGAAAGAATGTGATGAACCCAATGGAAGACCAGCTAAAACTATGGGATATCCTGATATACGATTTTCTGGTGGGAAATACGGATAATCATATTAAAAATATCTCTTTGCTCTATTCTGAAAACTTAAAGTCCATCCGGCTTGCCCCGGCCTATGATATTATCAGTACGGTTATTTACCAGGGGAGCAGCAGGGAAATGGCAATCGGTATTGGAGGGGAAAGAATGCTTGGCCATATAACAAGAGAACATTTTGCTAAGGCTGCTGCTGATGCAGGATTGAGCAAAAAGCTTGCATTAAAGCATCTTGATATGATGGCTGGCAGCTTTGAAGATGCTTTAAAGGAAGTAGCCAGGAAACTTACAGAGGATGGGTACCCCAAAGCCAAAGATATTATGGATCAGATACTGAAAAATGGGGGATATTCCTACCTGTAAGAATATAGGAAGAAACGGAAAGCCGGAG
>JALEWG010000111.1 GCA_022788065.1 Lachnospiraceae bacterium | reverse complement strand
CTCGTTGGAAACAACGAGAACGTCTCCCTCCTGTGCCATGTTGAGAGCTGCATGAAGCGCCAGGTTATCGCCGCCTCTTGCCTTGACTGTCAGCGCCGGTCCAACCATCATCTGGTCCTTCGGGCTGCTCACCAGCTTGATCCGCGGATTCATCGCCGCGTTTCTTCCCATAACATCACAGGTGTTGGAAGCCGGAATGTTCTTAAACTGCATCATTACTTCCGGATCCGGCATGTGTCTCTTTAAATAAATTCTCTTACCTACTGCCATTGTTCATACTTCCTTTCTCTGAGTTCTTTGATATGAAGTTGTTTTGTTTTATCTGAGTCCATTGTATTGCATTTTTGTCACAAAAGCAAACAAAGTAATAAACCATTTTTAACAAGAAATCGTTGTGATGCTATTTACAACCGCATTCCTTTCTTATATAATGGAACCAGGAATCAATGTGATACGAAGGAGGAACAACCTTGAATCTGATCAGTCTTTACTACTTTGTGGAACTGGCCAAGGAGCTTCATGTCACCAACACGGCCCAGAAACTTTACATATCCCAGCAGAATTTAAGCCAGCACATTCAGCGTCTGGAGCAGTATTACGGAGTGACTCTGTTTCACCGGAAACCGAAGCTTGCCCTCACTTACGCCGGGGAGCAGCTGTTTGCGGCAGCCGTCCGGATCCTGGCGGAGGAGCATGAGCTCCAGAACCGTTTAGGCGCCATTACCGGAAACAATGCCGGCAGCCTGAAGATCGGGATCCCGGCGTATCGGGCTCAGATCTGCCTTCCCGATATCCTGCCGCGCTTTTATGAAAAGTGGCCCAATGTCACCATTGACCTGGTTGACGAGTCTTCCGAAAAGATGGAGGAAATGGTCTTCAACGGGGAACTGGATCTCTTTATCGGTATCATGTACCAGGATAATCCGAAGTTAGATATCACGACTATATTAAATGACCACATCTACCTGGTCTGCTCAGATGAACTGCTAAAAAAATACTATCAGGATTCCTACGGGGAACTGAAATATCGCTCCTCTATGGGCGTTGATCTCAAATGGTTTTCCAGAGTGCCTTTCCTGCTTCCGAAGCCTCCCATGCGTCTCAGAAAAACGCTGGATAAATGTTTCCAGGAAGCCCATGTGACGCCGAATATTTTTCTGGAGTCCTCCACCACGGAGCTTCTCATCTCCCTGTATCCTTACAATTTCGGAGCGTTTTTCTGCACCCAGATGCGCCTTCCTCTGCTTCTGGAAAAATATCCGGACGCAAATACGTTCCCTCTGAAGCAGAACGACAGCATCGTGGAACACCGTCTGGTTCTCGCATCTCACAGGGAACGTTACATGTCGGCTTACGCCGAAGATTTTATTTCCATCACAAAAGATGTGTTTGACAATATCGCAAAGATCCGCCCGCAGCGGTAAGACGCGGATTGCAGTTAAAAAGTAATACTCCGGTATACCATCTCTCCGTTTTTCACTGTGAGCACCGGTTCATACAGCCTTGCTCCTTCGCGGAGTACCTGTTCCTTGTTGGAATCCGGCCGGTCGCCGAAGAGATTTTTCTTATCACACGGCCGGAAAACGGCAATATCTGCCTGCTTTCCTTCCCGGAGACTTCCGACCCGGTCCGAGATTCCCATATGGACCGCATTATTCCAGGTACAGCGGCGTATCACCTCCGAAAATTCCATTCCGAGGAAGGTGTATTTGGATACCTGCATGGCCATATTGAACGCAGTCGGCCTTAAGTGCATGCTGAGCTTCGTCACATCAGTTCCGAGAAGATCCGGGAGGAAGCCCTCTTTCATGGCCGCCTCACTCACTTCAAAGGAGAAATGCGCTCTGGCGTCAGCTGCCTCAAAGATAACGCCTCGTTCTCTTGCCTTTTTTGCCTCCTCCATGACGAGTCCGTTTTCAAGCAGGCTGTACCCGGTATTCTGGTACATGTGAGTAATCACATCACCCGGTCTCATGATCTTTAAGATCTCATCGAGAGGCGCCGGCGGATCTGTAATATGGACCATGACCGGAACGCCAAGCTTATCCGCAATGCGCACGGTCTCCTTTAACGGTTCCAGCCCTCTTTCGCCCACGATATGTCTGCTGGTCCGAAGCTTCAGTCCCAGAAGCCGGTCTCCGTACTGGCGGAAGATCTTCCTGATCTTCTCCTCCTCCATATGCTCCGG
>JALEWG010000091.1 GCA_022788065.1 Lachnospiraceae bacterium | reverse complement strand
TTCCTGCCTTCCGCTTCCATACAATATCTGCCTCCTTCATTTTGATGGATCTGTATTAGCTCGTCTTCGCTATTGTGTCTGTAAAATTGTGGGCCATTTAGTTGTATATACATCTTTATTTGTATGATAGTACATCTTTATCGTTCTGTCAATGACTGAATCCTTTTTCCGCCTCTGACTAAAGAAAATAGTGCGAAGCCACCCATGATATTTCTTCAAAATCCAGAGGAATACTGTTAGATTCATATGTTGTAATCAGCTGTATGCCTGGAATGATACCGTTTGTGATACATTCATCCATTCGGTCTGTTCATCTGAATCCAGTTTAAAATATGGGGACAGAAGTTCACGATATCCCGGATTGGAAATAATCCGGTCATCATCAGACGGATCCGGTTCTTTATGATGCTTGAGATAGCGTTCAAATGCATTCTTTTCGCGGATCAGTTTTTTAAGCGTTTGAGACAGATATTTTTTTGCGGCCAGCTGTTCGGCAAGAATTCGATTGCTCTTTGGAATGTAAGTTTTTACGTGACCGTCACTTTTGTACCATTTGAAGCAGTTTTGACCCTGTGAACAAATGAGTTTTCCGTCAGGATACTGGTTAATTTGATTTTGCAGTTCGCAGATTTGTTTTTGAAGACGATGATACTCTTCCTTAATGGTTTGATAGATCATAGACCTGACCTCCTGAGAATTGAAAAAAGATTGTTGATGAAATGATTGTATATTCATCTTAATGATGAACCGGTTCTATGTCAAGATACTCTTTAAACGAATACCGAAAATATTTGCCGCAGCTGAAATAACACGTTTGTCAGCAGGGGTGTATCCTGTAACAGGGAACATCGCCTGGGAAGTATCCACTCTCCGCCTGCTGTTTTCCCTCGGAAAGTATCCATACATAAACAATGCTTCGCGAGGTACCGGAAAAGCAGAAAAAAAGATGGAAATAGACAAAAAACCAAACAAAAAGAGCAGAAAAGCTCTCCTGAACTGCTCCGTAGGTGCCTATACGCAAAATCATCGATCTGAGATACCAAATTCAGGAGCAATCCTCAGAAATTCGGTCTCCTTTTTCTTGATAAAACTCCTATGGATACCAAGGAACGAATTGCCAGCCGAATTTCGGTCGAAAATCGGCTAAGTTCCGGCAACCTGAGGCATTTTCCTGCTCCTCGGGGTATCTGGCAGGCAGGATTTGATGTATGGATACCGGCCAGATCATTTCGGTCCCGCTGACCCTTCCGCCGAAAAACATTGACTCTTCCGCCAAACATCATAGACCCTTCCGCCAAACATCATAGCCACATCTGACCGCCGAAAAAAACAGAAGCTGCCGCCCTACGGGCGTCAGCTTCCGCTAAAAATCTTTGATTATCCGATCGGCGCAATCAGTCCCACCTCTGACGGGCCTGCGGCTGTCTCGGCAGGACCTCCGCTGCCGCTTCCGGCTGATGTCGGTGCCGTTACGCTTCCCGGTCCGCCGGAACCACTGTCAGGCACCGTGACAGAACCGGGTCCGTCTGCCGCTTCTGTCGAAGGAGTGATCACATCGCCCGGTCCCTGCGTCTGGGCATTGCCGGGCTGGCTTCCGGGATCATTTCCCGGCGATACAGTGCTGCCTCCGTAGGAGGGTTCACCGGTCTCCGGTGCTTTGCTCTCACTCTCAGATGCGGACTCTGTGCTGCTCTCAGAGGGATCAGTTCCCTCTGTGGACTGTACTGTGCCGGACGTGTTTCTCTTGATCGTTGCCGGCTTTCCGTTATAGGTACTGTTGTGGAGAAGCGTCTCGCTGACAACGACTCCATCCTTCTTCGTCACAAGATTGGTCACCCAGCGGCTGCCCGGAACTGCTGCCTTGACTTCCTTTTCCTCAGCCGGCTGCAGTGTCGGGTCCTCCACATATTCCGGCTTCGGAGGATCCAGTTCCTTCACCTTTTCAGAGTGCATGGACAGCGTGACGCCGTCTTCCAGGATCGGACATCCGTAAATGGAGACCGTCAGCTTCTGATTGGAGAAGCTGGTCTTGATTCCCACAGCAGTCTTTGAATTGTTCACAAATTTCATGTCCGGTCCGGTATGACCGTCATAGCTTACCATGGCGTCCTCACCAGGAGTCACATAGGAGGGCTCATAGCTGTGTGCATGGCGCTCCGTCGTCTTAAGGCCGGAAAATACCACTGCATTATAGAGCGTTGAAGATACCTGACACACGCCGCCGCCCGGTTCTTCCACCAGAACGCCGTTCACATATGCGCCGGCTGCCTTATAGCCCTTGTCCACAGTTCTGTTTCCTGTCGTCAGGTTAAAGGAAAACTCCTCGCCCGGCTGAATGATCACACCGTTGATCGCGCTTGAGGCAATCCGGATATTCTCATTTCTGTCTTTGTTGGAGGTCGTTGTTGTCGTAAAGGTTCCGAGGCGTTTGAAGCTTGCCTTCGCCTGCGCTTCGGTGATCTCCGGCTGAGTCTCAGATGCGGATGCCGTTATGGCCCTCTTATAATCACCGGCCTTCACAGCTTCCAGAATATCTCCGGCCAGCTTTTCCTGATTGATCGCTCTGCCGTTTTCCGCACCGGAGAATATGAATTCCCCGCTCGTCTTATCATAAGAAGAAATGGATCCGTTTCTCGCCTCCACGTCCCATGCGGACGCAAACGAAGCAGCCTGCGCCTTTGCCGCATCCTCCAGGCCATCCGTCGATACCGTATAGGAAGCGGACTCTCCTTTGGAATAGGCCTTGTCAAGTACCTCGTCCACTTTCGTCTCCAGAAGGTTTTCCACACTCCTTGTATCGCCGTCGAAGGTCACCTTCATATCCCAGCCGATGGACTTTAAGACCTGTTCCCGTGCTTCTGATTTCGTCAGCCCGTGGACATTGATTCCGTTAACCGTGATCTCCGCCTTCAGTTCTTTTTCCGGTTCCGTAGTTTCCGCAGTCTTCTGTTCTGTCTCTTTGTCACTCTTCGCGCAGCTTTTTAAACCCACCGCCAGACACAGGATCAGAATCGCGATCCCGATCAGAATTAACAGAATTTTGGCGAAATCCGGTTTTTTGCGGCGCTTCCTCCTTCGATTCGAGGATGCGGTACGTCTTGTGCTTCCCGTGCCGCTGCCGAGGCTCCGCGCATTCTGCACAGCAAGCACCCGGTCCGCACTCTTCTGTCTCGATGAAGCAGATCTTCCGGAGGATGTTCCGGACCTCTGTCCGGCAGCGCGTCCCCGGCTTGTCTTTGGGCCGGAAGTGCTTCTTTCTCCTGTTCTGTTTCTTGTTTCACTCATTTTATCTCACCCGATATAATTCATTCATTTTTGACCTTCCCCGCATATCTTGGGGATGCCTGAACACTAGTATAGCATAAATTGTGGAAAATGGAATAACATATTTCTTAAATTTCTTTTCCAATACCAGAAAATGTGATAAACTGGAAACCGGGCGCACAAAGCTGCGCCGGAAAGAGGGAATTTCATGAAATTAGTTGATTTACACGTCCATTCGACCGCCTCTGACGGATCCCTTACCCCCACGGAGGTGGTCCATCTGGCGGAGGAAGCCGGTCTTACGGCAATCGCTCTGACCGACCATGATACGGTTTCCGGTATTGAAGAAGCCCTTGACGCATCCGAACCGCTCGCGGTCTCTGTGGTGCCGGGCGTCGAACTCTCCTGCTTTTACCATGATAAGGAGATTCATATCCTCGGTCTCTACATTGACCACACCGATCCCGGCTTGTTGAAATTCTTAGCCGAAGCCGCAGGCAAGCGGAGCCGCAGAAACGAAACCATGCTGCAGGCATTCCGTGAGGACGGATTTGACCTTACCATGGACGATCTGATCTGTGAGAATGCCGATACCACGATCACGAGGGCCCATTTTGCCAGAGCGCTTTTAAAGAAAGGCTATGTGACTTCTGTAGATCAGGCGTTTAAAAAATATCTGAGCCCGGGCTGCCCCTATTACAGGAAGCGGGAGCTGATCACGCCGGAGGAATCCATCCATGCCATCCGGAACGCCGGCGGCTTTCCGGTACTGGCGCATCCGTGTCAGTATAAGTTCGGCTGGAAAGAGACCGAACAACTGATCCTGACACTGAAAGAATGCGGGCTTCGCGGACTGGAATGCTTTCACTCCTCCAATAACCAGAGCGAGAGCGGAAAACTCCGCTCTCTTGCTATGAAACATGATCTTGCCATCACAGGCGGCTCCGATTTCCACGGCGCCACAAAGCCGGATATCAAAATCGGCGTCGGCCGCGGAGGGCTCCGCGTTCCCGCGCTCTATCTGGACACGATCAAGCTTGCCATGTTTTTCGGATAAACTCCGGAAGCCAGTTCTTAAGTCCTTTCGTGAGTGCGGCAGCCAGCTTATGGTCGCCGCCTCCCGCTGTGACTCCGATCACTGTCTCCTTTTCTTTTGCGATTCCCGGAAAATAAAAATCACAGTTTTCTTTTGCGGACGCGTCGTTGACAGGAATCCTCCGTTCTCTGCAATCCTTTACAGCTGCTCCGTTTACCTGCCCGTTTGCCGCCGCCAGCACGAAGAATATAGATTCCTCCCTGAAAATCTCCGGACTGTAGTGCGCATTCTTCCAAAGGATCCTTCCGTCTTCCGCCAGAGCGGAAAGCTCCGGAACCAGTTCAGGCGATACCACTGTGATGCGGCAGCCGAAGTCCAGAAGCGTTTTCACACGCCTTGCGGCGACCGTTCCTCCTCCCACCACAAGCACATGCTTCCCGTCCAGGTTTACAAACATGGGAAAATAAGCCATATTACAGCTCCTTCAGGTAGAGATCTGTCAGGGAATACCGGACATTTCCGCCGTAGCCCCTGACGGTGTCCGCCATGGCCAGAGAATTGAGGATCGCTTCCTCCGTGGCCTCCGCTGCTGCCTCAAACGCTTCATTCAGAAGATTTTCGTCCAGCTGACGCACAGTGACAACCGGAGAAGCCGCATCCTTCGGGAACCGGTTCGCCGTGGAAAATCCCAGCATGATATCGCCGCTTCCATGGCCCATGTACGAACCGCAGCGGGAGAGACCGACGCCGGCGCGCCGGATGATCCTCTTTAACTGGCGGTCTGATACGGGAAGGTCCGTCCCGATGACCATCA
Organism: Lachnospiraceae bacterium; assembly: GCA_022788065.1. Lineage (GTDB taxonomy): Bacteria > Bacillota > Clostridia > Lachnospirales > Lachnospiraceae > SUG393. The sequence continues at coordinate 11,006 of JALEWG010000091.1, read as the reverse complement.
TGATAGAACCCTCATCCTTTTTTGCTTCCTCGATCTTTTCGCAGAGCATCTCACCCATGGGAATGCCGTTCAATACGAAATTGCGCGTGCTTCCGAAGTTTGACTGTACGAGCGCGCCGATCGTGTACGTGGTTTCGCCGACCGTAACAAGTCTGGAGGAAGATCCGATGCCGCCCTTCATTCCGAAACAGGTGGTTCCTTTTCCGGCGCCCACATCACCCTCCTCGAAGTCCTCCCCGGCTGAAGCAATGGCCTCCCGGACTTCCTTTATACCGATCACACGCTCCTCTATGTTGTTAAGGCTGGCGTCGTTGCACTCACCCACAACCGTGTTGATGGATTTGGCCGCAGTTCCCTCGTTCCTGCAGCGCTCCACCATATAGTCCACGATCGCGTCCTGTACTCTTCCCACATTGAGTGTATTGGTCAGTGCGATCGGAGTTTCCAGTGTTCCCAGCTCCTCGATCTGCGGGATACCCGTTGTTTTGCCGAAGCCGTTGTGGACAAACGCCGCAGCCGTCAGTTTGTTTACAAACATATTGTCCTGGCACGGCATGATCACAGTTACTCCTGTCTTGTGATCCTCTGTGTCCACGGTGTAATGTCCCACGGTCACACCGGGCACATCCGTAATTTTATTTCGCTTTCCTGTCTGGTGACGACCGATCATAATGCCATATTCCCGAATTCTTTTTTTCATTTTTTTGTATCCTCCGCTGTTATAAACGAAAATCAATTGAAATATTCATAAAAACGGTCTTTCTCTTTGTTAAATATTTATCCAATTTGCCAATTGTTTTTTCTTTCACAATTTGCTAGAATCTGAGTCGTCAAAAAGATACATGATATAAGTTTCAAACGACTAATCATTAAAGGAGGCCGTTATTATGAAAATGAAACTGAAAAACATCAAAAATTTGGACAGCTTTTTCCAGATGATCAACCAGTGCGACGGCGCCGTTGAGTTAAGCCTTCCCGAGGGAGGCACAGTCAACCTCAAATCGAAGCTGAGCCAGTATTTTTCCATGGCCACAGTATTCTCTAACGGAACGATCAAAGAACTGGACCTGACCACTCATACCGATAAAGACTCCATGCGACTGCTTCACTACATGATGCAGGAGTGCTGAACCAGTCACTGATCAGGGCTTTTTACCCCCTAAGCAGTGAAAAACCCTTCCCCATTTAACGTGGCGCACAGCGCTTCTTTTTCAGTAAAGAACGTTCCCTGCGCCATCTGTACACTTCCCCCGCCTCTTCCTGACAGAAGGCCGTTGAGCTTTTTGGAGAAGAGGCGCATGTCCTCGCTCTGACTTCCCATCACATAAAGGTATTCCCCATCCCTGTTTTTTGCCAGAGCGAGGACTGTTTTTGCCTTTCCCTCTTCCAGAATCCGGTTGATCAGCTGTCTTAACTGCTGGGCTCCGAACCCGTTCTCGATGAAGTAAAGGCTTCTGTCACCGTCCGGCAGTTCCCGGACGATCTGCTCAATCTGCATTCTGTAACATTCCGCCAGTTTTTCCTGAAGTCCCGCAATTTCATCCTTCATCTTTTCCACAAACTGCGCCACTTCGCCGGGCTTTGCGGACAGCATGACAGAAAGCTTCTGGATCTCGCTGCGTTTTTTCTCATAATCTTTTACAGCCCGCTTTCCGCAGAGGAGTGAAATTCTGACGCCGCCCTTGTAATGGATCATGGAAAGGAATTTCACCAGCCCGATCTCGCCGGTTCTCTTCACATGGGTTCCGCAGCAGGCGCAGACGTCGCCTCCCGGAATTTTCACGATCCGGATCTCCCCGGTCAGCTCCTTTTTGCTTCTGTAATCCAGCGCCTCAAGCTCCTCCTTCGGCGGAAAATCCGCATAAATCTCCAGATTCTGCCAGATCATATCATTGGCTTTTCTCTCGATCTCCATCAGGTCTCCCCACTCCAGAAGTCCGTTGAAGTCGATGGTCACCTCGTCCGTCCCCATGTGAAATCCCACATTGTCATAGCCGTATTTCGCATGGATCAGGCCGGAAACCAGATGCTCCCCGGAATGCTCCTGCATATGGGTAAACCGACGCTCCCAGTCAATGGTTCCCGACACCCTATCGCCCACCGGAAGAGGCGCCTCCAGATAATGAACCACCTCACCGTTCTTTTCATGGACCTCCAGGACCCGAACTCCTCCAAGAATTCCTGTGTCCGTCGGCTGACCGCCTCCCTCCGGATAGAATGCCGTCCGATCCAGGATCACCTCATACCCTTTTTTCCCTTTCTCACAGGACAGGACCGTCCCCTCGAATTCTCTGATATAAGAAGACTCGTAATACAGTTTCTTCATGTGAAATCATTTTCCCCTTTCGTACCCGGGACCTGCACGTGGAAGGCACGCCCGTGTTCTGTGGATATTGTAGCACAGATTCTTCATTTCGGGTAGATATTCCGGCAATCTGTTTCGGCTGTCTCTGCCCGGATCTGTTTTTTTAGAATCCGGATTTCTTCATGCAACTCTGACAAGCAGATGCACATAAGATAGAGTGTAAACAAAAAAGCCCTGGAGGACTAAACAATGAGTGATTTAGCTGCAACAAACTGTGGATGTGGATGTGACAACAACAATACCGGCTGTGGCTGTGGATTTGGCTTCGGAGGTAACTGGATCTGGATCATTATCCTGCTTTTCTGCTGCTGCGGACATAACAACTGCAACAACAACTGCTCAAATGGTTTTGACAACAGCTGCATCTGGATCATCATCCTTCTCTTCTGCTGCTGCGGCGGTGGAAACAACGGCTTCTTCTGCTAAGCCGGTTCTGTTTTCCGGGCGGGGGATCCCCCGCCCCATTTTTATTGAATAGGAAAATTCCTCTTCCTCATCTTTTCCTGTCTGTCCTCTGCATTTTTCTTTTTCTGGGCAGCTTCCCCGTTTCTCATTGTTTTTTCACATTCCTCATCAATCTCGTAGACACTGTGTTCATCAATAATCAGGCGATTTGTCATGGCAATTTCCTCCTGTACTCCATATTATGATGTTGAAGTCAAAAGGTATATTACCTCCTCTGATATCTGCATGATCCGGGTTTTGCCGGCATATATTGTCACCAGAAAAAGGAGGCACGCAGATGAATGAAAAAGACCTGAAACTGACCGAGCTGGATTACGCCATTGCAAACCATCACCTTCAGATGCTGAAAGCTGCCATTCCGTACATGGAAATTCCGAAACAGAGGGCGCTTTCTCTGTTCATCAAATGGAACGAGCTGATGCGCACCATGGAGTTTTTCGATGAAAACGGGGACGGAATGATGAGCGTCTGTTCCCTCGATAAAAGCAATCCATCACCGATCGACATGCTGGAGGCCATGAAGCCATACGGAACCCAGAAAGAACAGGAATTTATTGACATTCTGACGAGGCTTCTCTCCTCCCGATCGGGCCGTTCCGGGAAAAACGCTCCGATCACGCCGGAACAGATCCTCTCGCTTCTTCCGCCGGAACAGCAGTCACGTTTTGAAACCATACAGCTCATGATGCAGACACTGGGACAGATGTAAAAGGAGGAACCCATGAATCCGATCAATATCGAACAGTTAAAAAAGGACAGCCGCCTGAATCAGATGGATCCGGACAGACTGTCACTTCTTCTTGATTTTGCAAATGAACTGGCAGGCACGCCCGACAACAGGAAGCTTTCCTGCTTTCTGTCCATCAGTAAGCGGGCAGCCGCGCAAAACGTTCAGTTTTCTCCTGCCGAACAGGACCTTCTTCTCTCTGTGCTGACTGAAGGCATGTCGCCGGAGGAAAAACAGAAGGCAGAGATGATACGGAATCTGGCCGCCAGGATGCCGCGCGGAAAACAATAAGAGGTCTGCCAGATTGACAAAACGCAGACCTCCCGGTTTTCGTGAGATCTGCGTTACCTTTCACTTATTCCTGCTCCGTTTCTCCTTCCGCGGGCTTCAGGTCAGCCAGATCGCCTGCGATCAGAACTCTCGTATCTTCATCCACCGTCTGGATCAGCATGCGAAGATAGGACTGCGGCATCTGAATTCCGCATATGGTATCATCGCCGGCCTCTCTCTGCTGGCAGTTGATCATTAGTGCCGGACACTCCTTTTGATCCGTCTCCGAATGAAGGATCATCCCGTAGTTGGAGAACGACTTCAACCCCTCGAGGCTGATGCTTCCCAGAGGTCTCTCTTCCCGCCTGGACGTTGTGTAGATCAACCCGTAATCTTCCGATTCCGGATCCAGGATCCAGAAATCATTGGGACCGACGGCATGGAACGGAAGCAGACTGCCGGGATCCTCCTTCAGCCCGAACGTAATGACGGGAGCATATACTCCGTAAACATTTTCTTTTTCAAGTGTATCTCCTCCGGAGATATAGCAGTCCATATTGAAGAGGGCTTCCCATTCTCCGTCGGCATTTCTTGTGAAATATGTCATCCGGGACTTTCCGTCCGCAGCTTTCTTCGTCTTTTTCTCCGTCTTATTCTTCAGGGCTTCCTGGTTCGGGAGCGCGTCGGGATCACCTTTATCCAGATTATTGATAATCAGGATCAGGCTGTTCACATCTTCCCCGATACCCAGTTCTTCGATCCACTGTCCCTTATCCTGACTGGTCTTCCAACAGAGATCCGCCGGAACGTCTTCTACCCACATATCTTCGGAATCGATCGTGATCGTATCGACCGCCGGTTCTGTCTCTGCAGCAAACGCCTGCCCACAGATAAGCCCCAGAGCACAGACAGCCGACATTACGGCAACTATGTTTCTCAAATGCTTTCGCATAGATTCATTCCCTTCTATCCTTAAAGCGCGCAGTTTCTTTCCCTGCACTTTAAGATATTTTAACATATTTCTTAAGAAATGTCACTGAGAAACTTCCAAAGACGGATAATTGCCACATTTGGGCGGCTTCCCCTACTGCTCTTCCTTAAGATAGCGGCTGAACCATTCACGCATTTCCTCAAGTCTGCGCACTCTCTTGTTGGGTTTTCCGATTCTGGAAACCCCGTGGCTCTCCCCATGGATCAGAAGAAGCTTTGACGGAACCCCGTTGTACTGGAGCGCGGAGAACATCTGAACGCCCTCCGACAGCCAGCAGCGATAGTCCTCGTCACAGTGGATGATGAGCGCCGGTGTTTTGATCTGATCCGCGTATTTCATCGGGGAAAGCTCCCACATTTTATCGTGGTTCTTCCACACGTCACCGCCAAGCTGGGAGGTGTTGAAGCAATATCCGATGTCGGTTGTGTTGGTCTTGGAGATCCAGTTTGCGATGCTGCACTGCGGCACAGCAGCCTTGAACCGGTCTGTGTGACCGATGATCCAGTTGCTCATGAATCCGCCGTAGCTGATTCCCATGACGCCGAGGTGATCGCCGTCCATGGCCGGATACCGTCTCAGAACCTCGTCCGTGAAGAACATCAGCTCCTCATAGTCGATGGAGCCCTGCTTTGCAGCGATATCGGCAAATTCATTGCCCCGCCCGTCACTTCCGATGGGGTTTGTGTAAAATACGAAATATCCTTCTGATGCCCAGAACTGGAATTCATGGCTTAAGAGATCACTGTATGCTCCCTTGGGGCCTCCGTGTATCGTCAGCACGCCGGGATATTTCTTTTCCGGATCGTAGTCCACCGGCGGAATCACAAAACCATCCAGCTCAGTTCCCTTATAAGTATAGTTAAAATGTTCGGCACGGCTTAATTTTCTCTCCGAAAGGACTGCATCGTTAAAGTGCGTCAGTCTGGTCTCCTCACCGTTCTCATAACAGTAGAGCTCCAGCATTCCCTGATCACGCATTCCGATAAACCAGATTTTCTCCCCGCGGATATCAAACATCTCCACAGAGCCTCTCGTCCCGATCTCTGTGTGAACTGTTCCATCGGGATCAAAATACCGTAAAAGCAGATCGGTTCCCACCAGGCTTGTAACGTAGATTCTGTCGCCGAAGGTTCTCTTTGTGATCCCGCCCGGCATCTTGCAGTCGGAAGAGCAGCCGGATCCGATGCTGAGATCATAGGCGCAGAGCACCTTCGGGCCATCCTCCGTAAGTGTGTAGAGCTCCGGGTTTTCCACGTATCCGTAGGTTTTATGCTCCGTACCGATAAAGTCCACATGTCCGTTTCTTCTGCACGCATAGCGGATCGAGAATCTTCCCTGCGGAATCACTTCCACGGTCCGGTCCTCGGACTCCACATACTCGTAAAGGCCGTCCTCCGGCATTTTCACTCCCGTATAGACATTGCAAGCGAAAAAGACGGTTCCGTTTTCCACCCAGGCTCCTTCCACCTGTCCGTACTCCGGAGAAATCACCTTCATCTCGCCGGTCGCCAGATCGAACCGGTACAGGCGGTCACGGACTTTATTGACAATGCCGATTCCGTTGCTCCAGAACGGCATTTCATCAAACACCTCAAAGTCCTTCTCCTTCTTATTATAATGCTCATGAACCATGGCATAGATCGCGCCGTTCTGGTACTGAATCTTTCCCACTTTGTGGGGAACGGCCGCCAGCAGTTTCGCCTCTCCTCCGAAAATATTCATGGTATAGAAGCAGGTCCATTCCTCGCCGTCCTTTACCTTCTCCCGGTATTCCTTTTCACGATTACCGGTAAACAGAATCGTTTCGTTGTCGATCCATGTAAAATTTCTCTCTTTATTTCCGCCGGTCAGCTTTCTCGTCGCTTTTTTTGCCTCATCCCAGAGCCAGAGGCAGGAATCATAGCAGTTATCCTCCTCATTGACGGTAACGACGGCAAACGCTGCGTACGCGCCATCCGGAGACACGGCCAGATTCGTCGGGTACTGGTATTTCATAAAATCACGGATATCTGTTTTCATCTGTGGCATATCTCTTCCTCCTGTTTCAAAAGAAGGTCCCGCAGGCTATGCCGCGGGACCGGATCGCAAACGTCTTATGCTTTCAGATACTTCTCGAACCAGTTATACATCTCGGTCAGTCTGCGTACTCTGTGGTTCGGTTTACCGGAGCGGGACAGCTCGTGGTTCTCGCCATGGAACAGGCAGAGTCTTGCCTGAACGCCAAAATATTTCAGTGCGGAGAACATCTGGATCGCGTCTCCCATCCAGCAGCGGTAGTCTTCGTCAGACTGGATAAACAGAGTCGGTGTTTTCGCCATATTCGCGTACTTTAACGGAGAATGGGTCCACATCTTGTCCGGAGTGCTCCACGGATCTGCCTTAATCTGATCCATGTTGAAATAATATCCGATATCAGTTGTCATGCACTTGGATACCCAGTTGGAGATACTTCTCTGGGAAGCAGCCGCAGCAAATCTTGTGGTGTTGCCCACTACCCAGTTGGTCATATATCCGCCGTAACTTCCGCCCATTACGCCCAGGCGCTTCTCATCGATCTGCGGATATCTCTTTAATACTTCGTCGGTCACTGCCATGCAGTGGTCAAAGTCGATGCTTCCGTGTCTGCCGGACAGGTCCGCGAAAGCATTTCCGCGTCCGTCACTGCCCACCGGGTTTGTGAAGAATACGAAGTATCCGGCATTGGCGAACATCTCACTCTCATGGAAGAAGGTCGGACCGAAAGTAGCTCTCGGACCGCCGTGGATGGTCAGGATACCCGGATATGTCTTGTTGGGATCAAAATCAGCCGGTTTGATCACATATCCGTCTAACTCGATTCCCTTGTGTGTGAAGGTGAATTCCTCAACCGGAATCACGTTTCTCTCAGCCATGATCTCATCGTTGAAGGATGTCAGCTTCTTCTCTTCTTTTCCGTCGAAGCTGTAGAGCTCCGTCAGACCCATATCACGCATACCGGAGAAGTAGATCATTCCGTTGTTCACATCCAGCGTATGTACGCTGCCCTGTCTGTCAACGAGTGTCTCCATATTTCCGTTGGCGTCGAAGCGTCGGATCACGCTCTGCTTTCTTAACGTAGAGATAAAGTAGATATAGTTCTCATCGTGAACAATGGCCGGACCATCGGCAAACTTACAGTCGCAGCAGATGGAGTTATGGATGCTGTCGTCGAAATCAGCCAGCAGGGAAACCTCGCCGTTCTCCACAGTGTAGAGCTTGTCATTCTCGTTGAAGCCGTACAGCTTCATGTAGGAAGCGAAGAACGTTACTTTGCCGTTTAAGATGCAGGCGTAATCAATACTCATGTCCTTCTGCTCCACGAGAGTCTCGATGGAATCATCTGCCATATGATAGCACTTTAAGCCCTGATAAACATCTTTTTTGTCTGTATAAAGGTTTCCGATGTAAAGAACCTTATCGCCCTCTACCCAGAAGTTTTCTACGTTCTCATATTCCGGACTTACGATCTTGTCTGCGCCTGTTTCAAGATCGTAAACAGCGAGACGGTTTCTCTTCTTGTTTACGATGCCCTGTCCGTTTGCCCAGAACGGAAGCTCATCAAACACTTCATAGTCCTTCTCGTCCTTCCACGCGTCAAGAGCGGCTTTCTTCTCATCGCCCTCCTCCATGTGGGAGAAATCCGGCTTGTTGTAGTCGTACTTTACAGACATGATCAGCTTGCTTCCCGCCAGCTTCATCTTGGAGACCTTGAGCGGAACCGCGAACGCGAACTCAGCCTCGCCGCCGTGAATGCTGATCTTGTAGAAGCAGGTCCAATCCTCGCCCTTTTTCACTTTCTCAGCGTAGGACTTGTCACGGTCAGACGTGAACAGAAGCGTCTCATTGTCAAACCAGATAAAGTTTCTCTCTTTTCTGCCGTTTGTCAGCTTTTTATACTCTCCGGTTGCCATGTCCATGATCCAAAGACAGGAGTCATAGCAGTTATCCTTTTCATTTACATTCACAACTGCAAATGCGGCATGCTTTCCATCCGGAGAAGATACGATACCGGTCGGATAATTGTAGGCCATAAAGTCCTTGATTCCAATTTGCTTCATGTTAAAAATACCCCCATGTAAATTTTTATTGTATCAGACGGAAATAAGCCTCCTGCACAAGTGCCGGAGGCTTTCTATTTCCTATTTGTCAACGAGATGACATGCTACAAAGTGGTCTTTCTCGATCTCGATCAGCTTCGGCTCTTCGCTTCTGCAGCGGTCTGTCGCATACGGACAGCGGGCAGCGAAACGGCAGCCCGGTTTCGGGTTGATCGGAGATGTGATCTCACCCTTCAGGATGATACGCTCCCTCTTCTTATTCAGGCTTGGTACCGGAATTGCGGATAACAGAGCCTGTGTATACGGATGGGTCGGTCTGTCGAACAGCTGTCCGGACGGAGCCTTCTCAATCAGCTGGCCCAGATACATAACTGCGATATCATCTGCAAAATGGTGTACAACAGACAGGTCATGTGTGATAAACATATAGGTAAGACCCATCTTTTCCTGCAGATCCTGCATCAGGTTCAGAATCTGAGCCTGAATGGATACGTCCAGAGCGGATACCGGCTCATCGCATACGATGAACTTCGGCTCCATGGCCAGGGCTCTCGCGATACCGATACGCTGACGGCGTCCGCCATCCAGCTCGTGCGGGTAAGTATTTACAAGACGCTCTGCAAGACCTACGGTCTCCATAAGCTCATAAACCTTTTCCATTCTCTTTTTCTTATCCGGAATGATCTTCTGGAGCTTTAACGGCTCGCCGATGATCTCGGATACGGTATTACGGGGATCCAGAGATGCATACGGATCCTGGAAAATCAGCTGCATTTCACGTCTTAAAAGACGCATCTCTTCCGTGTTTTTCTTTAAGATATCTTCACCGTCAAAGATTACCTCACCAGAGGTCGGCTCATGCAGACGGAGGATCGCACGTCCTGTCGTGGACTTACCGCAGCCGGACTCACCTACCACGCCGAGGGTTTTACCTCTCTCAATGGTAAAGTTTACATCGTCTACCGCGTGAAGCATTCCTTTCGGAGTAGCAAAATATTTTTTCAGATGTCTTACTTCGAGGAGTTTATCTGCCATTACTGATCCTCCCTTTCAATTCTAAAGTTCGGTTCGTCGTATCTGGAACAGCGAACATAATGTGTGTCGCTTAACCATTTCTTGTCCGGACGTGCCTTCGTGCAGGCTTCTGTCGCATACTTACATCTCGGTGCGAAGCAGCAGCCCTTCGGAAGATCGGTCGGGTCTGGCATAAGACCCGGGATCGGCTGCAGACGGTTTCTCTTGATCTCGATATTCGGAAGAGATCCGAACAGACCCTCTGTGTAAGGATGTCTTGTGTGGTTGAAAACGTCCTCAAGAGTACCATGCTCAACGATCTGGCCGGCGTATACGACGGAAACCTCGTCACAAACCTCAGCGATAATACCAAGGTCGTGGGTGATCATGATCATGGCGGAACCAAATTTTTCACGGAGCTGTTTCATTGTCTCCAGAACCTGTGCCTGAATGGTTACATCCAGAGCTGTGGTCGGCTCGTCGGCAAGAAGAAGCTTCGGGTTACATGCAAGTGCCATAGCGATAACAACACGCTGTTTCATACCGCCGGAGAACTGGTGCGGATACTCGCCGTAACGCTCTCTCGGGATACCTACAACCTCCAGCATATCACCGGCTTTTTCTTCTGCTTCTTTTCTGGTACATTTCTCATGGAGCTCGATAACCTCTGCGATCTGATCGCCAACGGTAAATACCGGGTTTAAGGAGGTCATGGGATCCTGGAAGATCATGGATGCCAGATGTCCGCGGATGGATTCCAGTTCCTTCTGCGGCATATTTAAGATATCCTTGCCGTCAAGGAAGATGGAACCGTTTTTGATAACTCCCGGCGGATCGGGAACAAGGTGGAGGATGGAAAGAGCGGTCGTTGTCTTACCGGAACCTGTCTCACCTACGAGACCAAGTGTCTTTCCCTGCTCCAGCTGAATGTCGATGCCGTTTACGGCCTCAACAACGCCGTCATCCGTCTCATAGTGGATGACAAGGTCTTTAATATCAAGAATCAGATCTTTTTTATTTTCTGCCACGGTATGTTCCCCCTTATTTCTTTAACTTCGGATCCAGAGCATCACGAAGACCGTCACCTAACAGGTTCAG
>JALEWG010000084.1 GCA_022788065.1 Lachnospiraceae bacterium | reverse complement strand
GATTTGCTCCACATCTATTACAAATCCCTTTGCAATCTTCTTTGCACAGGACCTTCATAGGCAGGTTCAGAGTCAGTTCATTACCAACCAGCTGGTCTGCATCCAGATTATAGCCAGTTAAATAAGATTGTTCATCCAAATTCTTTACTCTTTCGTCAGCCGAGATATTCATATCCATCTCTTCGTCAAACTCCAGCTCCATCGTGCAGGATACCGGTTCCAGACATCTGGCGCACGGTATTGCAAGTGTCACTTTCGTGTTTCCTGTCAGAGCAAGTTTCCTGTTTCCAAGGTTTCTTACCGTAATACGGACCGGATCGGAAGCAGTCACCGGATATTCTCCGTCAGTTCCTCTGTATGCTTTTAGCTCCAGCGGAATCTCCCACGTTTTCTCTTTTCCTTCCAGAGTAAACACTTCAGATAAATTAATCAGCATATTATCTCTCCTAATACGCACCTAGATATTATACATAGACCGGTACGATTTGTCAACATTTTTTTAAAAAATTTACCAAATTTAAAATACAGCCCATCCTGCATTTCCGAAGACCGGATTGCGGGATGGGCCTGTCTGTTATTGGAATCTTACCGGTGACAAGACCTGGATCCTATACCAGAGCGAGAGTCTCTCTTGCGATTGCAAGCTCTTCGTTTGTCGGGATTACCATAACCTGAACCTTGGAGTCCGGTGTGGAGATCACGATATCTTTGCCTCTTACGCTGTTCGCCTCATCGTCGATCTTGATGCCGAGGTAGGAAAGGTGCTCGCAGACAGCTTTTCTCATGGTCTTGCCGTTCTCGCCGAGACCTGCTGTAAATGCGATCACATCTACGCCGTCCATTGCAGCAACATAAGCGCCGATGTATTTCACTACACGGTAGTTGTAAGCCTTTAATGCCTTGTCCGCACGATCATTGCCTGCTGCGGCAGCCTCTTCCAGATCACGGAAGTCGCTGGAAACGCCGGAAAGACCGAGAACGCCGGATTTCTTGTTCAGTACGTTCATCACGCCTGCAATGTCCAGGTTCTCCTTCTTTGCGATGTACTCCATGATCGCCGGATCCATATCGCCGGAACGTGTTCCCATGATCAGGCCTTCAAGAGGAGTTAAGCCCATGCTGGTGTCTACGGATTTGCCGTTCTTTACAGCGGAGAGGCTTGCGCCGTTGCCCAGATGGCAAACGATGATTTTTAAGTCTTCATACGGCTTTCCTGCAATCTCTGCTGCCTTCTTGGATACAAAGCTGTGGGAGGTTCCGTGGAAACCGTATCTTCTAACTTTGTATTTCTCATAGTACTCGTAGGGAAGTCCGTAAAGGTAAGCTTCCTCCGGCATGGTCTGATGGAATGCGGTATCGAATACAGCTACCATTGGTGTGTTCGGCATTAATTCCTGGCATGCACGGATACCGATCAGGTTTGCCGGATTGTGAAGCGGCGCCAGATCGTTGCACTCTTCGATTGCAGCGATTGCTTCCTCTGTGAGAAGTGTGGAGGAAGTGAACTTCTCGCCGCCGTGTACGACACGGTGACCAACTGCTCCAACTTCCTCAAGGCTCTTGATCACGCCTGTCTTTTCATTGGTAAGAGCGTCAAGAACCAGCTGGATCGCCTGTGTATGGGTCGGCATCGGAGAAACTGTAACTTCCTTCTCGCCGCCGGCCGGCTGGTAAGTGATCTGGCTGCCCTCGATTCCGATTCTCTCACAGAGACCCTTTGCAAGAACTGCCTCGGTATCGGAATTGATCAACTGATACTTTAAGGAAGAGCTTCCGCAGTTAATAACTAAAATATTCATTTGAAATACTCCTTCGCGTTATATATTTTACTATTTACCCTTTGAGAACTGATATCCGGATTATGCCATCTGAGACTGTACAGCCGTAAGAGCAACCACACCAACGATATCGTCAGCGGAGCAGCCTCTGGACAGATCGTTAACCGGTCTTGCAATACCCTGTAACATCGGACCGTAAGCTTCTGCCTTTGCAAGTCTCTGTACCAGCTTGTAGCCGATGTTTCCTGCATCCAGGTTCGGGAAAATAAGTACGTTGGCCTGTCCGGCAACATCGCTTCCCTTTGCCTTGGAAGCGGCAACTTCCGGAACGATTGCAGCGTCTAACTGAAGCTCGCCGTCAACCTTGATATCCGGATATTTCTCTTTAGCGATTCTTGTAGCTTCCACAACCTTGTCAACAAGTGCGTGCTTTGCGCTGCCCTTTGTAGAATGACAGAGCATTGCGATCTTAGCCTCTTCGCCAACAAGTGCCTTAAAGCTCTGTGCACTGCTGTTTGCAATTGCAGCTAACTCCTCGGAAGTCGGATCCTGATTCAGACCGCAGTCTGCGAACAGGAATGTGCCGTTTGCACCGTATTCGCAGTTCGGAACATCCATGATGAAGAAACCGGATACAAGCTCGGTTCCCGGAGCAGTCTTGATGATCTGGAGAGCCGGTCTCAGCGTATCAGCAGTTGCATGGCATGCGCCTGCTACAAGACCGTCAGCATCACCTTCCTTAACCATAACAACACCGTATGTGATCCAGTCAGCCTTTAAGGTCTCCTCAGCTTTCTCCGGTGTCATTCCTTTTTTCTTTCTTAACTCGTAAAGAGTCTCAGCGTAGTGTGCAAATTTCGGATCGGTCTCCGGATCCACGATTGATACACCGTCAAGGCATACGCCAAGAGCTTTTGCATCCTCGGCAATTACAGACTCTTTACCGATGAGGATCAGATTTGCGGTACCCTCTTCCATTACTTTGGCAGCGGCAATTAAAGTTCTCTTGTCATTGCTTTCCGGCAGAACGATTGTTTTTTTGTTCTGTCTTGCTTTTTCTTTCATAAGTTCAATAAATGACATGGTAAAAACTCCCTTCTGAATTCCTTAGAATCGTCATACATGCTTTTATTATATCTCAGTAAAATATACGACACAAGACACATTTCACAATTTTATTGCACTTTTTTTAATACGTCCTGATATTTTTTAAACAATGACGCGCGATTCATCAGATCTTCTCATAGTAGTCCACATTAATAACGAAGATCGTAGCTCCGCCCACTTCAACAGTTGTCGGCATGGTCGCACAGTTGATCATGGCAGAGCCGGAAATATACGGCATATTGATCGTGATTTTCTGACGGTTTCCGCATTCCTTCTTAATAATGTCGATAGCCTCCTGAACCCGCTCGTCTTCCGTGCCGATCATCAGAGTCGTATTCCCCTTTTTCAGGAATCCGCCTGTTGTGGACAGCTTGGTAATGCTGAAATGACTCCTGGTCAGTGCGCTTATAACCTCGTCTTCATTATCATAGCGTACAATGGCATAGATCAGTTTCATACAATCAGTCCTTTCTTTGTTCATGGGATCGCGAATCTGTCACGGATCCTAACGATATTTTTGTAACAGTATAGCACACTTTTTAACAGATAACAATTTAATATTGCATTAAACTTTCGTTTATTATATAGTATTTACATCATATTTGCATATAATTAAGAGAGGAATCCCATGAAAGTCACTGGAATCATTGCAGAATACAATCCCTTTCACAACGGCCATCTGTACCATCTGAATCAGTCGAAGGAGCTCACCGGAGCCGACTATATCATTGTGATCATGAGCGGAGACTATACCCAGCGGGGAACGCCGGCAATATTTTCAAAGTATGTGCGCGCAGAAACCGCTCTCCTTCTGGGTGCGGATCTGGTTCTTGAAATGCCGGTTTACGGCGCAGTGTCTGCCGCGCCCGACTTTGCGGCGTGCGGTGTTTCCGGTCTCTCCGCGTCCGGGATCTGTAATTTTCTGGCATTCGGAAGTGAGTCCGGCGATATCACGCGGCTGAAAAAACAAGCCGAGATCTCAAGCGCGGAAACCATAGAGCAGTCTGAACGGATCCGGGAGGGCCTCAAAAACGGCCTGACCTGGCCAGCCGCAAGAGCAAGAGCGCTCGCGGAATCTGCGCCTTCGGACGGCGTCTTAGCCTCCTCCCCCAATGATATTCTCGCGGTCGAGTATCTCAATTCGTTAAAAAAATGCGCTTCTTCCATGGAACCTGTGACATTCCGGCGCACAGATTACGGATATCACAGCGAAGAACGATCCGGTGCTTTTGCCTCCGCCACGGCAGTTCGCAAAGCGGTTCTCGAAAAAAACATGAATTTTGTTGAAGCCACCGTCCCCGCAGAGCTTCTGGAATGTCTTGCCAAAGAGGCGTGCCCGCCGATCACCTTTGACGATTTTTCCCTGCTCCTCTCCGCGCAGATCCTTGAGGCTTCGCTTGCCGACCTGGAACAGACTGCCGGGATGCCAAAAGATCTGGGCGGAAAGCTTTTCCGTGAAAAGCTCTCGTTTCTACCGGCCAGTGAGCTGACCGCTGCCAGAAAGGACCGGCAGTACACCTATTCCCGTGTGAACCGGTGCCTGTTAAATTTTATGCTTGGGATTACAAAAGAAGACGAACAAAAGTTTAAAGAACTGGACTTTGTGCCGTGGCTCCGGATTCTTGGCTTCCGGAAGGACGCAGGTCCTCTGCTCTCCGAACTCAAAAAACAGACGTCGGTGCCGGTGATCACCAAGACAGCCGATGCCCGTTTCCTGTTATCCGGAAAATCGTATGAATTATTTGAAAAGCATTTAAAAACTGCCGAGCTTTATCGTCTGGCATGCAGCCTGAAGTCCGGTTATACCATGAAAAACGAATTCACACGCCCGATTCTCATAGTCTGACGTCCGCCCGGAACAGAGGTATTAGTTTTTATTTTCCATCAGAAGTCTGTAAAGCGCGGGATATACATGGAGCTCATCCATGACCGCCTCGATCTCACGGCGGTTTTCTTTTGCGCCGCCCTGCTTTACCGCTCGGATCAGAAGATTTTTCGGAGTGTGCTCCATATCGATAAATTCCAGGATCTGCGTCCGGTATCCGCAGGCTTCCAGGATCTCGGCACGCAGTGCATCTGTACAGAGTGCGGCCATCCGTTCTTTGATGATTCCATATCGGAACAGCGGATCCAAAAGTCCGCTTTCCATCTGCCCGTTCAGCTCGTGCTGGCAGCACGGTACAGAAAGAATCACGGAGGCTCCCCAGCGCACGGCCTTTTCCAGCGCATAGTCCGTGGCAGTATCACAGGCGTGTAGTGTCACCACCATGTCCACATGGTCCACGCCTTCATAGGATGCAATATCCCCCGTATAAAAACTTAGCTTTTCGTAGCCGTACCGACGTGCAAGTTCATTGCACTTTTTGATCACATCCTCCTTCAGATCCAGACCGATGATCCGCACCGGATAGCCCTTTAACTCCCTCAGATAATAATACATGGCAAAAGTCAGGTAAGACTTTCCGCAGCCGAAATCAATGATCACAGATTCTCTGGATTTGTCCAGTTTCGGAAGCACATCTTCGATAAATTCCAGGAACCGGTTGATCTGTCGAAATTTGTCATATCTGGAATTGACGGTCTTTCCGTCCTTTGTCTGAACGCCCAGGTCCACAAGGAACGGGACAGCTTTGCCCTCCTCCAGAATATAATGCTTTTTCCTGTTGTGGGAAAGTCCCTGTTTCCATGCGTTCTCAAGCACCTCCCCGGCGGCGTTCTCCCCGGCTTTTGTCGATTTTTTCTTTCGCTTCACCGAAACCTTTCCCTTTTTGCTGCAGAGGATCTGGCCTGTCCAACCCTCCGTTTCTGCCTGGACCTGACGGAACACGGTCCCTGTGAGCTCTGAGAGATAGATCACCGCTTCGTCCGGCTCCATATTTTTATGGAATGCCTGCTTACCGCGGAACTCCTCGGCCTGAAAGAGCACCCGATTTCCTGAAAGAACCGGCCGCACGCGCACCTTGAGAAGGTCCGCCTCACCAATTATGCCGCTTAAAACGGCGTCCACCGGCTGTTCTCGCACAAACGCCTCAAAAAATACTCGAATTTCATTCGTTTCCATGCTGCATCCTTTAGCCCCGGTACTGGGCAGAAAAAATTTCCTCGTTCTGACAGGTGATGCTCACACCCACACGCTCTCCTACTTTTGCAAGTCCTTCAATCATGTCATCGTAGGGAAGCGTCATGTTTTCAATGTCAACGATCATCATCATACTGAAATAAGTTCCTGAAATATTCTGGGAAATCTCCACAACGTTGATTCCGTTTTCTGAAAAGTATGTACAGATCGCCGCGATAATTCCCATGCTGTCTTTTCCGTTTACAGAAATAACAATGTTCTCCATAAAAATCCCCCTAAATTATATGGTAAGTATTTCTGACATTTCATCACGGCCGGCCACTGCCATGTGAAAGTCTGAGGACTGATACGGGCATTCGCCCATATCCACCTCCAGTCGGACCGTCTCATAAGCCAGCTCCGGCATGTTATTCTCCTTGCTTAAGTGTCCCAGCAGAATATGCTTCATGTGGTCATTTAAAATACAATTCAAGAGCCGTCCCGCGTTTTCATTGGACAGATGACCGAAATCTCCCATGATCCGTCGTTTCAGATAGTAGGGATACGGTCCGGTTTCCAGCATACGCAGATCATGGTTTGATTCCAGCAGGACCGCGTCCAGATCCAGCAGATGATCAATGGTATACTGGTTGTAGTGCCCCAGGTCCGTGGCGACCGCAATGGACCGGTTCCCTGACCGGACACGGTACGCAACGGGATCTGCCGCGTCATGGTCAATGTGAAACGGGAGAATGTCCAGATCTCCCATGGAAAATCCCGCGTCAGGCAGAACCGGATTCAAAAGCTCGGCCGGATATTCCCCAAGACTCTTCATCTTCCGTATCTCCCGCAAAGTTCCCTCTGTCGCGTAAACCGGAATGGAATACTTTCTTGCGAGAACTCCGAGTCCCCGGATATGGTCAGAATGTTCATGTGTGATACAGATCCCTGAAAGCTCCGAAGGCTTCAGTCCAACCTCATACAGACCTTTTTCGATGCGTTTTGCGCTAATTCCGGCGTCGATCAGCATGTGGGTCTGATCGGTTCCCACATAGATACTGTTTCCGCTGCTCCCGCTGGCAATACTAACAAGTCTCATGTCCAAGAATCTCCTTTAACTGCTCCGCGGTCTTGTCCGTGCCGCCGTTATTATCGATCACGCGGCTGCACCGCTTTCTGTATTCCGCCTCGGAATCCTGCCGTTTCATAATGCTTTCGCATTTTTCTCTGGTGTAGCCGCGGCTTTTCATCAAACGCGCGATCCGGTTTTCTTCTGTCGTGTAAATATACCAGATCTCATCGAAAAGCCCGTCCGGGGCCGTGTCGAAGACGGCGGCTTCTATGACAATGAGCCGCTCCGGACTTTGCAAGGCCTCGCGGCTGATCGTTTCCCAGACCATCGGGTGAATAATGCCGTTCATCGTCGTCCTCGCCGCTTCGTCATGAAAAATCAGTTCCGCAAGCGCCTTCCGGTCCACCTGTCCGTCCGCGTCGAGGAATCCGGTCCCGAGCGCTTCCGTCACCCTCTTAAGTCCCTCTTCTCCCGGTTCCATCAGGGAATGAGCTACCAGATCCGCAAGGATGATCTTCGCATGGAATTCATTTTTCAGAATATCCAGCACGCTGCTTTTTCCGGCTCCCACGCCGCCTGTGATCCCGATGATCTTTTTATCTCTCTTATTCATACTTTCTCCGCATGTCATTCTATTTCGCCTCGAACCAGTTTTTTCCGTCATGCATATCGATCTCCAGATCCACGCGGAGCTTAGCCGCCTGCCGCATCTCCTCGGAAAGGATCGCCTCCACCTGTTCTTTTTCAGGAATGAAAGTTTCCACCAGAAGTTCATCGTGGACCTGTAAGAGCAGTCTCGATTTCAGATTCTCTTCCCGAAGTCTTCTGTCCACACGGATCATGGCGATCTTGATGATATCGGCAGCTGTTCCCTGGATCGGCGAATTCATGGCGACGCGCTCACCGAAGGATCTCTGCATGAAGTTTGCGGATTTTAATTCCGGCACCGGTCTTCTCCTGCCAAACATTGTGGCGACGTAGCCATGCTCCTTCGCGCTGCTCACGAGACCGTCGAGGAAGACTTTTACCTGAGGATACGTCTCAAAGTACTGACTGATGTATTCCATCGCCTCTTTTCTGGAAATACTTAAGCCCTCGCTCAGTCCAAATGCGCTGATGCCGTATACGATGCCGAAATTGACCGCTTTGGCGTTCCGTCTCTGGAGCGGAGTCACCTCGTCAAGCGGTATATGGAAGACCTGGGAAGCCGTGATTGCGTGGATATCCTGGGCGCTGCGGTACGCCTCAATCAGACGTTCGTCACCCGACATATGCGCGAGAACCCTGAGTTCGATCTGGGAATAATCGGCGTCGAGGAAGAGATAGCCCTCCCTCGGGACGAATACCTTCCGGATCTCGCGCCCCAGTTCCATTCGGATCGGAATATTCTGAAGATTCGGCTCTGTGCTGGAGATCCGGCCGGTTGCTGTAATCGTCTGGTTAAACCGGCTGTGGATCCTGCCATCCGGGCGGATGCAGGCCTCCAGTCCCACCGCATATGTGGAATTCAGCTTGGTATACTGGCGGTAATCCAGGATTTTCTGGACGACCGGGTAATCCGGAGCCAGCTTTTCCAACACATCGGCAGCCGTGGAATAGCCGGTCTTCGTCTTCTTTCCGCCTTTGATCTGCATTTTCTCAAAGAGGATCTCTCCAAGCTGTTTCGGAGAGTTGATGTTGAACTCACAGCCGGTCATGTCCCAGATTTCTTTTTCCAGAATCGTGATCTTTTGCTGAAGCTTTTCTCCGTAGGATTTCAGTTCCTCGCGTCTGACCGCGATACCCTCTTCCTCCATATGGTAAAGGACATGGATCAAAGGCAGTTCCACCGTTCGGTACAGTTCCTCCATCCCGTCTTCATTCAGGCGCTCCATAAGCTTTGGGCCTGCCATACAGGCCGCAAATGCCATGTTTCCGGCGCACGCCTCAAATGCGTCGGGATTCTTCTGCCATGCCTCGGCAAATGACATCTTTTTCATAAGATCGCTTCTGGACGGTACGGTCAGTCCGAGATAATCTCTTGCAAGATCCTCATAGTCATAGGTGTCCTTTAACGGGTTCAGAAGATAAGCCGCCACGCCTGCGTCGTATACAACCGTCTCAAAACCGATATTTAACGCCGGCAGCTGACTCTTAAGATCCAATGTCCACACCTTCCGTTCTTTACAGAGTCTGCGCATCCATTCCGTGAGATAATCTTCCGTCAGAAATCCGGATACGGGGAATACATACGCGCGGTCTTTCCATGCACAGACGGAAAGACCGGAAATGCTTCCCTGGTCCGTTAAAAGTACGGCTCCCAGCTGCTCTGAAGCCAGTGCCTCTGAGAGGATCCGCTCTGTTTCCGAAAGATCCGTCACCGTGCAGAATTCGCATGCTTTCGGCTTTTCCCCATCGATCCGCTCACCAAATTTCGCCATAAGAGATTTGAACTCCAGACGGCTCATATACTCATAGGCCTCTCGTGTGTAGAGATTGCCGATTTTCGCATCCTGAAGTACAAATCCGACCGGAGCATCCACGCGGATCTTCGCAAGTGTGTAGGAGAGCTCTGCAAGCTCACGGTTTTCCTCCAGCGCCTTTTTCGCTCTCGGCGGTTTTACCTCTTCCAGATGTTCATATACGCCCTTTACACTGCCGAACTGCCGGATCAGCGATGTGGCTGTTTTCTCGCCGATGGACGGGACTCCGGGAATATTATCGGAAGTATCGCCCATCAGAGCTTTTACGTCAATAAACTGCTCCGGCGTTACCTGGTATTCCTTCACCACATCCTCCGGATAATAATTGTGCACCTCTGTTGAGCCGCGGCTTGTCTTGGGAATACTGATCTTAATGTGCGTATCCGAAAGCTGTAAAAGATCACGGTCGCCCGATACGACCGTAACCTCCAGTCCAGCTGCCTGAGACTGTTTCGCTGCAGTTCCAAGCACATCATCGGCTTCGAATCCCTCTTTTGTGAGGATCGGCACTTCCATCGCCGCAAGAACTTCCTTCATGACCGGAACCTGTTCGTGCAGCTCTGCCGGCATGGGTTTTCGTGTCCCCTTATATTCTTTATACATCTGATGCCGGAACGTGGGCGCCTTCAGATCAAATGCTACAGCCAGATAATCCGGCTTTTCCTCGTCCAGCAGCTTAAACAGGATATTTAAGAATCCATATACGGCGTTCGTATGAAGTCCTTCGGAGTTTGTCAGGTCCGGAACTCCGTAGAAGGCACGGCTTAAAATACTGTGCCCGTCAATTAAAACAATTTTTTCCATAATCTACTCCTAAAAGAACAGAAAACCGGTCTGATGCCAGATCCGGATCTGCAAAAGCAGCATCACGATCATTGCCATGGACATCAGCGTATTGACTGCGTACCGTGTTACCTCAAGGGCAGCATAGCGGCGGATCAGTCTGGCCGAATCTTCCAGCTTTCTCTTCAGATCGCCTACGATATCATACGTAGCGTCATCATCATCGAGCTTTTTTAAGCCCACATCGACCATGTAGTGAATCTCCAGTTCTTCTCTGCAGTTTTCACAGGATTCAATGTGTTCGATGAAATCTTCCAGCTCCGAAACAGGAAGTTTATCATTGATATAAGGAATTACCATTTTCTCAGCTTCCATACATGTCATGGCATCACTTGCTCCTTCCTGCAGTTCCCATAAACCGTTTGTCAGCAATGGGGAACAAAAATCTAGTATAAATCATACACCAATTTGCCGCGAATTTCAACATGAAAGAAGCCGCCGGGTCCGATTGACCCGACGGCAGTTACTGTTTATTGTTTTGTTTTCGGTTTCTTACGGATTTTAAGGATCAGAAATCCGGCCAGTACGGCAGCCAGAACACACACTGCGCACCAGGCAGCAGCCTGCTTCCATGGGAACGCCCTGCTTTTCGAAACCGCAGTCAGGACAAATTCCGTATCCTCTGTTTCAAACACACAGGCACTGTTGTCACGTGTCCATTCCACCTTGTTTACTTCTTTACCGTTATCGAGCTCCAGTTCCAAATCTTTCCATTCCGCAGGAGCAATAAACCGGTAGATATAGGGTTCCTTCTTCTCCGGATTTACGGCCGGATCAGAATCTGTTTCCAGTGTAATCTTCCACTGCTCCCGGCCGGCCGCAGATTCCAGTTTTTCCGCAAGAACCACCATATTGTGTTCAAATACACCTTCCACCAGTATGACAGGACGAACAGAATCGCGCATGGATTCACTTGCTGCCGTTGTCATATACGGAATATACTCCGCTTCGATGGTCAGGTCAAACCGTACCGTGTCGTCCTCCGGCATTTTCCACCGGCCGTAATAGCCTTTTTTCTCCGGCACAGCCGGAACGGGAGCGTCCTGGATCCTGCTCTCATACGCAACCGTCACAGAAGCCACATTCTGGTCCTCCGCTTCATAACAGATCCGAAAGGTCCGAAATCTTGCAGGCGTTTTTTCTTCCGCAATAAGGTCCTCATATGTCACAGGTTCCGCTTTGCCGCTGTAACTGATCCCGTCAATTCCGGAGAGCCCCGTGTCCACAAAGCGGTTCCGGCTCATGATTCCTTCCTCATCAAGGCTTCCTGCTACGGCGCCAGTCATACGACCGGCATCCGTAATGGTCACGAAGGCCGTGTTTTCAAACAGATCATAAGCAAGACCTGCAATTCCTCCCACATAGTCCTTGCCGGAAAGCGCACATTTACTGTGGCAGCGGCGGATAGTGGAAAGTGATAGTCCTGCAATGCCGCCCGTATAATCTCCGTCCGCATTTTCCACATCCCCGTAGTTTTCACACTCCAGAATGTATCCAAGTCCCATGCGCCCGCAGATGCCGCCCGCGGCATCTTTTTTGGAAGTCACCTTTCCCGTGTTGGTGCAGGCTTCCAGTACAGCTTTTGTCTCATAATGGAATTTCAGAGAGTCATTTCCGATATCACTGATATCCTCCTCGGGATCCAGAGAGTTCTCTACATCCATATCTCCGGCAATTCCGCCGATATTCAAATCGCCGTCAATATCGCCGCGGTTTATGCAGCCCTTGATTTTTCCCTCTGTCATATTCTGAATCTCGGTGACAGAAACGTCCTGCCAGAAATCTTTCCGGTCCGCATTGCGCAGATCGTCCATTGCATCCTTGAACACGTTCTGTACGGCCGTGAGCTGATCTGACATACGATCCAGGTCATCGGACAGAGTATCGCCCGTTGTGTCCAGTTCGTCTTTCAGAAAGTCAAGTTGGTCCTGAATGGAATTCATGGTCTTTTCGATCTGATCACCCTTTTCCTCGAAATCAGATCCGAATTCTTTGATCTGAATCGAGTCCTGATCTTCCAGATGCTCAAACATATCATGGATCTCGCCTGCCGAATACTCCATATCCCTTGCAGCGCCTTCAAATGACGAAAATGCACTGGCCAGAGCATCCATACTCTCTCCGAGTGCTTCTCCCAGTTCCGGGATTTCTTCTGCCGCTTCCTTCAGTTCCCGTAACTTCTCTCTCGATGTCCGGATCAGTTCCAGGGATTCTTCCGCTGTCTCAGCAATCGTCTGACGTTCCGTTTCAGCGGCTTCGTAATTACCGCCAAGCACGGCAGCAATCAGCCGTTTCGCGGATTCTTTCATCGCCGCAGCATTTTCTTTCAGCTTCTCTGATGCTTTTTTCAGGTCATTGATGATCTCTCTGTATTCCCCGATCATCTCATCGTTGCCATCCAGACCACCACCGGCGCCTTCTGCCGCGTCGCTTAGCGAGTCCAGACCGTCAGCCATGGAATCCAGCATAGACTCGCTCTTGGATGTCGCATCTTCCATGTGGTAGATCACTTCGTCCACCATGGCCGAGAGCCTGTTCAGCTCTTCAATATTGGTGTCGGCCCAGTCTCTGGCCATATCCATAAGGTCCGATGCCTGATCGAATGCATCTCTGGAATAGCCGGAAATGGTATCCAGGCGTGCGGAAACACTCGAACGGTTTCCGTCTGCATGGTCTGACGCGCTGTCCGCAATGTCTCTTAAAACATCAAGCTCCGTGTTCAGGCGGTCAAACATATCCTGCCGGAAAACTTTTGTAATTTCCGGAGAAAGCTGTCCGGCAATTCCGCCAACGTCCTTTCGTCCGTCCACAGCACCTTCATTTCTGCAGTTCTCCAGATAGCCGGAGGAACGGCCTGCGATTCCGCCAACATTGTATCCCACATGGGGATAACCGATATGGCCGGAATTTGAGCAGTCTGCGATACTTCCTTTCGAAAATCCGGCGATTCCGCCGGTGTCCTGTGTTACCTCTCTCAGAGTCCGCACGTTCTGGACCGTATTACCGGCTTTCTTTACCGTATTTTTTTCGTTATCCGTATCGAGAACTCCCGTGATATCGGATGTCTCTCCGGAATCCGGATTGATTCTTGCAGCATTTTTGCAGGAAACGATTGCACCGTCATTTTCGCCTGCAATGCCGCCTGTAAACTGTTTCCCCTGGATCTTTCCATCCACAACACAGTTCTCGATCCGCCCTTTTTCTCCGTTTTTTCCGGTGATCCCTCCGGTATAGAGAGAACCTTTCATAATTCCTTTAAACATACAGTTCCGGATCGTTCCCGAAGAGATTCCGGCAATTCCTCCCAGATATTCCTGCCCGTCCGTTCCGGTTAAATATCCGGAAACCGTGAGCCCGTCAATCAGTGCGCCCTCCTCCACATAGCGGAACAGTCCCTGGGACGATGTTACTCCGGAAACATTAACTCCCGAAATCGTGTGACCGTTTCCGTAAAGAGTTCCGCAAAAGATCGGAATCACAGGAAACTCTCTTCCGGTAAAATCAATATCGTCCTCCAGAACAACGGTTTTCCCTCTGGACCAGGCATCCAGAGTGCATTTTCTTGCAAATTCCACGAAATCATCCGCGGTGCGGATCGTCAGATCTGCCTTTGGTACAGGAATTTCCTCTTCGTTTTCCATGGAACCGGCATATATTGTATGCGCAGGGAAACCGGGGACGGATGTGAGCACTGCTGCCGCAGCGAGAACTGCAGTCATGCTTCTGAGCCAACTGTTATTCCTGCTTTTCATCTTCATCGGAATCCCCCTCCTTTCCGCTCTCAATGGTTTCTTCCAATGTCTCAACGTTACCGGTCGATACAACAGCCTCAACGTCACCGTAGAGGAATCCATGTACTTCAGCATCGATCTTTCCGTTCACGGTACCATGGATTCTGCCGTCGAGATATACTTTGCCTTTTGCCTCGGTGGTCTGCACGATCGCCGGATACTTCATGTTAAAGGATGTCTTTTCAATGATCACATCGCCCAGAAGCAGGATTTCCGGAAGTACACCCAGTACAAGAATCATGGAAATGACCGTTCCACGTCCAATGCAGAGCCCGACGCCGTAGATTGCCGGATTGGAAGTCAGCTTGCTGATGATCGTTCCGGCAGATGCCAGGATCGTTCCGGATGTGAAGACAGTCGGAAACGCGATATTTAGAGTTTCGATCATTGCTTCTCTCGGAGCCATTTTCTGCTTTAGTTCCTGATAACGGCTGGAAATAACAATTGCATAGTCGATGTTTGCGCCCATCTGGATGGAACTTACGATCAGATAGCTCAGGAAGAACACTTTTTCACCGGCCAGCGTTGCAAATGCAAAGTTGATCCAGATACTTCCCTGAATCACCATAATCAGGAGGACCGGCAGTCCAACCGAATTGAACGTAAATAACAATACCAGAATTACAAACGCAATCGTCAGTATACTGATCAGAATATTATCATTAGAGAAAGAAGATGCCAGATCGTAATCACTGGTAGAGTCTCCAACCAGGTAAAAGCTGCCCTGCGGGTAATATTCTCCTACTACTGTATGAAGAAGATCCAGGAACGCAAAGGTCTCCTCTCCCTCTTCCGGCAAGTTCAGGCTCAGGATCATTCTGGAATATCCGTCGCTCTCTAACTGTTTTCTGGCATCTTCCACCATATCATTCATTTTATCAAGGTCTTCCCGGTCTTCTTTATCCAGCGTAATATATCCGTCATCCAGATAACCGTCCCCCACGTACCGGTACAGGAACTGAAACAGGTCGATGACCGGGATCCGGTATGCGTCAATATCATTTAAGATCCTTCCGTACTCCTCCAGATCAATGGCGTAAGCCGAATAAAAAAGCCGGCAGACCTCAATATCCATGTCCGTCATTTCTGAGAATTCGCGCGGCGTCAGTGCGTCCGTCAGCATATATCCGTCAGAGATCTCCACATTGGCAAGACCCAGAGCGCTGTCCACCTCGTCATACATTTCAAGATGTTTTAAAAGGCGCTCTTCCTTCTCATAGTCCCCGGACGGCACCACAACAGCAAGTGTGTTCTTTGTTCCGAATACCGCATCGATCCGGTCGGTTGCCAGTGCGGATTCACTCTTCTTTTCCGTGTCAACGGAATTCATGCCGTAAATGTACTGACATTCAAATGAGTAATGGAACGCCCCAACCAGAATGCAGACAAATAACGGCGGAACCACGTATTTCAGTTTTGTGACAAACCGGCCCCAGAGTGTGATCCTGGGTACAAAGCTCCGATGTGCTGTCTTATCGATCAGTCCGGAGAACAGCATCAAAAGCCCCGGCATCAGTGTAAATACGGAAAAAATACTAAATAGCACCGCTTTGATCAAAACAACTCCCAGATCCAGTCCGATCTTAAACTGCATGAAGGTCATCGCGGCAAGACCGGCTAAGGTGGTCAGGCAGCTGGACGATATCTCCGGAATTGCCTTGCTGAGTGCCAAAATGCAGGCAGTTCTGGTATCTGCCGTTTCCTTTTCCTCACTGAACCTGTGGCAGAAAATAATCGCATAATCAATGGCCAATGCCAGCTGCAATACAACAGCGATCGAATTGGATACGAACGATATCTCCCCGAGAAGATAGTTGGTTCCCATGTTCAGTATGGCTGCTGCTACAAATGTCAGGATCAAAACCGGGATCTCTCCGTATGTTTTTGACGTCAGAACAAGTACGATCAGGATAATGACTGCCGCAATTACGAGTATCACCTGCATCTCTTTTGCCAGCTCGGCAGACATATCATTGTCGACCTCCGTAGAAACCGCGACATCATAGCCGCTCAGCATATCACGCAGCTCCATCAGGGCTTTCCGGCTCAGTTCGTCATCTTTCGTTCCTTCGAATGTGATGGAAAAGAGCGCTGCGGAACTCCTGTAATAATCCGTACGGTTATCAGCGTCGATCTCATCAGTCTCCTCGTCAACGGTATCGCCGAAGGACACTCCCGACACTCCCTTTACTTCTTCCATTCGGTCTGCAAGTTGTTCGGCCTGCTCATATGTAATATTAGAAACCATGATCGTGGCGGACCCGAAGGTTGTGAACTCACGGTCCATCAGGTCAACTCCGATTCGAGTTTCCGTGTCTTCCGGAAGGTAATCAGTGATCTCATTATTCACCCGGACCCATCCGCGGGAAACCAGACAGAACGCGAGTGCAGCCACATAAAGCAGGAAGATCAGATTTCTTTTGTCCACGATCCATGTGGCGATCCGCACGAACAGATTAGGCTTCTGCTTGTCATCATTCATATTTTCAGACAGCTCCTTTCAGGCATACGACTGCCGCTTTTTTCGATGAAACATACTATATCCCATAATTTCAAAATATCCCATAATCAATTTCAGCCAAATGTGTAATTTTGCACAAATTTAACGGATTGTGTAGTATTTCAGTTTATGTTATAATCATTTCAGCAGGCAGAAAGGCAGGACAACATATATGAAACAGAATGAACTGAGCCAGAGACGAAAGGAACAGATGGCTGCCTCCTTAAAAAAACTCATGGCAAAAAAGAGCATCCAGAAGATCTCGATTCAGGAGCTGGCAGACGACTGCGGCATGAATCGTTATACATTTTATTACCATTTTCAGGATATCTACGATCTTCTCCGGTGGACCTTCTCCAGGGATTTTGAGACCCTGTTTTCTAATCAGAAGCGATGCGCCAACTGGGAGGAATGGCTTCGTATCATTTTGCAGTATCTGAAAGATAATGCAGCTTTCTGTAAAGCAGCCATTAACAGTGTGGGCCGCGACGCCCTGCGCGATCTGTGTGTCAGTGATCTGCAGTATTTCATGGAACTGATGCTAAAGGATATCAAAGGCGACCGCTCCGTCCCGGAGGATTATCTGAATTTCCTGGCTTCTTTTTATCTGGAGGCACTCTGCGGCACACTGATCCAGTGGATCCTGTCCGATATGAACATTCCGATGGAATCCCTGATCCGGTATCTTCATATCACACTGGAGAAAACGCTGGATTCCGCATTGACACAGGCGGAGAAGGAATTGAATTAAGAATTGATTATGAGGCGGTGATTAGCCGCAGTCCTCTTTTACCGTGCATACCGTTCGGTACACGGCGGTTTCTGACGCGTGTAAACAACATTTGTGTGAAAATAAAAAAAACGTTGTAGATTGGAAAATCCATTATCTACAGCGTTTTTCATGCCGGCAGCGGGACTTGAACCCGCACGAAGTTGCCCTCGTCAGATTTTGAGTCTGATGCGTCTGCCATTCCGCCATGCCGGCAGCTTTCACAGCTGTTAGATAGTTTAGCATAGATTTCCGGTATTTGCAAGCAGAAATTATCCTTAATCCAAATTTTCACAACATGAATCGAAGCTGCCGACTCACAAATTATCGTTCGTGAAAGCGGCAGCTCCTTTGTCGTTCATATCCGATTAGTGATGGAACAGACGGATTCCCGTGAATGCCATTGCCATACCATACTTGTTGCAGACTTCGATGACATTGTCGTCGCGGACAGATCCGCCCGGCTGAGCAATATATTTCACACCGCTCTTATGAGCACGTTCGATATTGTCTCCGAACGGGAAAAACGCGTCGGAGCCCAGCGCCACATCCTGCATCTGGTCTAACCATGCGCGCTTCTCTTCTTTTGTAAAGACAGCCGGTTTTTCGGTGAATACTTTCTCCCACTGTCCGTCAGCAAGCACATCCATGTACTCATCGCCGATGTAAACGTCAATGGCGTTGTCGCGATCCGCACGTTTGATATTTGCCTTGAACGGAAGATTCAGTACCTGCGGAGCCTGACGTAAGAACCAGTTGTCCGCTTTCTGGCCGGCAAGGCGTGTGCAGTGCACGCGGGACTGCTGGCCGGCGCCGATACCGATGGCCTGTCCTCCCTTAACATAGCAGACAGAGTTGGACTGGGTATATTTTAATGTGATCAGAGAGATCATCAGATCGATCTTTGCGGATTCCGGGATCTCCTTATTGTCGGTAACCACGTTGGAGAGCAGTTCCTTATTGATATCCAGGTTGTTTCTTCCCTGCTCGAAGGTAACACCGAATACCTGTTTCTTCTCCACCGGATCCGGAACATAGGACTCATCGATCTGAATCACGTTGTAATTGCCGTTTTTCTTTGCTTTCAGGATCTCCAGAGCTTCCGGCTCATATCCCGGAGCAATCACACCGTCGGAAACCTCGCGCTTGATTAACTTCGCAGTATCCACATCGCAGACGTCAGAAAGGGAAATAAAATCGCCGAAGGAGGACATACGGTCAGCACCTCTCGCTCTCGCATATGCGCATGCAAGCGGGGAAAGCTCGCCCAGATCATCAACCCAGTAGATCTTCCTGAGAACTTCGTCCATCGGAAGGCCCACAGCCGCACCGGCCGGAGAAACGTGCTTGAAAGAAGTCGCAGCCGGAAGTCCGGTCGCTTTCTTTAACTCTCTCACAAGTTGCCAGCCGTTAAACGCGTCAAGCAGATTGATATAACCAGGCTTCCCGTTTAAAACCGTGATTGGCAGATCCGCACCATTCTCCATGAAAATTCTGGACGGCTTCTGGTTCGGATTGCAGCCGTATTTTAATTCCATTTCTTTCATTTCAAAAATCTCCTTATCTCTTTGCATTAGTGATTTTTATTGACAATTCGTGTCTCGTATTTTCCGGTTTCGATATCAATGAAACGAACGAACAGAGATACCTTGTTGTCTTCATTCAGGCTGTCCCATACCATATTGGTAAAGGTATCGATGTCTCCGTCGATCTCCACCCGCTTCGGTTCCCCTTCAAAGCTCGGAAGAGGATTTCCGTCTCCCATATAGGTGTGGATAAAGTGGCCTTCGCCGCAGAGCGGGCTCTGGTATGCAAAGGTGAAACGGCTGCAGCTCGCCGGATTGCCATCGCTGCTCTTTAAGATGGACATGGCATAGTTGTAGCTGCCGTTTTCAATATGCATGATGCCGGAAATACGGGGTGTGTAGTTGGGGCCATCCGGTTCAAACTCACGGCATCGCAGGGACTGCTCAAACGTAAGCTGTTTGTCCATTCCCTCATAGATCGTATCTGTCTGGTCACCGTTTGTCACAATGGTTTTATTTCCGAGGACACGCACCGGTGCGTAGATGATCAGGCTCGGATCCGCAAGTTTTGCGGGATCAAAGGCCTGAGTACGGATTCCGGCGCCGTCTTCCACAAACACACGATTTCTGCTGTTTTCGCTTCTTCCCATAATAAAGTAAGCAGTCACCGCCGTCTTGCCGTCTTTGGACTTGCCGATCACAATTCCTCTTCCCGGATAGGAATTGCCCTTTAATTCCTCAGCCAGTGATAACATTTTCATGGAA
>JALEWG010000066.1 GCA_022788065.1 Lachnospiraceae bacterium | reverse complement strand
CCTGCAACGTTTACCAGCCGACGTTTCCCGCAACCATTAAATTTCCGTCCGAAGTAACTCCCAGCGTACAATTATCACCTACGGCAATATAGACAATATCACTCCAGTCCTCCACGTCACACTGACCGGACTGATTATTTCCTGCGGCTGCCACAGTTCCATCTTCGCGCAGCCCGACTGTATGATACTGGCCGGAAGCCACCTGTGTCAGCTTGTCCCAGGAGGCGATATTTTTTTGTCCGTAATCATTCTCCCAATCATTGGAAAATTCTGCAGTTCCATCCTCTTTGATTGCCACTACGCCGTCACTTCCGGAGAAAATCGCATGGATATTTTTCCAATCATTCCTCTCTATGGTCTCTCCACCCTCACAGCACCAAATCACAGTTCCGTCTTGTTTCAGGCCATATACTTCATATCCTCCGACTGCGATCTGTTTGATCTCCGTCCAATCCTTCAACGCATTCCATTCCTCCGGATAACCGTATGTCTCTTCGCTGAAGTCCTGGGCTTCTATCGTTCCTTCTGTCGTCAGGCCAAAACAGTAAGCCCAGTGCAGCACTTCGATTTGCGTGATATTTTCCCACCGGAATGGGAAAAATGCCGGTTCCGATACATATGCCTTCCCGTTTTCATTTAAATAGACAAAGTCTGCCATTCCATCCGGATTGGCGATCTGTTTTAAACCTGACTGTGTTGATATGTCACTGAAACCCGCACCTAAATTAATATCGGAGCCATATGTTAATGGCTTTCCATCCTTTGTGAGGCCCAGCAGATTCCCGTCCGAATCAACATCCACCCACTTTAGATTTTTCATCTCTTCCGGTGTAGAAGTGCCGTAATTTTTAATTGTTTTTATGATTGTTCCATCCTTTTTCAAACCAACATATTTCTCGTCATAGGACAATCCCATAAATCCTGCTAAATCCTTCCATTCAAACACTTCCATCTGCCAGTTTATTTCATGAACGACTCCTCCAACACACAGGGAACCATCTTCACGAACACCGATCTGAGTCAGACCGGCATTGGAGTACAGCTGAACGATGTTGTTGAAAGACTCCATATTGGCAAAGTCATATTCGCTTCCTTCTGTCGCATCGGTAAACATGGACGCATATCGTACATCCCCGTCCGTGGTCAACCCAAACACGGCAAACTGCGAACATACCAATTGCTCTACATCTGTCCATCCGGTAATCTCAGCCAGTTCTTTGACATAACCACCGGAATCATCATTACAGGCACTCAAATGAACGGTTCCGTCTTCATCCAGTGCAGCCAGAGCCCAGTTTGAGCATGCAACAGAACGAATATCGGTCCATTCATAATAATCTCCGGTTTTTCCGTATAAATCACTGCTTACTAATGTTCCGTCATCTTTTAATCCAACAAGAATCTGTCCATCTGCAGCGATTGCTACGATATTTTCCCATGCCTCCACTTCATCCGATGAATCCAGACTTCCCGCAATAAAAACCTTTCCATCTTCCCGCAAACCGGCTGAAAATCCTTCTCCGGCTTCTACTGCTGCAATATGCGTCCAATCCTGTACATTCAACTGACCATATTCGTTTCCGCCAAACGCTTCCACGGTACCGTCAGGCTTTCGCACAACAACGTGCTCGCTTCCTCCCGCTATTGCATTCTGAGGCAAAGCTTTGACGATTGCTTCACCGATCCGTTCTTCTTCCTGTTCCGCAATCGCAACCGTTTCCGCTTCCTTTATTTCTGTCGACTCTGTCGGTGCGAGCTCTTCCCTGCTGTTTTCTGCAGCCGTTTCCTGTACCGTTACTGACCCGGAACCGGAAGCTGTATCGGTATTTTGCTTATTCCCGTGTCCAATGAATGACACGGCCAGAACACATGCTGCTATCGCCACGACTCCTGCTCCGGCAAAAAAAGGAACTTTATTCGTCTTCTTGCCTGCAGTCCGTACTTTTGCGCCCTTATACAACGCCGCAATCAGTTCCTGCACGCTCCGGATACGGTCGTCCTTCTTTACCGCCAGACCTTTCAGAATAGCAGCCGAAGTATTTGCACTGACTTTCGCCCCACACTGCTCCAATGTTTTCAAGTCATCCTGAAACAGACGGTCCATGGCCGGAACCGGAATTTCTCCGGTCAGCATACGATAAAACACCGCACATAATGCATAAACGTCCGTCCACGGTCCCTGTTCGCCGTGGGTCCGGTACTGCTCCTCCGGCGCGTAGCCGTGCTTTAAGATGATGGTCAGAGATTTCTGATCATTTTTCGCGGTCATGCGGGCCGCGCCGAAGTCGATCAGTTTGACCGACTGAATCTTACAGTCTCCGGCGGCGTTGCTTCCTGTGCCCGAGACGCCAGCGCCGCCCGTTTCCTCTTCAAACGTCAGCATGATATTGTCCGGGCTGATATCCCGGTGGATGATCCCCGCTTTATGTACCTGCACCAGCGCCTCCAGCACCGGCTTCATGATCTTTAATGTCTCTTCCTCCGACAGTCTGCCGCCGCACTCTTTCAGATAATCCTTCAGACTGATACCGTCAATAAATTCCATGACGATATAGGCAGTCTCGTTCGCATAGAAAAAGTCCTTCACCGACACGACGCCCGGCACTTCCGAAAACTGAGACACGTTCTGCGCCTCCGCCACATACTTCTTAAGCCCCTGCTGGTAGGTCACGCTCTTCTCGCCGCCAAGAGACAGGACCCGGTCGCCATGCATGGTGGTGGTATCGCGGCTCACCAGTTCCACCGGGAAATACTCCTTGATGGCGATCTTCGTTTCCATGTTCAGGTCGTAACCCACATATGTGATACCAAAGCCACCCTGGCCAAGAACCGGACCCACCAGGTATTTTCCTTCCAGGATTGTGTTGACCGAAAGGCATCTTGTATTCTGTTTTTTCGAATTCAGGTCATATCCTGACCAGAGATTGTTGATATCCATAAATCCCCCATTTCATGACGATCAGCCTAACTGGAACGTGTTCTCCTTGTTGCCGATCCAGAGCACAGCCCCCGGAGTAAGCACTGTCGGTTCCGTCTTCTGAAGTCTGCTTCCGTTGCCTAAGTATGTTCCGTTTGTGGAATAGTCCGTAACAACATAATTGCCTGTTGTTCCGTCATACTGGATCACGCAGTGCTTTTTGCTGACCGCGTCATTTTCGAGAATAATATGACAGCTGTCTGCCGCACGGCCGATCACAACCGATTCGCCATGTGCGATCGGGATCTGTGCACCTGCAAACATGCCCTTGACACCGGTAATGCTTCCTGTCTGGGCGATCGCCGGTTTCTTAAGCTCCGCCGGCTGTGGTTTCGGAACAGCCGCGGCTGGTGCCGGCGCTGCCTGAGTACTCTTTTTAGCCGCTTCGGCGTTGCTCTCGTTTTTTGCTGTCTCTACAAAATCTTTTGCGGCGGAAGATGCTTTATGGAAACCCTTGATCGCGGCTTTTGCTGTTTTCTTTGCAACAGCAGCGCCGGTATCCGCAAGATTTCCCGCCTGTTCTTTCAGTTTTTCTGTATCGATCTTTCCGTCGCCTGCTGACGGCGCATAACCGTCTGTTCCGCGGGCCGCAAGCTTCGCCTGAGCCTTGTATTCAAAGATCGCTCCGAGAAGACAGCCGACCATAACGACCGCTGTGATTGCATAGATCAGAAGTGTCATAAACGGCTTTCCTTCATAACCGGAGACACTTCCGGCTGCCGAAATGCCGATGCCTGAAAACAGCGCAACGACATTCCATAACAGGAAAGACACAATATAGCCGGCTCTTTTCTTTCCCATAACGATCACGCAGAGAAGAACCGCGTTCAGAATGATCACCAGAAAGTAATAATTACCGTCCGAGCTGCCCATATCCGACATGAACTTAGCGAGACTGAACAGCGTAAATTTTTCCGGAAGTATGTCAATTCCCAGCTTCTTTGCGATATTATTCATCGAAGAGGTCGCTCTGTACATTTTTGCAATCGGGAAAATGAACCAGCCGATCAACTGGATTGCCATTGCGATCATGACAACTTTTCTGTAAATTGTTTTTGAATTCCAATATGCTTTCATATGGTAGCCCCCCATTCATTAGTATTCACCCGGTACTTTACCGGCTAAAAGAAGTGTACCGTCGCTCCTTACGCCAAGCGTGTAATAGTCGCCGGCAGAGACGGACACAACATCGGTCCAGTCGCTGACATCACACTGTCCGTTGGAGTTGGAACCGGACACGAAAAGAGTTCCGTCCGATTTCAGGCCAACGGTATGCTCCGTTCCGACCGCCACGGATCTCACATCCTTCCAGCTGTATACATTCGCATAACCGCCGTTTCCGGAACCAAGTACAGTCACCGTTCCGTCCTGTTTTGCCGCCGCAATATGGGTGGAACATGCAGCGAGGGAAACAGCGCCGGAAACATTGGTCGTATTCCATCGCGATCCCATGATCGTTCCATCCTCAAGAACTGCTGCCAGACCGCTGCCGTTCGGTGAGACAGAGATCATCGCGGCAGAAGTCAGATCTGAGTAAAGAGAGACGTTTTCATTCGTCCCGGTTACGACCACTGTTCCGTCTTTCTTCCTGCCGGCAGCCATACCTGTTCCCATGCTGATCTGCTCAATATCGCTCCAGCTCTCTGCATCCTGATATTCTTCGCCGGCAACGACCACGGTTCCGTCAGACATGAGACCCATGATACCATTCTCACAGGCCGCGATCTGTGTGATGTCGCTCCAGTCAGCCGTTTCGCCAAGGCCGAAGTCCTCTCCGGATACGCCCCATGTCACCACGGTTCCATCGCTCTTAAGACCTGCCAGATAACCGCCTCCGGATACCGCCTGAGTCAGATCCGTCATACCGTCCTTATCTGCTGTGCCGTAGCTGTAAGTCGTTCTCACGATTCCGCCGTCAGATTTTCTGCCGAAAAGAGTCTCATCTGCGGCAGCAATCGCATCAATATCGGTCCATGGATCGACCTTATCCTGCGTGACGATGCTGCTTCCGGCGACAACGACTGTCTTATCGCTCAGAAGGCCAGCGATATAATTGTTACCCAGCTCAATGGAAATGACCTGCTCCCATTCTTCCGCCTCTTTCATCTCGTCTGTCACAGCACCCGCAAAGACCACGGTTCCGTCGGACCTCAGACCTGCGCTGACATTTCCGTCAGCCGCGACACAGACCAGGTCACTCCATTCGTCCACATCGCACTGGCCGCTTCCGTTTCCTCCCTCAGCCACTGCCGTTCCATCCGATTTAAGACCGAGAGAATGGTTCTTTCCGGCTGCAATATCCACAATATCGCTCCAGGACGATACATTGCACTGGTCGTTCCGGTTGCTTCCGGCTGCCAGAACGGTTCCGTTGGTTCTTAAGCCCAGCGTATGCTGATCACCCGCAGATACTTTGGTAATTGTTTTCCAGGTATCGACTGCGCACTTTCCATCGGAAGTATCGCCGGTCGCCACTGCGGTTCCGTCTTCTTTCACACCGACCGTATGGCTCACGCCGGTCGCCACCGCATTCACTGTTTTCCATTTCGTCACATCCAGGTTGCCGTAGTAATTGGTTCCGCTGGCTGTTACACTTCCGTCGTCGCGAAGGAAGATTAAATGCGTTCCGTCGGCGTCGATCGTTTTCTGTGCTTCCAGTGCTTCCTGCTGAAGCGTCTTAAGTTCTTCCGCAGATACAGGCTTTAATGTCTGC
This sequence comes from Lachnospiraceae bacterium, assembly GCA_022788065.1. GTDB lineage: Bacteria > Bacillota > Clostridia > Lachnospirales > Lachnospiraceae > SUG393. The sequence goes on along the minus strand of JALEWG010000066.1, from coordinate 3,175 downwards.
TGCACGCTGCCGCCGGTCTGCTTTGAAGTCTGCGTACCGGAAGGTTCCGCCTGTGTGTTTTCAGACTGTATCTGGCTGACCGCCGCGGCCGGCTCGTCTTTTCCTCCCGACAGAATAAACATCCCTCCAAGACCGAGGCATACCACGCCGGCTGCCGCCGCAATTCCGATCATCATCTTTTTATCCTGCGGCTTTTTCTTTCTGCGGACCTTCTTTCCGTCCATTCCGTACAGACCGTCGATCAGCTCATCCATGTTCTGGTAACGGTCCGCCACACGGATCGCCATGCCTTTATCGATCACAGCGTACGCAGTCTTGTCCGATACCCGGCAGCCCAGAGCGGAAAACTCCTCCAGCGTATCTTCGTGAAGCCGGTCCATGGCGCTGGGCGGAACCTTGCCCGTGATCATCCGGTACATGGTGGCGCAGATGGCATAGACGTCGGTCCACGGGCCTTGATTTCCGTGGCTCTGGTACTGCTCTGCCGGCGCGTAGCCATGTTTCAGGATAATGGTCAGGCTTCGCTCCGTGTCTCCTCCTGCAAACCGGGCCGCACCGAAGTCGATCAGCTTCATCCGGCCGTCCTTCGTCATCATGATATTGTCCGGGCTGATATCCCGGTGGATGATTCCCGACTGGTGGACCACCTTGAGCGATTCCATGACCGGATGAAACAGCTGCAGCGCCTCCTGTTCGGTGATCTGTCCGCCGTGATTTTTCAGATAGGTTCCCAGCGTGATGCCGTCCACGAATTCCATGACTATGTAAGCGGTGTCGTTTTCAAAAAAGAAATCCCGGACGGCGACAATTCCTTTCAGGTTATAAAACTTCGACAGATTCCTCGCCTCGGTCATGAATTTTTCCAGTCCCTGACGGTAGTTTTCCTGCCTTACGCCCGGCAGCGCCGAGATCGAGTTGGATCTGCCGTTTCCGGTCTCTCTGGTGGCGAGTCCCACCGGGAAATACTCCTTGATCGCCACGCGCACCTGGAGGTTCAGATCCCAGCCCACATAGGTGATTCCGAAGCCGCCCTCGCCGATGGCCTTTCCGATCATATATTTTCCGTTCAGCACGTGTCTTAAAGGGAGCCATCTTGGAGGCTTTTCATACCCCTTTTCCACAAACCCGCAGACGGGACACGGTTTCTCCGGATGCCCCCATTCATTCATACAGCCCGGACAAAGCCGGTTCGGATCTTTCATACGGTCTCCTCCTGTCCGAAAACAGACAAAGACTCCTGCGGCAGCGATCCGGCGCCACAGAAGTCTTCTGTTTCAAAAAATCTGTTATCCCAGACGGAAAACATCTCCGTCCTTACCAATACGGATCTCGCTGCCGGCTGACATGGGAACTGCTGTCTTTTCCGGCAGACGGCCGCCGTCCCTGTCATAAACGCCGTTTACGGACAGATCCGTCACGGCATACATCCCGTTCTCCGCGTTGAAGGAAACGGTACAATGCTTTCTGGAAGCCTTTTCATCTTTTATAATGATGCTGCAGCTGGAAGGATCGCGTCCGATCACGATCGTGTCACCGCTCTTCACCGGAATCACTGCGCCGCTGTAAGCGCCGGTCACACCGGTGATGGTGCCGTCTTTCTTGCCGACCTTCACATTCTTACCCTTGGAGCCCGCCGCAGGTGCTGTGCCTGCTGCCGGAGCTTTATCCTTCGCCATGCCCACAATGGATACCACAAACTGGACTGCACATACTGCCAGCATGATGTAGATCAGAGCGCCGCTCTTATAGCCGACAGACTCGAAGTCCTGCATGGCGACGGTCAGGAAGCCGTAGCCGCCGAGACCTACCAGGCTGAGGATCAGAGACACGATATAGCTGGCTTTTCCTTTTCCGATCGCGTTTGCCAGAAGGATCAGGGCACCCAGAACCGCCGGGAGCGGGAACAGAACTTTAATGGCCCCCGCGTCGCCGCGGAACATATCCGCCATTTTCATCGCCGCCATACCGGTCAGCTTCTCCGGATAGGAATCCCCCATGCCCAGAGCGCCGGCTAACTGTCCCAGACCGCTCATCACGCCCGAAAGCTTCGCGTAGGGAACAGCGAAGAACACCAGCACGTGCAGGAGGCCTGCGATCATCAAGATTATTCTGAAATTGCTTTTTTTCATATTCTCACCCTCGTATTGTTATTTTCCCGTCCTATTTGTCAGTCTTTTTTGTGTCTTCCCAGCAGAACTGCGGTCCGCATAAGCCCACGAAAAGCAGCTTCTCATTGCCCACGGAAAGAACGTCATAGTTCTTCATGATCTCGTTGTTCAGCACCACATTGTCATTTAAGTAGAACAGCTCTCTGGCGTCTCCCGCCTGTGCGATGAAGCATTTTGCCTTCGGCTCATAGATCACGATGGCATGACGCTCTCTGGAAACGCTCATGTCGCCTGCCAGAACCACGTCCATGCTCACACTGCGTCCGATGAAGTTTCTGCCGGATTTTAACGGGAAGCTCTCACCGTAGTGATCGCCCTCGATGCAGACCAGCCAGCCGACTGTCGGCTCTGCGCCAAGGGAGCTGCCGTAATAGCTCACAGTCTTCGCGTTGTCAGACGGAGCGGAAGCCGGTGCCGGTGCTGCCGCAGGGGCCGGCGCAGACGCTGCCGCAGGAGCCGGCTCAGCCTTTTTCTCCACAGCCGCACTCACCGCATCCTGTAACGATACAGTCTTGCTGTCCTCTCCTCCGAACGCCTCTGCCGCCGAACGGACTGCCGGGTCCATATCGCCCGGCGCCATGGATACGGTCATCTCGGAAGCGGAAACCGTGGGGTTGCAGTGCGGGCAGCTTGTGTACTTATCCGCATCGTAAAAGTGGCCGTTATTACATCTCTTTAAATTCATACTGTCTCCTCCTTGGATAAATGAAGTGTATTTTTGAACGCCCTCAGTCGTTACAAACTTATGAAATTTCAATGAGGATCACACTGGTATTGTCCTGATTTTTTCCTCCGGCCTCCAGCGCACTGTTCACCAGTGTTCGCGCCTTCACCTCCGGGGACATCGACATGCTTAACACCTCCAGGATCCTCCTGTCGGAAAGACTCTTATACAGACCGTCGCTGCAGAGCAGGATCTGATCGCCGTGCTCCGGCAGAAACGGATTCCGGTTGATCTCCATGCGGGTGATCCCGCCCAGTCCCAGAAAGCTGATCAGCGCCTCCGC
>JALEWG010000055.1 GCA_022788065.1 Lachnospiraceae bacterium | reverse complement strand
TCCGCTGACCATGGATGAGGCGGCGGCGGACCATAAAAATGTCCATTTTGTCATGTGTCATTTCGGGAATCCGTGGCTCATGGACGCGGCCGCTGTGGTAGAGAAAAATGAGAATGTGGCGGCGGATCTCTCGGGACTTCTGGAGGGAAAAATTGATTTTCCGGAATACCGGAGCCGGCAGGACGGGTATTTTCAGGCGCTCCGGACATGGATCGCCTACTGCGACAGCTATGACAAATTCATGTTCGGCACCGACTGGCCCCTTGCCAATTACGGAGATTCTATTGAGATGACGAAATGGCTGATCCCGGAACCGGAGTGGGAGCAGGTGTTTTCAAAAACAGCGGAACGGGTATATGGTTGTATTTCTGAACTTTAACGCGTTGAAATCATGTGAATTTAAAGTTATATAAGATTGACGCAGAGGAAAAAACGTGGTACAATCGGAATTGTTCATAAATTGTGGACAAAACTAAAATGATTGTGGGAGATAAGTATTATGAGAAAAGCAATGAGAATTACATCAGTACTTCTTGCGGGTGCCATGGCACTGTCCATGACGGCCTGCGGTTCCAAGACGGCGGAAACGACAGCAGCACCGGCGACAACAGCTGCGGAAACGACAGCGGCTGAGACAACGAAAGCTGAGACAAAAGCAGAGGCAACGACTGCTGCGGCTGCTGACGACGAAAAAACTTATAAGATCGGCGTGATCCAGCTGGTACAGCATGCGGCGCTCGATGCTTCCAATAAAGGCTTCTTCGCAGCTCTTGACGACGCGGGCATCAAATATGAAGATGACCAGCAGAATGCATCCGGTGAGCAGGCAAACTGCCTTACCATCGCCGAAAAGCTTGTCAACGATGACAATGACCTGATCCTTGCGATCGCGACTCCGGCTGCACAGGCCGTTGCGGGCGTGACCGAGGACATTCCGATCCTTTTAACAGCAGTTACGGATCCGGCAGCTTCCGGACTGGTGGAAGATAACAAGAAGCCGGGAGGAAATGTATCCGGTACCTCCGACCTGACGCCGGTTAAGGAGCAGATCGAATTACTGCATCAGCTTCTTCCGGAGGCAGAGACCGTTGGTCTGCTTTACTGCTCCGCAGAGAGCAACTCTGAGCTTCAGATCGCAATGGCAAAGGAAGCCTGCGATGCGATTGGTCTGAAATATGAAGAGTACACCGTTCCGGGCTCCAATGAGATCCAGACGGTTGTGGAATCCATGGTAGGCAAGGTCGATGCAATCTACACGCCGACTGACAACGTAATCGCAGCCGGTATGGCGACTGTGGCAATGGTTGCCAATGACAACAAGATTCCGACCATCTGCGGCGAGGCCGGTATGGTTGAGGCAGGCGGACTTGCAACTTACGGTATCGACTACTATCAGCTTGGATACATGGCTGGAGAACAGGCTATTGAGATTTTAAAGAACGGCGCTGACATTTCCGAGATGCCGATCGGATATCTTCCGGCAGAGCGCTGTGAGCTGACTGTTAACAAGACAACGGCTGAGACACTGGGAGTGGATATTTCCGGTCTGGAGAACGCGGTTGTAATTGAATAATTAAAAATCCCGAAAAGAGCTGTGCGGGGAAACACAGCATGTCAGCCAGGCGGGGAATGATCCGAGAGGAGTCCTGCCTGGCTGTTTCAATGTGATGGAGGATAAGATATGAGTGGTATTTTTGTAGCACTGCAGGGCGCTGTTGCACAGGGCGTATTATGGGGAGTCATGGTACTGGGCGTATATATCACATACCGGCTTCTGAATATCGCGGACCTTACGGTCGACGGAAGCTTCGCACTGGGCGGCTGTGTCTGTGCAACGCTGATCATCAGCTATAATGTGAATCCGGTTCTCGCGATCGTGATCGCGGCGCTGACCGGTATGGCTGCGGGAGCGGCTACGGGTATCCTGCATACCGTTTTTGAGATTCCGGCGATCCTGGCCGGGATTCTGACGCAGATCTCTCTCTGGTCCGTAAACCTGAGAGTCATGGGCGGAAAGAGTAACCTGCCTCTTCTGAAGCTGACGACGCTGATCTCCGGAGTCAGCGATTTGCTGGGAATCACACAGGCACAGTCCTCCATGATCGTGGGCGTTGTGATCGCTGCCCTCCTGGTTGCGGTGCTCTACTGGTTCTTCGGAACAGAGCTTGGAAGCGCGCTCCGGGCGACCGGTTATAACGAGGATATGATCCGTGCACTCGGCGTTAACACGAACACAATGAAGCTTCTGGCACTGATGCTTTCCAACGGCCTGGTGAGCCTCTCCGGTGCTCTTGTCTGCCAGCATCAGAAATATGCGGATATCAACATGGGACGCGGCGCCATCGTCATCGGTCTGGCGGCGATCGTGATCGGCGAGGTCCTGATGGGAAAACTGATCAACTTCGGTATGAAGTTAGCCAGTGTGGTGGTTGGCTCCATCGTTTACTTCCTGATCCGTGCCATCGTCCTTCAGCTGGGCCTCAAGACAAACGATATGAACCTGTTCACGGCTCTCTTCGTGGCATGCGCGTTAAGCATTCCGGTGCTTACGGCGAAATGGAAGGCAAAAAAGGCGTATACCGAGAAGGTTGAGGAGGATGAGACATGCTGACGATCACGAATGTAAGGAAGACGTTCAATAAAGGAACTGTAAATGAAAAGAAGGCTCTCTGCGGAATCAGTCTTCACCTGAAGCCCGGTGATTTTGTGACGGTCATCGGCGGCAATGGGGCCGGAAAATCAACCATGTTAAACATGATCGCGGGCGTATATCCCATCGATTCCGGCAAGATCGAGATCGACGGCGTGAACATTTCCCGCGAGCCGGAATATAAGCGCGCAAAATACATCGGACGCGTGTTCCAGGATCCCATGAGGGGAACCGCGGCTGGAATGGAAATTCAGGAAAACCTGGCACTGGCTTTGCGGCGCGGACAGAAACGCGGACTCGGCTGGGGCATCAAGAACAATGAGAAGGATTATTACAGAGAGGCACTGACAAAACTGGGACTCGGTCTTCAGACGAGAATGACCAGCAAGGTGGGCCTTCTCTCCGGCGGTCAGAGACAGGCGCTCACGCTCCTCATGGCGACGTTAGAAAAGCCGAAGCTTCTGCTTCTCGATGAGCACACAGCGGCGCTGGACCCGAAAACAGCGAAGAAGGTTCTTGAGCTGACGGATGAGATCATCAGAGAGAGGGAGCTGACAGCCCTCATGGTAACCCACAACATGAAGGATGCGATCCAGTACGGGAACCGGCTGATCATGATGCATGAAGGCCGCATTATCTATGATGTTGAGGGAGAAGAGAAGAAGAACCTGCAGGTGGAGGATCTTCTTAAGAAGTTCGAGGAGGCCAGCGGCGAGGAATTTGCGAATGACCGTATGATGCTGGCGAAATAGAGAAAAGAATGAACGGGAGCAGGAGCGGAGTCATCAGACTTCTTCCGTGCTCCCGTGTTTATGTTCCTGGAGAATTTCGTTGATCTCTGCCCCGAGAAACAGAATACAGATACAGAAATAGAGCCACAACATCATTAAGATCACGGCGGTCAGGCTGCCGTAGGTGAGCGCGTAGCTTCCGAAATAGCGAAAGTAAATGGAAAACGCGAAGGAAAACAGAGTCCAGCCAACGGCGGAGAAGACGGCGCCCGGAAGCTGATCCAGGATCCTCTGTCTCCGGTACGGCAGGATCACATAGAAAGACAGAAAAAACAGCGACAGGACTGTCAGAGCACACAGGGCGCGGAACGGAGCTGCGAGAAAATACAGCGGGAAGAGCTCGGAAAACAGCACCACAAGTTTTTTCTCTATGGTTTCACCGAACACCAGCAGGACCAGGCTGAGCACACACATGATCATAAAAAGAAACATGTAAAGCGTACAGAGAAGTCTTCTGGAAGTATAATTTCGCTGGACGGTTATGCCGCAGGCCCGGTTCAGCCCGCGCTCGATGCCCAGCATCCCCTTTGAGGAGGACCAGAGGGCGGCGATGGCACTGGCGGAGAGGAGCGCCATGGGAGAGTCAGAACTCAGGCTGTCGAAAATATAGATGACCAGGGCATCCAGATTATCCGGCATGACGCGAATCAGAAATGTGAGGAGGTCCGATTCGTGGACGATGGGTACCAGACCGATCAGGGCGAGCAGAAGCATCAGGAACGGAAATACAGACAGCAGAATAAAAAAAGCTGCCTGAGCGGCGTAGACGGACATTTCGTCTTCGCCGTATTTTTTTGTGAGTTTATAGCAGAACATGAACAGGAATTTCATTTTTTCCTCCGATGAGTTTAAAACAATATGTTCAGTATAGCGCAGACTCCGGGAGAAGAAAAGAAAATTTTGTCGATAAAAATAAATCGCTCCGCGGTTCTTTTTTCAGGATTATACGAATACATATAATAGCAGGCCGGAAAAAGCGGACTGATTATTATATCGAATAAAAAAGGAGAAATACTATGTCAGAAAAAGGAATGGAAAATAACAGAGTAACCGTGATCGGAACGATCGTTTCAGAGTTTGTATTCAGCCATGCGGTGTACGGGGAGGGATTTTACCTGGTGGAGCTCTCAGTAAACCGTCTGAGTGAGCAGGCGGATGTGATCCCGCTGATGATCTCGGAGCGGCTGATCGACGTCTCCGCGGACCTTCGAGGCTGCACCATAGAGGCCACCGGACAGTTCCGGTCCTACAACCGCCATGAGGGAACAAAGAACCGGCTGGTGCTTTCCGTATTTGTCCGGGAGGTAACATTCCTGGAGGAATTTACGGATTATACAAAGACCAATCAGATCTTCCTGGATGGTTACATATGCAAGGAACCGATTTACCGGAAAACGCCGTTGGGGCGGGAGATTGCCGATCTTCTGGTGGCGGTGAACCGGCCTTACGGGAAATCGGACTATATTCCCTGCATTTCCTGGGGAAGGAACGCCAGATTTGCCTCCGGCTTCACGGTGGGAACCAGAGTTCTGATCTGGGGACGGGTGCAGAGCAGAGAATACACAAAAAAACTGAACGAGACCGAATGTGAAAAGCGTACAGCATACGAGGTTTCTGTCAGCAAGCTGGAATGCGCGGAATAAAGCGAAAAGATTCTTAAGGAATTCTTGCAAATTACGGAAAAATATGTTACTATATGCACGTTTTATTTATACCTCTTTGTAAAATAGGAAAGAAAGGTACTTGAAAACGAGGTGCAGGAAATGGAAAAAGGAACGGTACACGTAATTTGCGGACCCGGAACGGGAAAGTCGGCGTCTGCTGCGGGCTACGGCCTGATGGGGATCCTGGCGAAAAAGAAAGTAATTATGGTACAGTATCTGAAAGGCGTTCTGGAGGAAGACGGTGCAGAGATCTTAAAGCGGATGGAGCCGGAAATGAAAGTGTTCCGGTTTGCGCGTTCTCACGGTCTTTTTGAAAATCTTCCGGAGGAACAGAAAAAGGAAGAGATCGTAAATCTGAAAAACGGATTTAATTTCGCGAAAAAGGTGATGATGACCGGAGAGTGTGACATTCTGGTTCTTGACGAGATCCTGGGACTTTTGGATCAGGGTGTGATCTCGGAAGACGAGTTCATCCAGTTTCTGGAAAACAGAGATCCGGAGATGGAATTAGTGATGACGGGACGTGTCTGCCCGAAAGCACTGGAGCCGTATGTGGACTGTATTTCCTATGTGGAGAATATTAAAGTTGACAATTCCCGGGAATAATGATACCATTACATTGATATGGAATAAATCAGAGGTCAGAGGGATTGCTGACAAAAGATAGTTGGGAGCTGACATCGTTGTGTCAGCTCTTTTTAGGAGGAAAAGTTATGTCTATATTTAAAGGCGCAGGCGTTGCGATCATTACCCCGTTCAGGGAAAACGGCGAGGTGAACTATAAGAAGTTAGAAGAGCTGTTAGAAGAGCAGATCGCCGGACATACGGATTGTATCGTTGCGACCGGTACTACCGGTGAGTCCGCTACCATGACGGAGGAGGAACATCTCGATGTGATCCGCTTTACCTGTGATGTGGTAAAAAAGAGAATTCCGGTTATTGCGGGAACCGGCTCAAACTGCACAAGATCTGCCGTGGAGCTGTCTGTCGAAGCAGAAAAAGCCGGAGCAGACGGACTGCTTCTCGTTTCCCCGTATTATAACAAGGCAACACAGAACGGTCTGAAGGCACATTTTAAGGCAGTTGCGGATGAGGTGAAGATTCCGTCGATCCTTTACAATATCCCGAGCAGAACCGGTGTGAATATTGCGCCGGAGACGATCGCATATCTCTGCAAAAATGTGGAGAACATTGTGGGCGTCAAGGAAGCAAGCGGCAATTTTTCCGCAATCGCGCAGTTATTGAACCTGACAGACGGAAATATTGATGTTTATTCCGGCAATGACGACCAGGTGGTTCCGCTCCTGGCGCTCGGCGGAAAAGGCGTGATCTCCGTGCTGTCCAACATTGCGCCGAAGGAGGCTCATGAGATCTGTGAGCGGTTCTTTAACGGAGATGTGGAAGGCAGCAGAGAGCTGCAGCTTCGTGCGCTCCCGTTGATCAACGCACTGTTCTGTGAAGTGAACCCGATTCCGGTCAAGGCGGCGCTCAACCTGATGGGAAAAGAAGTGGGCGAGCCGAGACTGCCGCTCACAGTCATGGAACCGGCACATCAGGAGATCTTAAGACAGGAAATGGTAAAATTCGGTCTGATCCGATAAAGAAAACTTATAAGAAATGACGGAACATACGGAGGACTTACTATGGTAAAAGCAATTATGAACGGATGCAACGGCGCCATGGGCCGTGTAATTACAGAAATCATCGCCGCAGACGAGGCAATTGAGATCGTTGCCGGCGTGGATATGAATACAGAAGCACATGCCGGGTATCCTGTATATCAGACACTGGACGAATGCCCGAAGGCGGACGTGGTCATCGACTTTTCTGTCGCAAAGGCCACTGACGGAGTTCTCGCCTACTGTGAAGCGACAAAAACACCGCTTGTACTCTGCACGACCGGACTTTCCGAGGAGCAGCTGGCGCATGCAGCGAAGCTATCCGAGACGTCAGCAGTGCTTCGCTCCGCAAACATGTCCGTCGGAATCAACCTGCTCTTAAAAGTGTTAAGAGAAGTGGCTCCGGTTCTGGCTGACGCCGGATTTGATATCGAGGTTCTGGAAAAGCATCACAACCGCAAGCTGGACGCACCGAGCGGTACGGCGCTGGCGCTGGCTGACGCCATGAACGAAAGTCTTGGCAATTCCTACCATTATAAATATGACAGATCCTCCGAGCGTGTAAAACGCGATAAGAAGGAGATCGGAATCCAGGCGATCCGCGGCGGAAATATCGTCGGAGAGCATGATATTATCTTTGCCGGACAGGATGAAGTGATCACGTTTCAGCACACAGCCTATTCCAGAGCCATTTTCGGAAAAGGAGCCGTGCAGGCTGCGAAATTTCTGGCAGGAAAAGGCGCCGGTATGTATGACATGTCCGATGTGATCGGTTAAATGATGAATATTCTCCTTTCTAACGCACATACTAGGGTTAGAAAGGAGAATTTTTTATGGGAAAAATCAAACGATTTGCCTTTGCGGTTATGCTGACTGCCGTTGTCAGCATGGCTGTGGCCTGCGGCAGAAATAACAATAACGGCGTGGGAAATGGAGCGGACGGCGCGTCCGGCTCATCCGGGACACCGGGAACTTCCATGTATAATAACGGAACAACAATGACTGGCAGTGCGGGAGAATCCGGCACGGATATCTCCGGAGGCACAGAAAATGGGCCGGCGGGTGCGGAGACCGGCGGAGTTCTGGGAAATATGGCGGAGGACTTAAAAGACGGAATCAATGATATGACCGGCAATACCACGGAGGCCGGCCCGGGAAATACAGGGCAGTCGGGCGTCTCAAACACAATCGGCCCAAACGGAAACAGACAGTAACAGACAGCAGCAGAGGACAGCCTCGTGGCGAAAATGAGAATGCGCCATGGGCTGTTCTTTTATGCCCGGACATGGTATGATAAAAGAAAGAGGGAAGGATCCTGGGAATGTGCAGGGGAGTGCCGGCTGAAGCAGAAAGGAGGGAACATGATCCGGTATCGGTACAGGCCCGGACATCCGTGGAGGCATGGATTCCGGAGAGAGCGGAGGAGAAAAAGGATCCTCATTACAGCGAAGCTGCTTCTTCTGGCAGAACTGGCGTATTTTGTATGCGGGTATGTAAAAGAGCATACGTTCCATGAAAATACCATGAGGCAGGAGGCGGGGACCGGTTCTCTTTTCGGGGAGGAACCCAGACGGCGGGAGCTGTACGGCATCGGCGTCGGAGACGGGACGGTTTTCTGGTTCCACAGACGCGTCGGTACTGCCCGCGCGGACAGCGCCGGTCAGGAGGATGCGGCAGGGGATTCATAAGTTTTCCTTGATTTTGCGGGAGATTCATAAGTTTTCCTTGATTTTCCCTATGTATTGCATTATAATCCTTCTGTAAAAAATGCATTTTATCACGGCAACCTGATGAAGCATCATACTTTAAAAGAAACGGATGGGAAGAACATGAAGAAAGTTGATTT
>JALEWG010000051.1 GCA_022788065.1 Lachnospiraceae bacterium | reverse complement strand
TACGAACGCAGGCCTGAATGTCAGAAAATCCATCATTGCGCCGGGCGGAAGTGTCGTCTACGGAGAGAGAGCCATGAAGCATCTCAGTGAGATCGGCACTGTCGTGTATTTAAAGCTCAGCTATGAGGATCTGGAACGGCGTCTGGGAAACCTGGTGGACCGGGGAGTGGTCTTAAAGGAAGGAATGACGCTCCGGGATCTCTATGAGGAGCGCCGCCCGTACTATGAGCGGTATGCGGATATCACGGTTGATGAGACCGGAAAAGATTTCGGAATGATCGTGGACGAGCTGAGAGAATATTTCGAGAAGAACAGGTAAATCAAAAGTAAAATACCATCTGGATACCAAAAATCTTTCCGGGTATCTCAGATGGTATTTTCGCTATCTTATTTTGTAAAATCAAGTGTCACGGTTCCGTCCTCATTGTAGATAACGGCGTCTTTATCCATGGTCAGCCGGTCAATGGCAGCCAGATATTCTTCTTTGGATTTGAAGTACGGTTTTGCTTCGGCGATTACCTTTTTGGCGCGGGCCGCATCGTCACTCAGAAGAAGGTTGGCGGTCAGAACAAGACACTGCGCCGGAAGCAGGCAGCCGAGTCTCTTGTCATCTACGTAGTAATCCTTTCCGTGACCGATACCGATGGAGCCGGAGCAGTGCGGATGAATCGCAGGCATGATGGCGGAGACGTCGCCCATATCAGTACTTCCGGTTCCCCAGGTACCCTCGGAAACACTTCCGGGACCGGAGATGGTCTCCATGGCCTCTGTCATGATCTCAGACAGATTCGGGTCGTTGTTTAACGGGAAATACCCCGGATGATCGTCAATTTCAACGTTGCAGCCAAGTGCGGCAGCCGATGCGGCCAGAGCCTGGTTCACTTTCTGGTTATATTTATAAATACTGTCGTAGGAGGCGCCGCGGACATAGGACTCTACCTTCGCGGTTTCCGGAATCGCGTTTACAGCGAGACCGGCTTCCGTGATGATCGGATGGAACCGGATGTGTTCGTTGTCCACGAAGGTCTCACGGAGGGCGTTTACTGCATTGAGGGCGCAGGTTGCCGCGTAAAGGGCATTCTTACCGTTCTGCGGAGCACCGCCCGCGTGCGCGGATACGCCCTTAAATGTAATGTTCTTGGTCAGACAGCCGTTGCAGCCTTTTCCGATTGCGAGAGTCTTTCCCTCTTCCAGTTTTCCGGAGTGGATCATCATTGCCATATCCACGCCGTCAAAGTAGCCTCTGGAAATAAACTCCACCTTACCACCGAAATATTTGATAATGCCCTGTTTGCGGAGGCCTTCACGGAAGCCCAGCTCGATCAGTTCCTCAGCCGGCACGGACATGAAACGGATGGAACCACAGAGACCGTCGAGAGCTCCCGGCTCTTTCATTGCGGCTGCGACGCCGAGAAGAATCGCACTCTGCGCGTGATGACCGCAGGCATGGACTGCGGAGGTCACCGGATCCGCGCACGGATGGTTTCCGACGATCAGGGAGTCCAATTCGCCCAGGATTGCAATCTTCGGGCCCGGTTTTCCGGTGTCCAGATCGGTGTAAAATCCCGGAATATTTCCGGCTTTTGTCAATGTATATCCAAGGGCCTCAAACTGCTCTGCCATGTAAGCAGAGGTTTTCCACTCGCGGTATCCCGGTTCCGGGTTGGCCCAGATGTGATCAGCTGTTTCGTTGATCAGATTTTCATATTTTGCCACCATTTCCATTAACTGTTTTGAGCGTTCCATAGTTTTGTTCTCCTTTCATGGATATGTAGACCGATTTATGCGGCTCGTTCAGCCGCCTGTTTCATTATAACCGAAAGAAAACATAAATTCCATAATTTGATTACAGATTAACAGAAAAATTAAGAGACTTCTGTTTACAGATAACGCAAAAATATAGTAAAATGTAGCATAAACAAAATCCAGACACAAGTTCCCGCAGTTAAGTCAGAATTCAAGAAGGAGAAGCATGGAAACAACCAGGACTATTAAGAAATTTGCCAGAAACCACAGATTCATCCTGTTAGCCAGTATGCCGGTCTATTTTATCATCGTTGGTCTGTTCCTCCAGCCGCCGGGAGAAATCATGCCGGGCATATTTGCGATTATCATGGAGCCTGATTTTTTGATTACGGACTATTTTATGATCGGCGGCGTGGGCGCCGCTCTGATCAATGCAGGTGTATTGACTCTGATCAGTATCTATATTATCTATCGCCAGGGGATGGAAATGGATGGACATACGATCACGTCCAGCTGCCTGATGTTCGGATTTTCCCTGTTCGGAAAGAATCTCTTAAATATCTGGACGATTTTACTGGGTGTTTATCTGTATGCCCGGTATCATAAAATGCCGTTTTCCAAATATGCGTATGTCGGGTTGTATGGAACCAGTCTGTCTCCGATCATCACACAGATCATGTATGTGACGCAGCTTCCGTATGCAATACGGCTTCTGCTCAGCCTCCTTGTCGGCACGCTGATCGGTTTCGTCCTCCCCCCGCTTTCCACCCATGTTCACTATGCGCATAAAGGTTATTCGCTTTATAACGTAGGATTTGCAGCCGGAATCATTGCGACCGTGATCGTGTCCGTGATGA
>JALEWG010000029.1 GCA_022788065.1 Lachnospiraceae bacterium | reverse complement strand
GCGGATAATGTTTTATTCGTCCTTGACAGAATGAATTTTCTGTTGGGGGCGTTTTTTATTGCAGAAATCCTCTGACAGATAGGGTCAGGGGATTTTTTCCGGCCTGAAACGGAACAACCGGAAAAATAAGGACCTACATTGGAAAGGAGAACCACCATGATCAAAGAAGCTATTGTAAAAATCGTAAATAAGCAGGATCTTACCTATGATGAGGCGTATACGGTAATGAATGAGATTATGAGCGGAGAGACCACCGCGACACAGAATGCGGCCTTCCTCGCCGCCCTGTCTACCAAGAGCACCAAGGCGGAGACGGGGCCCACAGCTTCAATATCTCCACCACCTCCGCTCTGGTTGCGGCAGCCGGAGGAATGAAGGTCGCCAAGCACGGTAACCGCGCAGCCTCCTCCAAATGTGGAACTGCCGACTGTCTGGAGGCTCTCGGCGTCAACATCGACCAGAGTCCAGAAAAATGCATCGAACTGCTGAACGAAGCCGGCATGTGCTTCTTCTTTGCGCAGAAATATCATACCTCCATGAAATACGTGGGCGCGATCCGGAAAGAACTCGGGTTCCGCACCGTTTTCAATATTCTCGGCCCGTTGACAAACCCCTCAAGCCCGAAAATGCAGCTGCTGGGCGTGTATGACGAGTATCTGGTGGAACCGTTGGCGCAGGTTCTCATTAACCTGGGCGTGAAACGCGGCATGGTCGTATACGGTCAGGACAAACTGGACGAAATTTCCATGTCCGCCCCGACCACCGTATGCGAATTCAAGGACGGCTGGTTCAAATCCTATACGATCGCGCCTGAGGATTTCGGCTTTGCACGCTGTGAAAAGGCAGATCTCGTGGGCGGCACTCCGGAAGAAAACGCAGAGATCACACGTTCCATCCTCCGCGGCGAAAAGGGCCCGAAGAGAAACGCCGTACTCATGAACGCCGGAGCGACCCTCTACATCGGAGGAAAATCAGAAACGTTAAAGGACGGAGTTACACTGGCTGCAAACCTCATCGATTCCGGCAAAGCGCTGGAGACCCTGAGCCGCCTGATCGAAATCAGCAACTGCACAGAATAAGAACAGGAGGAACGGTTTCATGACCATACTGGATCAGCTGGCAGAGCATGCCAGGCTGCGAGTAAGTGAAAAAAAGATACACCTGCCTTCAGAGAAGATCCGAAGGCAGGCAGAATCCCTGCCCAGAGGGACCTTTTCGTTTGAATCAGCTCTGAAGAAGAAGGATATCGCCTTCATCTGTGAATGCAAAAAAGCTTCCCCCTCCAAAGGGCTGATCGCACCGGATTTTCCGTACCTTTCGATTGCCTCCCAATATGAGGCCGCCGGCGCTGACGCCATCTCCGTTCTGACGGAACCGAGGTGGTTCCTCGGAGACGACCGGTATCTGGAGGAGATCGCCCGGACAGTCTCCATCCCGTGTCTCAGGAAAGACTTCACGGTGGACGAATATATGATTTACGAGGCGAAGCTCCTGGGAGCCTCCGCCGTCTCCGGGAACTGATTCCCCCGGAAGTCCTGTTCGTTTCCGAGAGCGGCGTGACATGTGCGGACGATATCAGGGAACTCCGCCGCATCGGCGCCGACGCCGTTCTGATCGGTGAAACTCTGATGCGCGCGGCAGATAAAAAAGAAAAACTTAGGGAACTGAAAGGCAGCTTATGAAACAACCGAAGACAGAAAAAACAAAAATCAAGCTCTGCGGACTGACAAGACCCTGCGATATCGCCGCCGCCAACCGTCTGCTGCCAGATTACATCGGATTTGTGTTTGCAAAAAAAAGCAAACGGTACGTGCCTTTGGAGCAGGCAGCTGCGCTGAAAAAAGAACTGGATCTCCGAATCCGCGCCGTCGGCGTTTTTGTCGATGAAGCGCCGGAACAGATCGAACAGCTCACAAAGCAGCGGATCATCGATGTGATCCAGCTCCACGGCCATGAAGACGCAGCTTATATCCGCCGTCTCAGGACGCTCACCGGAGCACCTGTCATCCAGGCGTTTCGCATCGATACAGCTGACGACATTACCGCCGCCGTGCGCAGCGTCTGATCGAATCTTCATTGGAAGATCCCACATACGGGACAGAAAGGATACAGAATGACCAATACAAACGGACGCTTCGGCATTCACGGCGGGCAATATATCCCCGAGACGCTGATGAACGCTGTGATCGAACTGGAAGAAGCATATAATCACTATAAAAACAATCCGGAATTCAACCGGGAGCTCACGACACTCTTAAACGAGTACGCAGGGCGGCCTTCCAGACTGTATTATGCCGAGAAAATGACAAAGGATCTGGGAGGCGCAAAAATCTATTTAAAAAGGGAAGATCTGAACCATACCGGCGCCCACAAAATCAACAATGTTCTGGGTCAGGCACTGTTAGCGAAGAAGATGGGAAAGACTCGCCTGATCGCCGAGACAGGCGCCGGACAGCACGGCGTCGCCACAGCCACGGCCGCCGCACTGATGGG
>JALEWG010000024.1 GCA_022788065.1 Lachnospiraceae bacterium | reverse complement strand
CTCCGGAGGCGAACGGCGGCGTGTTGCCATTGCCCGGGCTTTTGTCCACGACCCGGTTCTCGTAGTTGCAGATGAACCTACAAGTGATCTGGATGAAGAAAATACTTCCATGATTATGGATCACTTTGAAAAGCAGGCAGCTTTGGACACAGCCATTCTGATCAGTACCCACGACCGTTCCTGCCTCAGAGACGGAATGACTCATTATGTGATGAATAACGGAGTCATGAAAATTAATAAAAACCGATAATTCCAGACGCCAACCCTTAGAAATTGCTTGAATAAGTAATTTCTAAGGGTTTTCCATACGGCAGAAGACAGAAAGAAACATCGGTCATGGAAGATTCTTTTTCATGGACGCTTTGGAGTAATTTATCAGAAAGCCTTGTCATCATAAACAAAATAACGTATACTTATTACGAACAATTTCTGCAATGAAAAATCAGGATAAAAAGGAATTAACATGAGAAAACTAGCATTAAGTGATGAAATTCTTCTGTCGGTCAGCCAGCCGGCAAGGTATATCGGAAACGAAGTGAACATGGTCGTTAAGGATCCGTCGAAGGTGGATGTCCGCTTCTGCATGTGTTTTCCGGACGTGTACGATATCGGAATGTCACATTTGGGGATCCAGATCCTCTATGATATGTTTAACCGCAGGGACGACGTCTACTGTGAGCGCGTTTATTCCCCCTGGACTGATCTGGACGCAATCATGAGAGAGAAAAATATTCCGCTGTTTGCGATCGAGTCCCAGGATCCGGTCCGTGATTTTGATTTTCTCGGAATCACGCTTCAGTATGAAATGTGCTACACGAATATTTTACAGATCCTGGACCTTTCCCACATCCCGCTTCACGCAGAAGACCGCACCTGGGAAGACCCGATCGTTATCGGAGGCGGTCCCTGCGCCTACAACCCGGAGCCCATCGCCCCGTTCTTTGACATGTTCTATATCGGAGAGGGCGAGACCGTTTACGATCAGCTGCTGGATACGTACAAAATATCGCGAAAGCAGCAGGATACGAGAGAGCAGTTTTTGAAGAAGGCAGCGCAGATTCCTGGAATCTATGTCCCGAGCCTCTATGACTGCGAGTACAACGAGGACGGAACCTTAAAGAGCTTTACTCCCAACTGTCCGGAGGCTCCCGAAAAGGTGGAAAAGCAGCTGGTCATGGACATGACTTCAGCCGTCTATCCGGAAAAGCCGCTGGTTCCCTTTATCAGGGCCACTCAGGACCGCGTGGTTCTGGAAGTCATGCGCGGCTGTATCCGCGGCTGCCGGTTCTGTCAGGCAGGCATGATCTACCGTCCGGTCCGTGAAAAGGACGCGGAACGCTTAAAGGATCTGGCATGGAAAATGTTAAAGAGTACCGGTCACGAGGAGATCTCGTTAAGCTCTTTAAGCTCCAGCGACTATACTGGTCTTGAGAGTATTGTAAACTTCCTGATCGATGAGTTTCACGGAAAGGGCGTCAACGTGTCCCTGCCGTCACTGCGCATCGACGCATTCTCTCTGGACGTGATGAGCAAGGTTCAGGACGTAAAAAAAAGCAGTCTGACCTTTGCTCCGGAAGCCGGTTCCCAGAGACTCCGCGATGTGATCAACAAAGGCCTTACGGAGGAAGAGATCCTCTCCGGTGCTTTCGAGGCGTTCAAAGGCGGCTGGAACCGCGTCAAGCTCTACTTTATGCTGGGTCTTCCCACGGAGACTGTGGAGGATATGGAGGGAATCGCGCTCCTGTCTGAAAAGATCGCCGAGCGGTATTATGAGATCCCGAAAGATCAGCGAAACGGAAAAGTGCAGGTCGTTGCCAGCACATCCTTCTTCGTTCCGAAGCCGTTCACACCGTTCCAGTGGGCCCGTATGAGCACCAAAGAAGAGTTTCTTGAGAAAGCCCGCGTCGTGAATCGGAAAATGAAAGAAATGAAGAACTATAAGAGCCTGAAATACAACTGGCATGAGGCTGACGTCACAGTCCTGGAAGGCGTTCTGGCCCGCGGCGACCGGCGGGTGGCTGCCGTGATCGAGGAGGCCTATAAGAACGGAGCGCTCTACGATTCCTGGTCGGAGTCCTTCCGCAATGAGATCTGGATGAAAGCCTTTGAGACATGCGGAATCGATATTGCGTTCTATACCACAAGAGAGCGCAGTCTGGACGAACTGTTCCCGTGGGATTTTATCGACACGGGAGTATCAAAGGAATTCTTAAAGAGAGAATGGCAGAATGCCATTGACCAGAAGGTAACGCCAAACTGCCGCGAACGCTGTTCCGGCTGCGGCGTGAGAAGATTCGGAGGTGGCGTCTGCTATGAAAATCAGAATTAAGTTTTCCAAACAGGGGAATATGAAATTTATCGGTCATCTGGACATCATGCGCTATTTCCAGAAGGTCATGCGCAGAGCCGATGTGGACATCCGCTACTCGGAGGGGTTTTCTCCCCATCAGATCATGTCCTTTGCGGCTCCGTTAGGCGTCGGTCTCACAGGCAGCGGTGAATATCTGGACATCGAAGTCCTCTCCACGGACTCCTCCGCCGAGATGGTGCGCCGTATGAATCTTGCCATGGTGGAGGGTATGGAGGTCCTGAGCTACAAAAAACTCCCGGATGATGCCGGCAACGCCATGTCGCTGGTAGCCGCATGTGATTATACGGTGCGCATGCGGGACGGTTACACAGAAGCCATGGGCCTTACCGATGTCTCATTCATGAGCAGTCTTGTCTCCTTTATTGAAACCGGAGATCTTCAGATCACCAAGAAGACGAAAAAGGGCGAAAAGGAGATGGATTTGAGACCTTATATTTATGAGCAGTCTCTGACTGACGACGGCAGAGGCGTGTTCCTTAAGCTTTCCTCCGGCAGTGCGGCAAATATAAAACCGGAGCTTCTCCTGGAAGCATACTGTAAAAGCCTGGGACAGGAATTCCCCGCGTTCGGGTTCCTGATCAACCGGGAGGAAGTCTATGCAGATGCCGGTTCGGAAACTGCCCACTGTTTTGTGACACTGGAATCGTTCGGTGAGGACATTGAATAAGCTGATTCTGACCAGACTGCGGGGACAGAACGCAGCAGTTCTGGTATCGGAGCATCGCGTTCTTCAGATCGAGTTTGAAGCAGCTGACGCTGCCACCCGGATCGGAACCATCTATGTCGGGAAAGTTCGGAATGTGGTAAAAAATTTAAATGCAGCTTTTGTTGAATACCTTCCCGGAAAAAATGGATATTACAGTCTCACGGAGAATCCGGTTCATCGCTTTGCGAATGGTCATTGTCAGTCCGGACCGTTAAAGTCCGGAGACGAGATCATTGTTCAGATTTCAAAAGCCGCGGTGAAAACAAAGGATGCCGTATTGACCGGCACGCTGAATCTGACCGGTCAGCTCGCCGCTGTCTCTCTCAAAGAGAAGGGTCTTGGTATCTCCACCAAGATCCGGGACAAAGAATGGAGAAAACGGCTTAAGGAGCAGTGGGAGAGCAGAGATGTTCCGCCCTGCAATGTTATCGTCCGGACAAACGCCTACGGCGCTGATTTTGACCGGATCTTCTCCGAGATCTCCCTTTTATACGGCAGGCTTATCGAAATCGTATCCGGCGCAGCGTATAAAATACCGTTTTCCGTTCTCTACAGCCCGGAATCGTTCAGTGTGATGAGTGCACGAAACGTGCGGCTGGAACAGACGTCCGAGATCGTCACTGATCTTCCGTCAGTCTATGATGAACTGCTGGCTTCTGACCTGTTTACCTCCTGTGGATCCGGTTCGCCCCAGGTCCGGCTTTATACGGATTCCTATCCGCTTCCGGCCCTCTATCATCTGGAAACAGCACTTGAGCGGGCGCTTTCTAAAACCGTCTGGCTGAAATCCGGCGGTTATCTTGTCATTGAGCCCACGGAAGCCATGACTGTGATCGATGTGAATACAGGAAAAAATATTGAAAAGAAAAGTGCCGCGGAGGTCTACTTTAAAACCAATCTGGAAGCTGCTGCTGAGATTGCCGCCCAGTTAAGGCTGAGAAATCTGTCCGGCATTATCATCATCGATTTTATCGACATGGCGTCTGTCGAACAGAAAGAGGAACTGCTGAGTCTTCTAAGGCACCTTCTGGCGGAGGATCCCATTAAAGCCACGCTTGTGGACATGACGTCGCTCGGTCTTGTGGAAGTGACGCGGAAAAAGATCCGGAAGCCTCTGCATGAGCAGGTACAGGCATTCTCCGGTTAAGATTTTTAAAAAAATTCTTGACAGAATTCCCTGCAGATGGTATTATTACGGAGTGTGCCGCACAGTGAGGTTGCCAAGTGTTTCCAATGGGAAACCACCATAACTGGCGAGTAAAGATAATAGGAGGTGCAATATGTACGCGATTATTGCAACAGGTGGTAAGCAGTACAGAGTAGCTGAAGGCGACAGCATCAAAATCGAGAGACTGGACGCAGAAGTAGGTTCTGCA
>JALEWG010000218.1 GCA_022788065.1 Lachnospiraceae bacterium | reverse complement strand
CGCAGATGTGGTGATCCACTATGACCCGTGGTGGAATGTGGCAGCCCAGAATCAGGCCACGGACCGCGCGCACAGGATCGGACAGGAGAACCAGGTGACTGTGTTCAAACTGATCACAAAGCATACGATTGAGGAAAATATCCTGAAACTGCAGGAAATGAAAAAAACGCTGGCCGATACGGTCGTTACGGAGGGAACCGGAACATTCGGCGGACTCTCCAGAGAAGATCTGTTAGCGATGCTGGAAGATTAGAATCGGGTATGGAAGGGAACAGGACAGAAATGAAGAACAGAAAGAACGATCCGGAAAATATGGTCCGGAATCCTATCAGAAAGAGAATCACAAGGACGGTAAGCCTCGGACTTTGTGCTGCCATGCTGTTTGCGCAGACTGCCCGCGCGGATGTTTATATTACACCGTTCGGTACATTGTCAGAGTCCGGACAGAGTGCAGGACAGACAGTTTCGGAGCCGGGAGCATCGGAACCGGGGGGTATGGAACCGGGAGCATCGGAGCCGGGGGTTTTAGAGCCGGGCACATCCGGGCCGGGAGCGGCAGAGCCGGGAAAGACTCCGGTGCCGTCGGCTTCCTACAGCACGAAGGAGTCTGTGGAGACCGGAGCTTCGAAAGAACCAGGCACGTCTGAATCCGCGGAACAGGTAAACATCGACAAACCTCAGGTTCAGGCGGAATCTGCGGTCCTTTACGATGTAACGCACGGGAAGTTTCTATTTGAGAAAAACGCAGATGAAAAGCTGTATCCGGCCAGTATCACAAAACTCATGACGGCGCTCCTCGTTCTGGAGCACGCGGATCTGAATGATACGGTGACGTTTTCGGAGGCGGCCGTGACAAATCTGGAGTCCGGGGCCGTGACGCTGAACCTCACGGCAGGAGACCGGGTCTCCGTGAAGGACTGCCTGTACGGGCTGCTGTTAAAGTCTGCAAACGAGGTGGCCAACGGCCTTGCGGAGTATGTGGGCGGCAGTGTGAGCGGATTTGCGGATATGATGAACGCGAAGGCGGCTGCTCTTGGCTGTGCGGACACGCATTTTGTCAATCCAAACGGTCTGAATAACCAGAATCATTACACGACATGCCGCGATATGGCAAAAATTGCGGAGGCGGCATTCGCGAATCAGACGCTCTGCGGGATCGCCTCCACGCTGAGCTACACATTCCCGGCCACAAAGAAGGTGTCCGCGCGGACGATCACGCCGGGGCACAAGATGCTCTATCCGACGGATTCCCGCTACTATGAGGGGATCATCGGTGGAAAGACCGGGTACACATCCTTAGCGGGCAACACGCTGGTCACCTGCACGGAGAGAGACGGAGTCCGCATGATCGCGGTCGTACTGAAGGCGAAGAGTACCCACTACACAGATACGAAAGCCATGCTGGATTACGGATATGAGCTTGTGAAGACAGACGGCACAGCGGGCGGTCAGGTGCAGAATGGCGGCAATCCGGAGAATTCCCGGAATCACTGGATCGCGGACGGCGATTTCTGGCGGTTTGAACTGGCGAACGGCACAAGGCTTTCGGACTGCTTCGTTCAGATTGACGGCGTGGAATACCTGTTTGATGCGGACGGAAAGATGGCAACAGGCTGGCAGCAGCTGTCAGGCTCCTGGCACTATTTTGACGGAAGCGGCGCTATGGTGAAAAATGACTGGAGACAGGACCAGGGACACTGGTTCTATCTGGGGAGTGACGGAGCCATGGCGACGGATACATGGATCGACAGGAAATATTATGTGGGCGCGGATGGAATCTGGATCCCATAGCAGGAGGAGCTGAATTGAAATATGCAGGCGGGCTGGCAGCTGCCGCGATGTTCGCGGGCGGACTGTTTTTGCTGAGATCGGAGTATGAGAGGGATCAGCTGGTTACGGACCGGTATGAGGTCCGCTCTCCGAAAATAAAAAACGGGGAAAAGACCTTCGTTTTCCTCACGGACCTCCATGACAAAGAGTTTGGTACCGATAATGAGAGACTGCTCGAGGCTGTGCGGGAAGCAAAGCCGGATGCGGTGCTTGTGGGCGGGGACATGATGGTGGCCAAGGGGAAAGGGGATCTTGCGGTTTCGCTGAAGCTCATGAAGGCACTTTCCGGGGAGTTTCCGGTGTTTCACGCAAGCGGGAACCATGAAAGCCGGATGCGGAGAGAGACGGATGTCTATGGGGACCGTTATCAGCAGTACCGGGAGGCGCTGCGCGGGATGGGCGTGACCTTTCTTTCGGACCGGAGTGTGCCGTTTGGGGAGGATATCATGCTCTGCGGGCTCGACCTTCCGCCGGAATGTTACCGGCCGGGGAGAGCTTTCATGCGTCCGGGATATCCGGAGACGGTTCTCGGGAAGCAGGATCCGGAACGGTTCACGATTCTTATGGCCCATTCCCCGATGTTTTTTCATGAATATGCGGCCTGGGGAGCGGACCTTACGCTTGCAGGTCATTTTCACGGCGGAACCATACGCCTTCCCGTTCTGGGCGGCGTCATGACGCCCCAGTTCCAGTTCTTTTACCCGTGGTGCGCAGGCTTTTTTTCGGAGGAAAACGGTCGGCAGATGATCGTGGGACGAGGGCTTGGGACCCATTCCATCAATATCAGGTTCTGCAACAAACCACAAATTGTTGTGGTCAATGTCAAAAAATAAACTATATTTAGTTTTGATAAATCTATTTACAGAGCAAGGAAAGTTTGATATACTGGCATAGAAATGCCGCATATGAGGAGTCCCGAAGGCGGGGCTCTTCTGTTATGTCCGCACGGGAGGCAATATGGAAATCTCATATAAACTGGAGTCGTTTGAGGGGCCGTTAGACCTTCTTCTCCATCTGATTGAAAAGAATAAAGTCAATATTTATGATATCCCGATCGCGGAGATTACGGATCAGTACATGGAATACGTGAAGCATATGGAGGAGGAATCCCTCGATGTGGTAAGCGAATTCCTTGTGATGGCGGCTACGCTCCTGGAGATCAAGGCGCGGATGCTTCTCCCGAAAGAAGTGAATGAGGAGGGAGAGGAGGAAGATCCGAGAGCTGAGCTGGTGGCACGTCTTTTGGAGTATAAGACATATAAGCTAATGTCCGTGGAACTGAAGGATATGGAGTTAGATGCGGAAAAAATTTTCTATAAGACGCCTACGATTCCGAAAGAAGTGGAAAAATATGAACAGCCGGTGGATCTCGATAAGCTTCTGGACGGAGTGACACTCGCGAAGCTGAATCAGATCTTTCTGTCTGTGATGCGTAGGCAGCAGGACAAGATCGATCCGGTCCGCAGTAAATTCGGAACGATCCGGAAGGAGCCGGTGAGTCTGGAGGACAGGATCACCTCTGTGATGGCGTATGCGAGGAAGCACAGGAAATTCAGTTTTCGCGGCATGCTGACGAGACAAAAGGATAAAATGGAAGTGGTTGTGACATTTCTGGCCCTTCTGGAACTGATGAAGATCGGAAAAATCCATCTGACTCAGGATAATCTGTTTGATGATATGGAGATTGAGACTCTGGAGCCGGAGGGTGAGGAAGAGGATCTGGAGATTCAGGTGGAGGAGATCTGATGAAAGTAGTGGATGAGAGAGAGCAGGAAGCCGTGGTGGAGGCCGTCCTTTTTACCATGGGACAGTCGGTGGAGATCCGCCAGCTGGCAGCTGCGCTTGAATGCAGTGAGGCGGAAGCCGACGCTGCCGCAAAACGTCTGAAGGAGCGGTATGACCGACAGGATGGCGGCATGCAGATCCTGAAGCTGGAGGACAGCTACCAGATGGCCACCAGATCCCGGTATTACAGCAATCTGATCAAAGTGGCCGCCACACCGAAAAAGCAGGTTCTGACCGATGTGGTATTGGAGACGTTGGCGATCATTGCTTATAAGCAGCCGGTGACGAAGGCGGATATTGAACGGATCCGCGGAGTGAAATCGGATCACGCGGTCAACCGCCTGATCGAGTATAACCTGGTTTATGAGGCGGGCAGACTGGATGCACCGGGAAGGCCGGCCCTGTTTGCCACAACAGAAGAATTTTTAAGGAGATTCGGCGTAAGCTCCGCCGGGGATCTTCCGGAGATGAATCTGGAACAGAGGGAGGAGATCCGGTCGGAGGTGGAGGAAGAACTGAATCTGAAACTGGACAGCGAAGGCCGTCCGATCGAGGGAAAAATACAGGAGGAAGAACGCCATGAAATGCAGTGATATCAAGGTAATTAAAAAAGACGGGACTAAAGAAGATTTCAATGTGCAGAAGGTCGTTGTCGCGGTCAATAAATCGGCGAACCGTGCGATGATCACGTTTTCAAAAGCGGAGACGAATTTTATCTGCCAGTTTGTGGAAGAAAAGGCAGAGCAGATGGACGTGGCGGAAATTCCGATCGCCCAGATGCACAATATCGTCGAGGGCGCTTTAGAGCGCGTGAATCCCCTGGTTGCCAAGAGCTACCGGGATTACAGAAACTACAAGCAGGATTTTGTCCAGATGCTGGATGAGGTGTATAAAAAGAGCCAGTCCATCATGTATATCGGCGACAAGGAAAACAGCAACACGGACAGTGCCCTGGTCTCCACCAAGCGGAGTCTGATCTTCAATGAGTTAAACAAGTCCCTGTACCAGAAATTCTTTATGACGGTGGAGGAACTTCAGGCGTGCCGCGACGGCTACATTTATATCCATGATATGTCCGCAAGACGCGATACCATGAACTGCTGCCTGTTCGATGTGGAGGAAGTGCTCACGGGCGGCTTTGAGATGGGAAATCTCTGGTACAACGAGCCGAAGACTCTGGATGTGGCCTTTGATGTGATCGGTGATATCGTTCTGAGCGCCGCAAGCCAGCAGTACGGCGGATTTACCGTGCCGAGTGTGGAAAATATTCTGGCTCCCTATGCGGAAAAATCCTATGAAAAATATATTGACAAATATGTGAATCTCGGCCTCGATGAGGAGAAGGCGAAGAAAATTGCCTGGGACGATGTGCAGAGAGACATGGAGCAGGGCTTCCAGGGCTGGGAGTATAAATTCAATTCCGTTTCCTCCAGCCGCGGCGATTATCCTTTTATCACGATGACCGCAGGTACCGGTACCAGCCGTTTTGCGAAAATGGCGACGATCACCATGCTCAATGTGAGAAGAAAAGGGCAGGGCAAAGCCGGCCATAAGAAGCCGGTGCTGTTCCCGAAGCTCGTGTTCCTGTATGATGAGAAGCTCCACGGACCGGGAGGAGAGTTAGAGGACGTGTTTGAGGCCGGAATCGAGTGTTCCTCCAAGACCATGTATCCGGACTGGCTGTCTCTGACAGGTGAGGGCTATATTGCCAGCATGTACAAAAAGTACGGAAAGATCATCAGCCCCATGGGATGCCGCGCGTTCCTTTCTCCGTGGTATGAGAGAGGAGGCATGGAGCCTGCCGATGAGAATGATGTACCGCGGTTCGTGGGACGGTTCAATATCGGCGTCGTGAGTCTCCACCTGCCGATGATTCTCGCAAAGGCGAGACAGGAAAGCCGGGACTTCTACGAGGTTCTGGATTATTATCTGCAGCTGATCCGGAAGATCCATATCCGCACGTACGCCTATCTCGGAGAAATGCGTGCTTCCACAAACCCGCTGGCTTACTGCGAGGGCGGTTTCTACGGCGGACATCTTGGACTTCACGACAAGATCAAACCGCTCTTAAAGACAGCGACGGCTTCCTTTGGAATTACGGCGTTCAATGAGCTGCAGCAGCTTTACAACGGCAAATCCCTTGTGGAGGATGGACAGTTTGCCCTTGAAGTGTTAAAGCACATCAATGACAAGGTCAATGAGTTCAAGAAAGAGGACGGAAACCTTTACGCGATTTACGCCACACCGGCCGAAAACCTCTGCGGACTTCAGGTAAAACAGTTCCGCAAGAAATACGGTATTATCGAGAATGTTTCCGACCGGGAATACGTGAGCAACGGTTTCCACTGCCACGTGACAGAAGATATCACCCCGATCCAGAAGCAGGATCTGGAATACCGCTTCTGGGAACTTTCCAACGGCGGAAAGATCCAGTATGTAAAATATCCGATCGACTATAATAAAGAAGCGATCAAATCGCTGGTACGCCGCGCCATGAAGATGGGCTTTTATGAGGGCGTCAACCTGTCCCTGTCCTACTGCGACGATTGCGGCCACGAGGAACTGAACATGGACGTATGTCCGGTCTGCGGCAGCAAAAACCTGACCAAGATCGACCGCATGAACGGATATTTAAGCTACTCCCGCGTCAAAGGCGACACCCGCTTAAACGACGCCAAAATGGCCGAGATCGCCGAGAGGAAAAGTATGTAATCAGGCCGCAAGGAAAACAAGCGCCTGCGTAGCAGGCATTTGTTTTCACCGGCCTGATTAACGACAGAATTGGGAGCAGCGAAGCTGCGGCGTCTGCGCCGGCTTGGGAAAAACAAGAGAGAGAAGAAAAGGATATGAGATACCATAATATTACCAAGGACGATATGTTAAATGGTGACGGTCTTCGGACCGTCCTCTGGGTGGCCGGCTGCAGCCACGGCTGCAAAAATTGTCAGAATCCCATTACCTGGGATATATGCGGCGGAATCCCCTTTGACGAGGCAGCGAAGGAAGAACTGTTCGCCGAGCTGGAAAAAGACTATATTTCCGGAATCACATTCAGCGGCGGCGATCCGCTTCATGTGAAAAATCGTGATGAGGTGGGGGCTCTGATCCGTGAAATCCACAAAAAGTTTCCGGATAAGACGATCTGGGTCTATACCGGATATCTCTGGGACGAAGTCCGGGATCTGCCGTATATGAAATACGTGGATGTGCTTGTGGATGGAAAGTTCGTAGAGGCGCTGAAAGACACGACTCTGCACTGGAAAGGCAGCTCCAATCAGAAGGTGATTGACGTGAAAAAGAGCCTGAAGACCGGAAAAATCGTTTTGCATTAGGACTGCGTTATTTCGCATGTTAAAAATGGCTGAAAGCAGAACTTCTCGCTCTCAGCCATTTTTTCTTTTACGCAGAACGCTCTCTCTGTGACCTTAACTTGTTGAAATTGGTCGCGCGTGACTGATTGATCTGTGCATTGTTACTTCTTTTAATGAGTTGCATATATACTTGCTACGGAGAAAATCCGGAAAATGGTCGAATCATCCGTAGTAAGAGCAATCAAAGCGCAGTCGCATCAAAGGCTAAGTAGACCTTAGATGCGACTGCATCATGGATTTTTCTATTCAATTATTTCTTTTGCGTTGTCAAATGCTTTGTCTAAAAGGCCATTTTCAATAGCACGTTTTTCCATTGTGTTTATTTTTTGGTTGCACTGGAATAGCCTTTGAAGAAAACTGCTTGATGCGGAACAAACCAAAGTGAAGCAGTAAAAATTGCCGCTCTGTCCGGGAATTTCAACAAGCTGTTACTGCCTGACAAATATTAGAATAGACTAAAGCAGTAATTTTGGTGATGAAATGACGGTACCGCCGAAATTTTTACCGCTTCAGTTCCCGAAGCAAGTTGTCAGGCAGTAAAAGGTGGAAAACAGGTAAATAGTGAAAGCTCCTATAAAAACAGCGATATGGCGCAGTAAACCAGCAGGAGCGCCATGACCGTATTCGTAATTTTGGCGTATCTGGAAAATAAGATCTTAAACACGGAGCCAAAGAGTGCCCAGAGGAGTGTAAGCACAAAGCCGATAAAAGCCAGAAGCAGGGCAAAGAAGATCAGGATCTTCCATTCCCCCTGATAATAGGGGAGAATATAGGATTCCATGGACACGATGCCGTAAATATAGACCTTCGGGTTGACAAACTGAAGGAACAGGCCGGAGAGATAGCTGCCGTCCCGGTCGTCCTCCTCAATTACGGAAGAACTTTTAAAGGTCTTCCATGCGAGCCAGAGCATGTAGGCCGCTCCGACAAAGAGCATTGGTGTTTTGATCTTTGGAATGATCGTTGATAAGGTATTGCAGAACAGAGCACAGATCAGCATTACCATCGAAAAGCCTGTCCAGATACCGAAATTGAAGGGAAGTGCCTTCAAAAAGCCCTTTCGGCCTGCATTGGACATGGACATAATTGTATTGGGACCGGGAGTAGCCGCGGTTGCAAATACATAGGAAAAAAAATGAATCCAACTGAACATAAGAAACCTCCGATTGTTAATTCTTCTAAACCATATCATCGGTTCCGTTCGTTGTCAATGCTGAGCAGGGAATTGAAACAATGTATTGTCATCCGGCATATACATACGCTATAATGAACAGTGACCGAAAAGAACAATCGGGTATTTTGTATCATTATTTTACAGGAGAGATTACATGCAGAGAATCGCCAAATTTGAAAAAGTAAGCTTTGAACAATATAAAAAGGACTGGCTGGATCAGTATCCCGAGGATCCGGAGGAAAAGATCCGGGAAATCTACGATGCGATCCGACTTCCGAAACGGGCAACGACCGGGTCTGCGGGATATGATTTTTTTGCGCCGCATGATTTTACTCTGCAGCCGGGAGAAACAGTCAGGATCCTGACAGGAATCCGGGTATGGATCGCCGATGGCTGGGTTCTCAAACTATATCCGAGAAGCGGACTGGGTTTTAAATTCCGGCTTCAATTCAATAATACTGTCGGAATTATTGACAGCGATTATTACGGCTCTGACAATGAAGGGCACATACAGGCCAAACTCACCAACGACAGCAAAGAAGGAAAAACACTTACAGTGGCTGCCGGAACCGGTTTTTCACAGGGAATCTTCGTGGAATACGGCATTACGGTGGATGACGATGTGACTGATGTCCGGAACGGCGGATTCGGAAGCACGACCAAACAGTAGGCAGGGAAACAGATGAAAAAACAAAAATACACAGCCGCCTTCTGTGCAGCCGTCATGCTGTCAACCGCCCTCCTCACAGGCTGCGGAGGCGTCACGGAAGAAATGAAAAACGCCAGGGAAGCGGCGATCGAAATGATGGAAAACGGTGACTATGAGGGTGCTGTCCGGGAATTTGAGGCTCTGGTCGGGAATGCAAAAAAGGTAACAGATTTCGAGCTGGATGTGCTCAAGTACCGCGCAGAGGCGGAGTTCATGCTGGAGGATTACAAAGCGGCGGCCTACACGTACAATATCCTGAATCAGGTGGACAAAGAGCGGGCAGAATATGATTATTTCGGTGCGATCGCACTTGCGAAGGCAGGAGACACGGAGGGGGCAAAGGAGCGCATCGACGCCGGTGTGAGTCTGGATGAGAAGGACCGGAAGAAGGTCAAGGGATCCGATGAAGATACAGGAAGATCCACAGGCTACACAGAGGCGGTGAAGGCTCTCGCGGAGGCGTATGCAAGTCTCGGCGTCCGGGACGAGGCGGAAGAACTTTACCGGGATCTTTTGAAAACCGGATATGGCACATCGGATGTCTTCAACCGGCTCGTGGTCTCAGCCATGGAGAGCGGAAATTATGAGGAGGCTCTGGAGCTTGCGGACAACGGGCTGGAACTTGCGGACGGGATCGCTGACAGGGAGTTAACGTTTAACAAGGCCGTCTGCATGGAGTATCTGGGACAGTTTCAGGAGGCTCTGGCGATGTTTCAGGGCTACGTGGAAAAATATGGCAGCGATGAGCGGGCGGAGCATGAGATCGCATTTTTAAGGACGCGGTAAAAGCTGAAGCTGCGGAGAAGATCCGGAGAACGGAATTATCTAAAGACGGCAGGAAAACAAAATCGAATTGAGGAAAACAAAAATCGTATGGCAGAAATGTATGAATTAAAGGAAGAGGAAGAGCGGGTCATCCTCATTGCGGTGAGCACGGAGGACAATGACGACACGGTGCATTCTGTGGAGGAGCTTTCCGAGCTGGCAGCGACGGCAGGAGCCGTGACCGTGGGGACCGTGATCCAGAACAGGGAAGCAGTCCATCCGGGGACCTATATCGGTAAGGGAAAAATCGATGAAGTCAGACAGATGATCTGGGAGCGGGAGGCCACCGGCGTGATCTGCGACGATGAGCTGTCCCCGGCTCAGCTGAAAAATCTGGAGGATGCGCTGGAAATCAAGGTCATGGACCGGACGATGGTCATTCTGGACATTTTCGCATCCCGGGCGAAGACGAGGGAAGGAAAGATTCAGGTCGAGCTGGCGCAGCTCAAGTACCGCGCGGTACGGCTGGTGGGCTTGAGAAACTCCTTGTCAAGGCTCGGCGGCGGAATCGGAACGAGAGGACCCGGAGAAAAGAAGCTGGAGATGGACCGGCGTCTGATCCATGAGCGGATCAGCCAGCTGAAGTCCGAGCTGGAGGACGTGAAGCGCCACCGCGAAGTGACCAGAAAGTCGAGAGAGCGGGGAGGCGCTATGACGGTGGCCATCGTGGGCTACACTAATGCCGGGAAATCCACACTTTTAAACACACTGACACAGGCGGGGATCCTGGCGGAAGACAAACTGTTCGCGACGTTAGACCCGACGACCCGGGCGCTGACACTTCCCGGAGGGGAGAAGGTGCTTCTGACCGATACTGTCGGCTTTATCCGGAAGCTTCCCCACCATCTGATCGAGGCGTTTAAGAGTACGCTGGAGGAGGCAAAGTACAGCGATGTGATCCTCCACGTGGTGGACTGCTCCAATCCCCAGATGGACATGCAGATGCACGTGGTTTACGAAACGCTCAGGCAGCTGGAAATCAAAGGGAAGGAGATCGTGACGGTCTTCAACAAAATCGACAAACCGGGGGCGGACCCCACCGGACGCGATACCGTGGCGGATTACCGGGTAAAGATTTCGGCAAAGACCGGGGAGGGGCTCGGAGACCTGCTGGAGACGCTGGAAAAAATCCTGAGAAGCCGCAGAGTCTATTTTGAAAAGGTTTTCCCGTACAGCGAAGCGGGGAGAATACAGAAGATCAGAAAGAGCGGACAGCTCCTTGCCGAGGAGTACGCGGACGACGGGATCCATGTGAAAGCGTATGTACCTGCAGAACTCTTTGAAGAACTCCTGAGCTGCTTTTGAAGGTGAAGGAAGAATTCAGGGCGACAAACGACGGATCGTATGTTCCGATGTACGAAGCCTGAGGAAATCAGGATCTGAAGTTAACATAATTAGGAAATAAAGATCTGACACCCGGTTTCTTGACATGCTTGGAGCCGGGTGTTAAACTTGTTGCATGGGAATGGAACGATTCCCGGCTGGAAGTATACTGGTTTTTGACCTGTAGGGACAGGGGGGTCTCAATGGGAATCGCAGTAAGAGAGCTTCTGGCTCTCGAATATTTTAAGGATTTTTATGTAGTTGCAGGAAAAAAGGCCTGGATCGCGAGATTCAGGGAATTACAATGCTGGAAGCACCGGACGGCTTCCGTTGGTCGGTGGGAAAGGAACTGGTCCTTTCCTCGGGATATGTGATCGCACAGGACCCCGACTGTATCCGCAGATCCTTCGAGGACGGCGGAGCCAGAAATTCGGCGGCGTTTATGCTCAAAAGAGAGCGGTATCTTCCGCAGATTCCGCAGGATATGATCGATCTTTTTGACCACTATGAGGTTCCGCTTATCAGCATGCCGTTTTCGATTCCGTGGATGGAAGTCATGAGCCAGATCAATGTGGCGGTGATGAACCGGACCGTGCGGAGATTCAGGATCCAGAGGTGCGACGCGATCCAGGCGTATTTTATTGTGATGGAGTCCAGGGAGCTTCTGGATTTTTATGATGAATATGCCATCCGAATTGCGTTTCTGTCGCTGCAGGGCCTGTATGAGCAGGTCATGGTGGCACAGAATGTGGGAAATATCGGATTTGAAAACTTTATTCTATATGCGCTGAATTCGCACGAAGATGACAGGGAGAAGCTGATGGCCCAGGCCAGCGTGCAGGGGATCAGCATGAGTACGAAATATGTCTGAGCAGTGTTCCGTCAGACCTGCGAGTCGGTCATCGCGCGCAGGGAACGAAAAGCTTTCGTGGAGGAATTTCAGTCCGGAAACCGCGCCGGAGGGTGAAGGCTTGTTTTTCTGGAGGAAAATGAAGGAGCCTTGATTCTGGAGGCCGGGGATGCGGTCCTTCACCGAAAGGACGGGCTGGAAAGCCTGTTAAACGACTTTACACGAAAGGTTGAACTCTGCTTTCCGGACTGGCATCTGGAATTCGGGATCTACCGGGAGGAGAGACCGATTTCGGAAATCCGCGTCTGTATCGAAAAATGCAGAAAGGCCATGGAACTTGGACGGCGGCTGTATTCCAGGCGGAATTTCTGGGAGTATGAGAAGCTGGGAGCTTTTGCTGCAGCTGCTTGAATTGTAAACCAAACACACAATATCTGGATTCTTAAAAAAATAAGAAACCAGATATTGTGTTTTTTTCTGCACTCTGCTATAATGGGGATTGTCACGAAAAGAGGAAGAAATCGGAATACAGATACTGGGATTTCATAGATGCGAGAAAGGGGAAGACAGATGATTCAGGTCATTAAGCGCGACGGAGAAATCGCGGATTTTAATTTGGGTAAAATCACGGAAGCAATCAAAAAGGCCTTTAAAGCAACGAAAAAGGATTACAATAATGAGATTCTGGAGCTCTTGTCTCTGCGTGTAACAGCAGATTTCCAGAGCAAGATGAAGGACGGAAAGATCTCCGTCGAGCAGATTCAGGACAGCGCGGAGCACGTGCTGGAGGAGACCGGCTACACAGATGTGGCGAAGGCGTACATTTTATACAGAAAGCAGCGGGAACGCATCCGTAACATGAAAAACACGATCCTGGATTACAAGGATGTGGTGAACAGTTACGTAAAAGTGGAAGACTGGCGTGTAAAGGAGAACTCCACAGTCACTTATTCCGTCGGCGGCCTGATCTTAAGCAACTCCGGTGCGATCACAGCTAACTACTGGCTGTCTGAGATCTATGATACGGAGATTGCGGAGGCCCACAGAAGCGGAGACATCCATCTTCACGACCTCTCCATGCTGACCGGATACTGTGCAGGCTGGTCCTTAAAACAGTTGATTCAGGAGGGCCTTGGAGGAATACCGGGAAAGATCACGTCATCTCCGGCAAAGCACCTCTCCGTACTCTGCAACCAGATGGTAAATTTCCTCGGCATTATGCAGAATGAATGGGCCGGTGCACAGGCATTCTCGTCCTTCGATACGTACCTGGCTCCGTTCGTGAAGGCAGACAATCTGGATTACCCGACGGTCAAGAAGTGCATCGAGTCCTTCATCTACGGCGTCAACACACCGAGCCGCTGGGGTACTCAGGCGCCGTTCTCCAATATCACGCTGGACTGGACAGTTCCGGAGGATATGGCGAATATGCCGGCAATCGTGGGCGGAAAGAATATGGACTTCACCTACGGCGACTGTAAGAAAGAGATGGACATGATCAACAAGGCGTTCATTGAGACCATGGTGGAGGGTGACGCCAACGGACGGGGATTCCAGTATCCGATCCCGACGTACTCTATCACAAAGGATTTTGACTGGTCCGATACGGAAAACAACCGTCTGTTGTTTGAGATGACTTCCAAATACGGCACACCGTATTTTTCCAACTATATCAACAGTGATATGCAGCCCAGCGATGTGCGCAGCATGTGCTGCCGTCTCCGCCTCGATCTGAGAGAGCTGAGAAAGAAGACAGGCGGTTTCTTCGGTTCCGGCGAGAGCACCGGTTCCGTGGGCGTGGTAACGATCAACATTCCGAGAATCGCGTATCTGGCAAAGGATGAGAAGGATTTCTACGAGAGACTGGACCATATGATGGATATCGCAGCCCGTTCCTTAAAGATCAAGAGGGAAGTGATCACAAAGCTTCTCGACGGTGGACTGTATCCTTATACCAAACGGTATCTGGGAACTTTCGAGAACCACTTCTCCACGATCGGCCTGATCGGAATGAACGAGGCGTGTCTCAACGCGAAATGGATACGGAAGGATCTGGTGAGCCCGGAGGCACAGCAGTTTACGAAGGACGTCCTGAATCATATGAGAGACCGTCTGATCGTCTATCAGGAGGAGTACGGCGATCTCTACAACCTGGAAGCGACTCCGGCAGAGTCTACCACCTACCGTCTTGCAAAACACGACAAGGAGAAGTATCCGGATATTATCACAGCAGGATGCGAGAAAGATGGAACTCCGTACTATACCAACAGCTCGCACCTTCCTGTTTCCTACACAGCCGACGTGTTTGACGCTCTGGATATCCAGGATGAGCTGCAGACCTTATACACGTCCGGAACCGTGTTCCACGCGTTCCTCGGCGAAAAGCTGCCTGACTGGAAGGCTGCCGCGAAGCTCGTCCGCACCATTGCGGAGAACTACCGCCTTCCGTACTATACGCTGTCTCCGACCTATTCGATCTGCAAGGAGCACGGCTATCTGACGGGCGAACACTTTACATGTCCGGTCTGCGGTGAAAAAGCGGAGGTTTACAGCCGCATCACCGGTTATTACCGTCCGGTACAGAACTGGAACGACGGAAAGACTCAGGAGTACAAAGAGAGAAAGCTGTACGATGTGGGACACTCGGTTCTGAAGAAAAATCCGGAGGCATCAAAACAGGTGGTGGAAGCTGTTGCCGCGGCAAAAGAGGAGAAAAACGAGGGAACTCTTTACGGGAAAAACGGAGTATTCCTGTTCACGACCAAGACATGCCCCAACTGCAAGATCGCGAAGGAATTCTTAAAAGGAGAGGATTACCAGGTGGTTGACGCGGAGGAGAACCCGGAGCTTACGGATGCATATGGAATTATGCAGGCTCCAACACTGGTACTTGTGAAGGACGGCGAAGTAAAGAAATTTGTCAATGCCTCCAACATTAAAAAATATGTAGATTCCAGAAAAAAATAAAAAAGGATCGTTTACAAGAGTTCTTATGATGGAAAGAGCGGATAATATCTGAAAGACAGATGTTATCCGCTGCTTTCGTTACGGGTGAAAAGGTATTTTTGTGGGAAAGGAATGGAAACAGATATGGAGAGGAGATATGCAAAGGCAAAGGAGCTTTGTCTGGATCTGCTGTATGATATTTTCGGAGGATTTCTGCAGGCCATCGGTCTTCACTGTTTTATTGACAGTATTGATATAGCGCCGGGCGGAGCCACCGGTCTGGCGATTCTTATCAACCGGTTTACGGACCTGCCGTTAGGTACGCTGACATTTCTGATCAATATCCCGCTGCTTCTGGCTTCCTATATCTGGCTCGGGAAGTCCAGGACCATAAAAACCATGAAAACCGTGGTGATCCTCACGGTGATTCTGGACTGTATCGTAACGCCGTATGTTCCAGTCTACCGGGGAGATAAGATGGTGTCCTGTCTTGCCGGAGCTGTTCTCGTGGGCGCCAGCCTTGCTGTCGTGTTCATGCGCGGCTCCACAACGGGCGGAGGTGACATTGCCGCAAAGCTGCTGCAGAAATTCCGGCCTCATATGCAGACAGGAACGGCTGTCATGGCGACGGACCTTGTGATTATCGGGGCTTCCATGCTGGTTTTTCGAAACATTGAGTCGGGCCTTTACGCTCTGATCAATATGGTCGTCTCCACCTACGTCATCGACGTGATCCTCTACGGCACCAACAAGAGTACGATGGTAACCGTCATGTCTTCTGAGACAAAGGAGATCGGAGACCGGCTGATGGAACAGCTGGAACGCGGCTGCACATTTTTAAAAAGCCGCGGAGGTTATTCCGATCGGGAGGGGGAGACTTTAATCTGTGTGGTGGACAGGAAACAGTTCTTCCGGGCAAAGAAAATTATTTACAGCATTGATCCCAACGCGTTCGTGATCGTGTCGGAGGCGAAGGAGGTTTACGGAGAGGGATTTCTGGACTCCGACTGGGAAGTGTAATCCATTGGAGGGAAATAAAACAGGGGGCTGCTTTTCGCAGCCCCCGAACGGTTCGGTCAGAAACTAATCAATTCCGATTTTCTTTGCGTACTCTTTATATTCTTCATACCACTTGTTATAAAGATCTTTTTCAATCACCTCATCGATGATTTCATTGATCCGGTCTGTAAGCTCGTCTTCCCCTTTCGGGATTCCGATTCTTGTTCCCTGTGTGCTTTCGTCCACCTTGAAATAGAAATCCGGAAGAATCATCAGGCCGCATTCCGGGTTGGAGTCCAGATAGAGCTGTGCCATCTTGAGTGCGGCTGCCATCGCATCGGCACGACCGGTCTGTACCATCAGGAAAGCATCGTTTGTGGAGGAAACCTGATTGTATTTTCCGTATGCCGGAATCTGCTCTCTCACGAACATTTCCTGAATGGATCCGTTCTGCGCGACAACGGTTTTATCAGCCAGATCGTCGAGGGTTTTAATCTTGTCGGCATCTTCCTTGCGGATCAGGATTCCGTAGGCTTTCTGCGGATCTTCACTTCCGAAATAGTAACCTTTGGAAAGATTCATGGTCTCGGCGCGGGCCGGTGTGTAGGCGAGGGCGGAGATTGCCAGGTCATACTTTCCGGAAGTCATACTTCCGAGTACACTTGTGAAATCCATCGGTTTCAGACGAAGCTCTACGCCGAGTCTGTCGGCAATGAAATTTGCCAGCTCAATGTCGGATCCCACATACTGGTCGTCGCCGGTCTTTGACGGATCAATAAACTCATTCGGAGCAAAAGCAGGTTCCGTTGCAACTTCGATATAGCCGCGGCTTAAAATATCCTCTAAACGGTTGGAAGGAGAGCGATGCTCAGTCTCACCGGCTGTCGTTGTCATGGCTGCTGTTGTCGTTTCTGATTTCGCTTCGTGGGTTGCTGCCTCCGCAACGCCGCAGGCTGTCAGAGCCGCCATGGAAAGTGTAAGAGATGTGGTGAGAGTAATAAGCATTTTGATTTTTCTCATGGGAAAATCCTCCTTCTTTTATATTTTCTATATCTGGTTCACCATATTATCATGATAGCGATTTACCTTGCTAATATGTTACCATGCGAAAAGTATAAACGGAGGATATGTATTTGTCAATAGTATTTTTAAAAAAGATACAGATATTTTTATCCCGGCTGTCGGACCGCCCTCAGTCCGTCAGGCGTGCTTTCGCGAGGGCTGTCCTGACGGCATTCATGAGGGCTGTTGAGGTGTACTGGGAACCTGCGGGATATGTGAGGCCCTCTAACGATTGTCCGGTTATGATCTGTTCCGAAAGAGAATCCATGGCCGGCTGCATCAGGGGATACATGGCGGAAACAGATTCGCTTAAAGGAACGAGAGAGACAGAGGTGATCCGCTCTGCGTCCACGGTAACTTCCACATTGATGTTCTGGCTTCCCAGCACGATGGAAGCAGAATAAAGTCCCGGTGTGTAGCATGCCGGTGCGGCTTCCGTGGTCGCGCTTGTGGTTCCGGTCTCCGGGTTTTTCTTTTTTCCCGGTCGGAACATGAAGAGAAACAAAAGGATCAACAGGAGGATCAGTCCGATGAAAATAGCGGTGTAAATGATTTCCTTCATTCGCAGGACAACAATTTTTGTTTTTGAGCTCATGACAGGGTCCTTTTCAGTCATATTTGCTACAGTTTATGAAAAAAATACCAGGATATTCCGGAGGAAACAGGATGCGGGAGTATGAGAGGATATGGTATAATACCGACAGATATTACTTGTTACATACGTTGGAGGAGAGGAACAGATGCAAAGGAAAAAAATATCCTGCGGAAAACGATATTATGAGGGGGTCAGAAAGCAGACGACCGTGTGTCTGGTGATCGCCTGGTTTCTCACTGTTCTCGGAGCGGCATTTTTTCTCGTGTCAGCCGCTTTCTTCGTGCAGTCCGGTCTGGAGGGAAAAATCGGCCGTTCCCGCACGGAGCTGTTTGATCCTCTGGATACGACAGGAATGGATGATTCCTATAAGACGATGCGGATCAGGACCATGACTTATGAGTTTGCCGAGGAGTCTCTGGGGACTTACTATTACTGCCTGGCCGTCACGGAAATGGATGAACTTCGAATCATAAGGATTCGTGAAGATCATTTTAAGGAGCTTCAGCCCCTTGTGGACTATATGTACGAGATCGACTCACCGAAACCGGAACCGGTGGAGGTCCGGGGAACAGCGGGGCTGATCTGCGAGGAGGTACGGGAGTTTGCTTTGGAGCTGATGAATTTTGCCGGCGGAGAGGGAGATATGACGTACGCGGAGCTTGATGCCGCGGTGGGAAAATGCTATCTGGATCTGGCCGGCGTTCCTCGTGGAGGCGAAAACTA
Organism: Lachnospiraceae bacterium; assembly: GCA_022788065.1. Classification (GTDB taxonomy): domain Bacteria; phylum Bacillota; class Clostridia; order Lachnospirales; family Lachnospiraceae; genus SUG393. The sequence continues at coordinate 10,083 of JALEWG010000218.1, read as the reverse complement.
TGGGCGCGCATGGAGCATGTTCAGTATGGCAGTGATCTGGAGCGGTCTGGGTGCTGTTCTTTTCATAACCCAGATCCGAAGGAGAAAAAATGCAGCACTGGAAGAGGAAAGGGAGGCCAGAATGTTTTCCGATGTTCACCAGTACATGGAAGCCGGGGAAACCACGGTGGAATATGACGCAGAAAGTGCTGCGGGTCTGCGTCCGGAAGAGCCGGAAGAAGTACGGACCGGAAGCCTGGCGGCAGGAATTCTCGGCGCGCTCGGCGGCGCACTGCTCGGTGTGATTCTCTGGTGCGCGCTTGGCATTGTGGGAGTGATCGCCGGAATCGCCGGCTATGCCATGTTGAACTTTGCTCTCCGGGGATATGAGAAATTTTACGGAACGGCAGACAGAAAAGGCACGGCAATCTGCATCCTGATTGTGATCCTCATGATTCCGGCGGCCGGTATGCTGCAGTATTTTATTGAATTGTGTCAGATGATTGCGGAGACGGAGACGGCTGCGGAGGCATTCCGGTATACTGCTTCTAATTTCTTCCTCCTGATGCGGAGGGGAGAAGTGTGGACGGAGTTCTTTAAAAGTGTGCTGATCGGATACGTACTGTCGTTTATCTGCAGCGGACAGCTGATGCGTGAAGCTTTCAGGAGAAGAAAATAGGGAAAGAGACAGGAGGAAGCAGAATGGCGCTTACACTGGTCACCGGGGGCTCCGGTGCAGGGAAAACAGAATACATATACAGAAGTGTGATCGAATGGTCCATGAGAGAGCCGGAACGCCGCTTTTTCGTCATTGTTCCGGAACAGGCGACGATGCAGGCGCAGAAAGATATTGTGCGTCTTCATCCACATCACGGAACCATGAACATCGATATCGTAAGCTTCGAACGTCTGGCATACCGGATCTTTTCTGAGCTTTCCATGCCTCAGCCGGAGCTCCTTAATGATACCGGAAAAACCATGGTGCTCCGGAAACTGGCCGGTGAAAACAGGAAAGAACTTTCCTTCTTCTCTTCTCATCTGAATCAGGCGGGCTTCATCGACGAGGTAAAATCCATGCTGTCGGAGTTTTACCAGTACGGGGTGACGCCGGAGCTTCTGGAGGAACAGGAAAATAAGGAGGGATTAAGCCGCCTGCTGGCAAAGAAGATCGGGGAGATCAATGTGATCTACCGGGCGTTCCGTGAATTTACAAAAGAGCGTTACATTACCATGGAGGAGCTTCTGGATGTTCTCTGCGGTGTGGTGGAACGGTCGAAGCTTTTAAAGGACAGCGTGCTGGTTCTGGATGGATATACGGGATTTACTCCGGTCCAGTACCGGCTACTCAGTCTGCTCTTTAAGCTGTGCCGGGAGGTATTCGTGACGGTGACGGCCACAGAGGGGGCTCTGGACGGACCGGCAAATGAGACGGACCTCTTTGATATGAGCCGGAAAATGGCCGGGAAGCTTAAAAACCTGGCGCTGGAGCAGGGAGTTGAAGTGCGGGAGGACATCGTTCTCTCTGACCGGCCGCTGCACCGGTTTTCCCGCACGCCTGCGCTCGATTATCTGGAGAAGACCATGTTCCGGTATCCGTATCGTGCATATCGCGGGGAGCCGGAGGGAATCCGGCTGGTGCAGGCGGAAAATCCCGCCGATGAGATCGACTTCGTTGTAAACCGGATCCATCAGCTTGTCAGAAAAGACGGATACCGGTATCGGGAGATCGCCGTTGTCTGCGGAGACCTGCCGGGCTACGCCAGAGAGATTACCCACCAGTTTGAGGAAAACGGGATTCCTGTGTTCCTGGACGAAAAGCGGGATGTGTCAGGAAATCCGTTTATCCGCCTGATCCGCGGGGCGCTGGAAATCCTGATCCGCGGGTTTGACTATGAGAGTATGTTCCAGTACCTGAGAACCGGGCTGGTTTCCGGCGAGACAGAGAAGATCGACCGCATGGAAACGTATGTGCGCGCCATGGGGATCCGCAGCAGAAGCCGCTGGGAAGCCGTGTGGGAGAAGAACTTTGAGGGCGGCGGCCGGTTAAATCTGAAGGAACTGAATGAATTTAAAGAAGAGATCCTCTCGCCGCTTCTCGTTTTCTCCGGCCGCATGGAGGGAAAAGGAGTGACGGTGGCTGAGATGACAGAAGCGCTGACAGAACTTCTGATGACACTCGATGTGGAGCGTCAGCTGGAAGAACGGAGCCGGGAATTTGCGGACTGTGGTATGGAAAAGGAAGTCCGGGAGTACCGCGAGATCTATGGTCTCGTCATGGAACTGTTCGAAAGACTTCATGACCTTCTGGGGACGGAGCATGTGTCCAGAAGGGAGTATCTGGAGATCCTGGGGGCCGGATTCCGGGAACTGAAGGTGGGCATGATCCCCGCGGGAGCCGACCGGGTCGTGGCGGGGGACCTCAAACGAACGAGGCTTTCCGGCGTCCGTGCGCTGTTCTTTGTCGGTGTCAATGAGGGCATTGTCCCTGCGGACACGCAAAAAGGCGGGATCTTTACCGATCAGGAGCGGGAGATCCTGAAAAAAAATCAGCTGGAGCTGGCGCCGACGGCGCGCGAGGAAGGCTTTATGCAGAGGTTTTATCTGTATCTGGCAATGACAAAGCCGTCGGAGCTTCTCACACTGTCATGGACGACTTTATCTGCGGATGGAAAATCCATGAGGCCCTCCTCGCTGATCGGACAGATCAGAAAGCGGTTTCCCGAACTGGATGTAAGGCAGGCGGCCGGGGAAAAGGATGGCGCCGTCAGTGTCCGGTCGGCGGTCCGGCAGGTGTTGTCCTGGCTGCAGGAGCCGGAAACCATGGAGCAGAAGCCGGAAACTGCCAGGCTGTATCAGTTCCTTTCTGCGGACGGAGAAAAGAGCAGGGAGATGGAACTTCTGGCCGACGCCTGCGTTTACTCCTATCAGGAGGCAGGAATCGGAAAAGAGGCGGCAAGGGAGCTTTACGGGAAGCTGTTAAACGGTAGCGTCACCCGGATGGAGGGCTATGCTGCCTGCGCGTATGCCCACTTCTTAAGTTATGGACTGGAACTGAAAAAGCGCCGGGAATATGAGCTTGACTTCTCTGACATGGGAAATCTGTTTCACCGCTCTCTGGATGTGTTTTTTAAGCGGGTACAGGAACAGCAGCTGGATATCCGCACCATGGAAAACGCGAAGCGGCGGAGGCTTGTGAAAGAGGCGGTGGAGCAGGTTTCCGCGGAATACAGAAACACGATCATGAAAAGCTCCGCAAGGAACAGTTATCTGGAAAAAAAGGTGGAAAAGATCACGGACCGCACAGTACGCGCACTGATCTATCAGATTCAGAAGGGTGATTTTGAACCGTCGGAATTTGAGGTGGATGTGAGTACGAGGATCCCGCTTAGCGGCGGAGAGGCGTTGAATCTGAAAGGCCGGATCGACCGTCTGGACATTTTTGAGGATGAGGACCGGGTTTATGTAAAAATCCTGGACTATAAATCGGGCAGCACTTCCTTTGATCTGTCGCTTCTCTATCACGGACTGCAGCTGCAGCTTGTGGTTTATATGGATGCGGCGTTAAAAATGGAGGAAAAGAAACACCCGGGAAAACAGTCTGTGCCGGCGGGAATCTTTTATTATCATATTGATGATCCTGTGGTGGAACGGCCGGAGGATCCGTCAGCCGAAGCGGTGGAAGCCGGAATATTAAAGAAGCTTCGCATGAACGGGCTGGTAAACAGCAGTCTGGACGTGATCAGGCATATGGACCGCGAGATCGTGAAGGAATCTGACGTGATTCCGGTGGCATTAAAGGATGGCGTTATACAGGAGGCCCGGTCCTCCATCGCGGGCGGAGATCGTTTCCGGCATCTTTCGGATTTCGTTACGAGGAGTCTTAAGGAGATGGGCGGGGAGATCCTGGACGGAAACACAGCGGTCAATCCCTATAAACAGGGGAGCCGGACGGCATGCGATTACTGCCCGTACCACAGCATCTGCGGCTTTGACCAGAAGGTCTCCGGGTTCGGATACCGGAAGTTTAAGGCCATGAAGCCGGAGGAAATCTGGAAAGAAATCGAGAAAGACGAGGAGGAGACGGAAGATGGCGAACATGACATGGACCGCGGAACAGAAACAGGTCATTGATGCGAGGAACCGGAATCTTCTCGTGTCGGCAGCGGCCGGAAGCGGAAAAACAGCGGTGCTCGTGGAGCGGATTATTCAGATGGTCACAGATCCGGAACATCCGGTGGATATTGACCGTCTTCTCGTGATGACATTTACAAATGCGGCGGCGGCCGAAATGAGGGAGCGAATCGGAGACGCGCTGGAGAAACGGCTGGAGGAACACCCTGGCGACCGGAATCTGGAGCGTCAGTCCACGTTAATCCATCATGCGAAAATCACGACCATCGACAGCTTTTGCCTGAACCTCATCCGGGAGCATTTTAACGATCTGGATATCGATCCGGGATTCCGGATCGGAGATGAGGGAGAACTGCTCCTACTTCAGGCGGACGTCATGAAGGATATGATGGAAGAGTATTACGGCAGGAATGACGAACGCTTCTTCCGGTTTGTGGACACGTATGCGTCAGGAAAAGAGGATGGAGGTCTGGAAGAATTGATCGGACAGGTCTACCGGTTTTCCCAAAGCAACCCGTGGCCCGGGGAGTGGATCGAAGCCTGCAGAGAGGAACTGCTCGCCGAAAACGCCGATGATCCCGAGAGCTTTGAACGATCAGCCTGGATGCAGTTTTTGATCCGGGATGTGAAACGGCAGGCGGAAGAATTTGAGGAGCAGCTTTCCCGGGCAATCGAAATCGCCGGGGAGGAGGATGGACCGCAGGCGTATCTTCCCATGCTCACGGAGGACCGGCGGCTTATGAAGGCGCTTAAGGAGGCGGATACGTACCGGAACATGTATCAGATCCTGTCCGGTCCCATGTTCGGCAGGCTCTCACCGGTCCGTGGAAAATCTGTGGATCCGGAGAAGAAGGAGGCCACGGCAGAGATCAGAAATCGCGTCAAGGATTCCGTGAAAAAAATGCGGGAGCTTTACGCGCCGGAAAATCCGGAGAGCATGGTTTCTGACCTGATCGCCTGCAGAGAGCCGGTCCTCATGCTTCTGGAACTGAGTGAGGAATTTTCCCGGCGGTATCAGGAAAAAAAGGCGGAAAAGAATCTGGTGGACTTTAATGATCTGGAGCATTTTGCGTTAAAGATCCTTACCGGTGATTCCGCGGATCACAGCCCCGGACCGGCAGCCGATGAACTGGCCTCTTATTATGAAGAGATCCTTGTGGATGAGTATCAGGACAGCAACGAAGTGCAGGAGACGCTGATCCGTGCCGTCTCCAGAGAGAGGTTCGGAACACCGAATGTGTTCATGGTCGGCGATGTAAAGCAGAGTATTTATAAATTCCGTCTGGCGAAGCCGGAGCTGTTTCTGGAAAAATATGAATCCTACGGGAAGGAAGATGGCCTATACCAGAAGATCGAGCTTCATAAGAATTTCAGAAGCCGACCGGAGGTGCTGGCGAGCATCAACGAGATCTTTTACCGGATCATGACGAAGCCGCTGGGAAATATCCGGTATACAGAGGATACGGCGCTTTATCCCGGGGCGGATTACCCAAAACCGCCGGTAACCGGGCATGCACAGACGGAGGTCTTCCTTTTGAATACGGGAGAGGACCTGTTTCAGGCCATGGATGAGGAGCGGGCTGATTTTACTGCAAAAGAGGCGGAAGCCAGACTCATCGCAGCGAAGATCCGGGAACTTACGGATCCGGAAACGGGCATGCAAATCTGGAACGGGAAGACCGGGCAGTATGAACGGTTAAAAAAGAAAGACATCGTGATTCTTTTAAGGAGCTTAAACGGCTGGTCGGAGGAGTTTTTAAGCGTTCTGGGCGCCGAGGGCATTCCCGCCTTCGCGGAGTCCAAAACCGGATATTTCACGGCAGTGGAGGTGGAGACCGTCTTAAATCTCCTGTCCGTGATCGACAACCCCATGCAGGATATTCCGTTAGTCAGCGTGTTAAGATCGCCGATCGTGGGTCTGACCGACCGGGAGCTTGCGATGATCATGGCCGGCTTTAAGCGGCATGCGGACCGGGGGCAGGATCCGGGCTTTTACGGAGCGGTCCGGGATTACATGGAAAACGCGCGGGATGAGGTCTATGATAAGCTGGCCCGGTTCCTGGAGCTTCTTTCCGTGCTTCGCCGCGAGGCGACATACCTGCCCGTCCACCGTCTGATCTACCGGATCTTCGAGCTGACCGGGTATTACGACTATGTCTCGGCGATGCCTGCGGGGAAGGTCCGGCAGGCAAATCTGAACATGCTGGTGGAGAGGGCGGCGGCCTATGAAAAGACCAGCTATCAGAGTCTGTTTGATTTCATCCGGTACATTGAGAAGCTGAAAAAGTATGACACGGATTTCGGTGAGGCGGCGCGTGCCGGAGAAAATGAGGATACCGTGAGGATCATGAGCATCCATAAGAGCAAAGGCCTGGAGTTTCCGGTGGTATTTCTGGCGGGCGCCGGAAAAGGGTTTAACAGACAGGACACGAGAGGAAAAATCCTGATCGACGAGGAGCTGGGCGTGGCTGCAGATTTTCTGGATCCGGAACTCAACGTGAAAGCCTCCACGCTAAAGAAAAATGTCCTGAGCCGCAGGATCGGTCTGGAGAGTCTGGGCGAGGAACTGCGGATCCTGTATGTGGCCATGACGAGGGCGAAAGAGAAGCTGATCATAACAGCCGGGGATAAATACCTGGAAAACCGGCTGGAAAAGTGGAAAACCGTCGGTGAGAATGGCGATGACCGGTGCGGGATCCCGTTTACATTTTTAAGCTCTGCCGGCTCTTATCTGGACTGGATCCTCATGGCGTCACAGGGGGCGGGCAATTCTGTCAGAGTGACTCAGGTGCCGGTGCGGGATCTGATCGCGGCGGAAGTGAAGAGTCAGGAAAATAAGGCGGAGCTCCGGATGAAGCTTAAAATGCTGAGAGAGGCCGGGAGTCCGAAAGAGGAGCTAAAGTCCATGCTCCTGTACCGGTATCCCCACGAGGCCGATATCACACTCCACGCGAAGATGTCCGTCTCCGAACTGAAGCATCAGGGACAGTTTACCGATGACGGGGAGAGTGATTTTCTTCCATCGATTCCCGATTTTATGCGGACCGGGGAAGAAACGGCGGACCGTCCGTCCGGCGGCATGATCCCGGGAGGAGCAGTCCGCGGAACTGCGTACCACAGAGTGCTGGAGCTCCTGAAATTCCGTGAGATCAGAAGCTATAAAGAGCTGACCGCGGCTCTCAGACAACTGGAAGAGGATGGAATGATGCCCGCAGAGTCTCTGCGGCTTGTGGACAGGCGGAAGCTTTTAACGTTCTTTGAATCTCCTCTTGCAGAGCGCATGCGCAGAGCGGATGAACAGGGACGGCTTCACAAAGAGAGTCAGTTTGTCATGGGAATTCCGGCAAGCATGATGGATGAGGCCGATTCCGATGAACCGGTACTGATCCAGGGAATCATTGACGCGTGGTTTGAGGAGGAGGACGGCATTGTCCTTGTGGATTATAAGACGGACCGTGTCGGAGAAGGAGAAGAACAGGTGCTTCTGGACCGGTATCAGATCCAGCTGGTGTACTATGCGCAGGCACTTTCCCAGATCACAGGAAAAAAGGTGAAGGAATCGTTCATCTATTCCCTCACCCTTCAAAAGGAGATATCCGTTTTTTAACCGTCTGTCATTCTTCTGCGGCGACGATCAGCTCCTTTGCATAGGGGAGCGTTTCAATCCAGTCGCAGAAGGTATGCCACTCGGCCAGCTTGTGGGCCTTTCTGGCATAATAAATATTGATCAGTGTCTCATAGTTCATCGTGCAGGTACGCATCTGGTTATAGCTGGAGGGAAGGAGCTGGATCATATCATACCAGTCTTCTTTCTGCTTTCCGTTTTCCATATACCGGAGGCGGATCGTTTCCAGCCGGTCCACGATCGTCTGCATAAATTCCAGAGTTTCCTGGGTCATGTGGTCATGGCTGAAATCATCGATGGAGAACGGTTTGGAATGGATCTTGTGCATGGTGCTGGTGGAGTTGGCCACCGTTGCGATCTTGTAGGTGTCATATTCCTTCCACCAGTAAAGGGGAGCTGTGATATCCACGGACACGAAGATCTGACGCACATATTTTCTATGGTCACTTCCGGCTTTTCTCAGCCTCTTTGCCAGATCCAGATCGTTGGGGCCGAGAATATAATTTCCGTCGTCATCGTAGAAGCTGTCCATGCGCCCCCAGCTGTTCATGGGGTTTCTCGCGCCGCGGATAGCGTTTTCAAGGTTCATAACGCTGGTGCGTTCTAATTTTATCATCGGGGTTACTCCTCTCATCACTGTCAGAATCTAAAGCAACAGTTATCATTATATACTGAAATATGGAATCTGGCAAGGACAGGTTTTCTCTGCGTGCCGGCCGGTCTGAACGGCGTGCCGGCATTCTTATTCCGCACCGCTTGATAAGTGAGGGGAAAATGTGCTATGATGTCCGTTAGATCAAATGCGGAGGAGTAAAATGCAGGATTATATTGTTAACGTCTGCGGCGATGAGAGCAGAGCCGCCTGGCTGATCAGGGGAGAGAAGAATCTCCTTTTTGATGCGGGGATGGCCTACAGCGCAGGAAGAATGATCGAAAATATAAAAAGGGAGCTGGGGGATGCACCGTTAGATGCGGTACTCTTATCCCATTCCCATTATGACCATGTGGCGGGATTGCCGTTCTTAAGAAAGCAGTGGCCGGAGCTTGCGGTATACGGCAGTGAATACGCGGCCGCAATCCTTGAGAAGCCATCGGTCCGCGCGACCATGCGCCGTTTAAGCGACGACGCGGCGAAGGGCGCGGGGTTAAAAAGAGCGCCGGACTACGATGTGGAGGGACTCCGGGTGGACCGGACTGTAAAAGAGGGGGATGTGATCCGGATCGGAGATCATGAGATCACAGTCTATGAGACTCCGGGACACACAAGATGCTCCCTGTCCTACCTGGCAGACCGGGACGTTCTGTTTGCCAGCGAGACTGTCGGCGTCTTTTCAAGAGACCGGTACATGCCGTGTTACCTGGTGGGATATCAGATGTGTCTGGACGCTGTGGAAAAGCTGAGACATGCGCCGGCAAAGCGTGTATTTATCACACATCAGGGAATTCAGGACGGGAAAACCCCGGAAGAGATCTGGGACTACCTGGAGGCAGAACTTGAAAAATCAAAATACGAGATCATTGATATTATAAAAGCGCACCGGACGGAGGAGGAGCGCCTGGCAGTCATGAAGGAAAAGTATCATGACGGTATCGTAACAGAGGCGGAGCAGCCTTCCTTCGCATTCCTCTTAAACGCGGCTGCAACGCTGAAAATTGTCGAAAAAGAATGTATGGACGTGGAGGAAAACACATGAATCTGATCGTAGCGGCAGATAAAAACTGGGCAATAGGAAACAAAGGGAAGCTGTTGGTGACCATCCCCGATGACCAGCGTCTGTTCCGTCAGGAGACCATCGGGAAGGTGATCGTGATGGGAAGAAAAACGCTGGAAAGCCTTCCGGGGGGACAGCCGCTTGCGGGACGCACAAACGTGGTGCTCACGGAGAATAAAGATTATAAGAAAAAGGGAACGGTTGTCATGCACAGTCTTGAGGAGACATTAAAGTATCTGGAGCCGTATCCGACGGAGGATATTTACATTATCGGAGGAGAGACGATCTACCGCCAGTTTCTGCCATACTGTGATACGGCACATGTGACATGGATCGATTATGCTTATGATGCGGATACCTTTTTTCCGAATCTTGAGCAGGATCCGATGTGGCGCATGACAGACGTGAGCGATGAGCAGACGTATTTTAATCTCTGTTATGAGTTCCGAAAGTACGAGAGAAAATAGCCGGAAAAAATTTTTTCTGTTGATATCGGAACGCGAACATGGTAAACTAAATAGTGGTAAAGAGTGACCCGAGGGGGGAACGTATTAATTACACAGGAGGTAGAGGAGTTATGTATCCGATTTTAAAAGCAGAAAAGCTGGCGGATAAGATCCATCTTATGGTGGTAAA